>JAHZAT010000002.1 GCA_019423795.1 Clostridiales bacterium
AAGCCCTATATTTCAAGGTTTTTCCCGCATAGTCGGCGGGGTATGTGAGTGTTTTTATAGAAATAATCGAAGCAGAATGTTGCAGTGATCACATCCATATGTTGGTAAGGATTCCCCCAAAATATTCTGTATCAGAAATAGTGGGATACTTAAAAGGGAAAAGTTCGCTAATGACATTTGAAAAGCATGCGAATTTAAAGTACAAGTATGGAAATAGACATTTCTGGTGTCGTGGATATTATATAGATACAGTAGGAAAGAACACAGCTGCGATCAAAGCGTATATTCAGAATCAGTTGAAAGAAGATTTAGAATACGATCAAATGTCATTAGTAGAGTATATCGACCCGTTTACGGGTGAGCCGGTGAAGAAAAACAAGAAATAAACCACTTGGAGTGGTAGTAGGAAATCAAAGCAAACCAGCAAGCCCCTTTTGGGGCTGCGCCGGAGTAAGAGAGCACTGAATAAGCCCATTTAGGGGCAGCTGTGAATGTGGTGCAGTTGGCAGGCTATTAATTTCTAAAGAACAATATTATAAAGTTTTATTGATACATATTGAAAATTATCGTGCGTTTCTTAAAGGAGAAGATGAAGTGGTAAATTCAAAAGATTTGTATCAAACATTAAATACGAGATATGTATATTTACCGTATTTACAGGAACTTGTCAAACAAGAAAATTTGCAACATTCATTTTCTTGTTTTGAACTTCAGAAAGAAATTCAACGCAAAATCAATCAAAATAGAAGCATAGGTATATGCAAAAGAATTATATGAGAAAGTAGGATTTGTACAGAAATCCGAATCATTTCTAGAAGATGGAATACCACATGTATTAATGCAATATACAGAATAAAGAAAAACGTTACAAAACTAAAGGTTCACTTCACAATACATCTCAATATATTCCTCAAATCGAGGCAGCGCTAAAGTCAGTTCTCCACGAACAGAACCATTCACAACACCACGTTCCATCAATCGCTTTCGATAGGTATTCAATAACTGTGGAGATATCGATAATTTCTCACGAATTTCCCCAGTTTTATAAACTCCCGTAGAAATTACATAAACAATCTTCCGGTCAAGTTCAGAAAGTTCACTCCATATCTTCTCATAAGCATAAATGATCAATTCCTCGTCAAACTTAGGAAGCAGTTTTTCAAGATCATCATTTGTCTCCCACTTCAAGTAACCAAGAATCTGAAAAGCAAAAGGATACCCCTTTGTAAGTTTTGCCATCTCAACAGCCTCACTTGGAGAAATGTCAAATACAGAACGATAACTTGTAGTAATTGCAGGAATGCTAAGTGGTTCCAGAAAAATTTTTGGAGCACGATATAAAAATGTCAGACTCTTCTCGTTTTGAAGATTGCTGATATTATCAAACAAACCAGCCATTACAAGATACACAGGGTAATTCTGTGTAATATAAATCTGAAAATTACTAGCAAATACTTTGACATAAGAATTATTTATAATCTCATCAATGATAAAAAGAACTTTCTTTCCTTTATTTTTTAACTTCTCAAGAATATTACGAAGCATAGCTTCTTTTTCCAAAGAATCATTTGTTTTGTTTACTGACAACTCAGCAATTCCGAGATTTAGATTTAATCCAAGATCCAGATCATGAAATTGTGAAACGCGGGTAAGTTCGGAAACTGCACCAGCGATCAAATCTGTATCAGCACTCAATCTTAAAACAATCCATTGATCATTTGAAGAATAATGATCAGCAATTTCAGCAAGAGAAACCGTCTTTCCAGACCCCCTGACACCAGCAACCATATAAACTTTATTTGAAGGATTTTTCATATCAAATGTATGAATGATCTTTCCAATTTGGTTAGTGCGCGAAATGAATTCCGTAGGTTTTTGACCAAATGTTAAAGTAAAAGGATTTTCCATTTTCTATTCACCTCCATATTTATTTATGTTTATTTATATTTATTATATGAATATATGTTTATTTATATTTATTTATGTTTATTATAATAAATAAATATAAATAAAACAAGAATATACCCAAAAGACACTCCAAAAATGTTAAAATAAGAATAACAATCAAAAAACGACGATCAGGAGGAACCAAAAAACAATGAACATCAAAAAAGTAGCAGTTCTTGGAGCAGGTGCCGTAGGTTCTTACATTATCTGGGGACTGTCAAATAATAAAAATATTACACTGGGAGTTGTAGCAGATGGTGAGAGAAATGAACGCCTCAAAAACCAAGGATTGATGATTAACGGAACAAAATACACACCGCAAGTGTGGACTCCAGAAGAAGCACACAATGTGGATCTTCTGATCGTATCTTTAAAATACGGAAGTCTGAGAGGGGCATTAAAGGATATTCAGACGATCGTAGGAGAAAACACAACGGTCATGAGTCTGATGAATGGAGTTGACAGTGAAGAGATCATAGCGGAGAAAATTGATAAATCACATATTTTATACTCCTTTATCAAGGTGGCATCACAGAAGAAAGAAGATGGATATCATTTTGATCCAGAAACAACGGTCGGGATTTATTTTGGAGAACTACAACAACCATACGAAAGCGAACGAGTAAAAGCAGTAAATGATATTTTTGAAAATACAGGTCTTCACTGGATTATCACAGATGATATTCAAGCAGAAATCTGGGGCAAATTCAAATTAAATGTCTGCAATAATCTGCCACAGGCAATCTTGGGAGTTGGAGTTGGATGCTATGAAGATAGTGAACATATGGCAGCGATCCGAGAAGGATTAAGAGCAGAGGTTGAAGCAGTTGCTAAAGCGAAAGGAATCGACTTAAGCACGATCAATGCAAAGTCTGGACGGGGGAGTGCGGTCAAAGCATCTGCAAGATACTCGACATTACAGGATATTGATTCTGGTCGCCACACAGAGATTGATATGTTCTCTGGTGTGATGATGAGAATGGGGAAAGAATTGGGGATTCCAACCCCATATAATGAATATACATATCATATGATCAAAGCATTAGAAGAAAAGAATGATGGAGTATTCGAATATCAAGGGGAGAATGATAGAGTGTCTTGGTCTAAATAATAATGTAAAATAAGGGAAAATGCATGTATAACAAAAAGAAAAAAATAAAACATAAGACGTTGAAGACTTTCTGTTTGCTGATAGGTATGATCGTGACGGCAGAAAACAAAATAATGACACAAAATTTACTGAAAAAATTAGCACTACTAAAAATAGACGTTAAAAAATTTCATTGCTATAATAGAGATAGAAAAAAATAATGGAATAAAAATTGGATTTAGAAGGGAGACAATTATGGGATTCTTTTTCAAGAATAAGAAAAAAAATAAAGAGGAAGAAACAGTAACACCAGTTGTAGAAACAACACCAGAAGTACCAGCGAAAGAAGGTATGATTTTGGTAAGGGAAGGAATTAAACTGGGACTTCCAACGGTAAGCATGGAAGAAGCGATCGTGGCAGCAGGGGAACTTTTAAGAGATCTTGGATATGTAGATGATGATTATATTCCAGCAATGATCCGAAGAAATGAAGAAGCATCTGTATACATGGGATTAGGACTTGCAATTCCACACGGAACAGAAGATGCAAAAAGAGACGTAAAAAGAAGCGGAATTATTGTGATGCAGTATCCAGACGGAGTCGAATTTAATGGCGGAACAGCACAGCTTGTCATTGGAATTGCTGGAGTTGGAGATGAACATTTAGAGATTCTTGGACAGATCACAGAAGCAGTGACAGAAGAAGAAATTCTGGAAGAATTAAAGAAGACGACGGACGTTGATTATGTTCTTAATACATTCACGAATTAGTTTCTTTCGTAACGTCAGGAAGTGGAAAAACTGTGTTAATTGGATAGAAAATAAAAAGAAAAAAATGTCAGGTACATCTAAGTTTTCGAGAAACTTAGATGTACCTGACATTTTTACAGTTAAAAATTTATCATGACTTTTTCAATTCATCTCTTTTTTTCTTCAGGATGCGTCGTAACTGTCCAAATTCTTTTATATGTTCACGAGGCATCATCTTAGGGAATGCACGTAAAATACGGCGTGATGTAAATGTAGGAAGTTTTGCCATCTTTTCGTATTTGCTACGAAGTTCCTCAGCTCGCTGTTTTAAAGAATCCATACGAGCTTTGAGTTCATCTGCATTTTCCTGTTTGGCTTCATCAACTTTCTCTCGAATAACATCTGCACGAGCTTTTAATCGGTCTTGAGCCTCCAGACCATCCATCATACTATCGTAGATATTTTCACCAATCTGATCAGAAATATTACGCAGTTCTTTTGCAATATCCTCCATAAGGGCAAGACGTTTGTTGAATTTTAAAATACCCTGAACCGTGATGCAAATATCAACTATAAGAGCAATGCTTAATAAAACAAGCAGAAATTTTCCAAGCCATATCGGGAGAAAAGAAACTAGTTTATCCGTAAAAGGATAGATAAGTTTCACGATCAATACACAAGCGACGCCCCAGATCGCAGAAAATAAAGGACATACATAGCCGCCGATATTCAATGGCATTTCAGAATAATCCCACCATCTGTGATGAAACATCTTTTCAAGAAGAAAACCCGTTAGCCATTCAAGAAAAGTAACGAGAATGGTGGAGGTAATATAAAGCAAGATCAAGTTTCCGACGTAAGGCTGAAGAGAAGCAACGACAACCGTCACTCCAATTCCATAAATCGGACAGATCGGACCATTTAGAAATCCACGGTTTACAAAGGAATGTTGTTTAAAAGCTGCAAAAGCGACTTCAGAACACCAACCAAGAAACCCATATATAAAAAAGCTAAATAAGATATCGTAATAAGTCATAAAATCTCCTTCTTTATATCTTTTTTACAGTATAACAACAGTTACACCAAGATCTCCTTCACCATATTCACCATCACGGTAACCGGAGATACGTTTTTGTTTCTTCAACTGTTTAAAGTAATTATGAAGCCCTTTACGTAAAGCACCAGTTCCTTTTCCATGGACAACAGTGATCTGTGCTAAGTTGGCAAGGCACGCATCATCGATGTACTTATCAAGCTGTGCGATCGCTTCATCAACCGTCATACCCATAACATTGATCTCAGGTCGGATGGAAGCGGATTTGTTGATCGCAGTACGTCCTCGGTTACGACTTTCATTTCTTTGATTTTCACGTTTTACATCTTTGGCCGTTTTTGTGATCTCAAGGTCTTTGATGTTAACAAGAGAACGCATCATACCCATCTGAACATACAGATCACCTTTGGCATTTGGGAGCGTGGAAACAGTTCCGGCAAGGGAAAGACTTGTTACATAAACTTCATCACCAACATGGAAATCATTCGCCTCATGACGTTTCTTGTTCTTTTTCTTGGATTTGTAAGCCATTTGACCTTCTAATTTTGTCATGCGGCCGCGAAGATCACTTCGCATATGTTCCATCTTCTTATTTGCATCTGGATTCTTGTTTTGTTTCTTTAATTTGTTATATTCACGGATCGTAGAATCTGCGATCTCTTTCGCCTCAGAGATGATATTGTGAGCCTCTTCACGAGCGTCGCGAAGCATTTTATCACGTTTTTCTTTTATATTATCCTGACGAGATTTCAAACTCCTACGGAGAGTTTCAATTTCCTTACGGTATTCAAGAATCTCTTCCTGTTCTTTTTCGATTGTCTGTTTACTCTTTTCAAGGTCAGCTAAGATCGTTTCAAAATCTTTGACAGATTCATCAATCTGATCTGCAGCACCCTCAATGATATGTTCATCTAATCCTAATTTGCGGGAAATTGCAAACGCATTACTTTTTCCAGGGATACCGATCATCAGACGGTATGTTGGAGAAAGCGTTTCCACATCAAATTCGCAGGAAGCATTTTCGATATCATCGGTGGAAAGTGCGAACATTTTAAGTTCACTGTAATGGGTTGTCGCCATTGTTTTAATTCCACGTCCGTGCAGATCACTTAAAATAGAGATCGCAAGTGCGGCACCTTCGATTGGATCAGTACCACCACATAATTCATCGAGTAATACTAAAGAATCTCGATGAGCTTGCTGAACGATCGATACAATATTTGTCATATGAGAAGAGAAGGTACTTAAGTTTTGCTCAATACTCTGCTCATCGCCGATATCTGCAAAAATTTCACGAAAAATTCCAAGAGAAGATCCTTGGAATGCAGGAATATGAAGGCCTGCCTGTCCCATCAAAGATAATAATCCAACGGTTTTTAAAGATACAGTTTTACCACCTGTATTTGGCCCGGTCACGATCAGCATGGAGAAATCTTTGCCGAGAGATACGTTGATCGGAACGACTTTTTTGCGGTCTAGTAAAGGATGACATCCCTGTTTGATATTGATAATTCCATCTTCACGGAAAATAGGTTTGGATGCATCAATATCCTTCGCATATTTTGCCTTTGCAAAAATGAAGTCTAATAATACAAGGGTCTTCTGGTTATGTGCAAGATCATCAACACCATAAGAAGCCTGTTCACTTAATATAGAAAGAATATGCTCAATCTCAGACTGTTCTTTTCCTTCCAATTCTTTTAATTCATTATTTAATGTTACAACAGACATTGGTTCAATAAACAGCGTATTTCCAGAAGCAGACTGATCATGGATCATACCTTGGAATGAACTTCTGTACTCTTGCTTGACTGGTATGCAGTAACGCCCATTTCGCATTGTAACGATCGCATCCTGTAATTTATCCTGATTGGATGCAGAGCTTACCAGCGTAGTTAACTGTGTATGAATCTTCTGGTTTGTCTGTTTCATTGCACGACGGATATGTTTTAAAGTAGAAGAGGCATCATCACTGATCTCTTCTTCAGAAATAATACAGCGGCGGATCTCGTGCAGAAGATCATCTAAAGGAACAAGGCTTTCAAAAAGCTCGTCGAGAGAATCTGCTTCAAGATCGTCTTCCATGCGGACTCCGTAAGAAACGGCATTCTTTACAGATTCCAGAACACGAGCGATATCAAGAAGTTCCCCAGTTCCAAGTGTACCTCTCATCTTCAAACGGGCAAGAGAAGGGGAAAGATCACTTACTCCAAAAAAAGACACATTTCCACGTTTATAGATACGTGTCAATGCATCCTGTGTCTGATCCTGAGCGTTTAAGATATCAGCTTCTTCAGTCATTGGTTTTAAATTGGCACACATCAACTTACCTAGTTCGGTTGTTGCGTATCCTGTTAAAATATTTATAATCTTATCAAATTCAAGTGTTTGTAATACTTTCTGATTCATGAAAAATTCCTCATTTACATTAAATTATTGCAACTCACTAAAGAGTTTAACACAGATTGTTTGGACTGTAAACATAGGGAAAATGGCAATTCCAGACGTTAATTTACGAGAACTTAACATAAAAAGCAGTATGATTTTACATTTGACCAGTACAATAGAAATTACATCGTATAGAGATTTGGAGGAAAAGATGAAAACACAGCAGAAGATTTTTATGAACCGGGAACTGTCCTGGCTTAAGTTTAACGAACGCGTATTAGAAGAGGCTGAGAATAGAGAAGTACCACTATGTGAACGATTGACATTTGCATCCATTTACCAGAGCAACTTAGATGAATTCTTTATGGTAAGAGTTGGATCTTTGATCGATCAGATGTTACTTGATAAGAACATGAAAGAAAATAAGACAAAGATGACACCACAGGAACAGATTGATGCGATCATTCCACAGGTACAGAAATTAAATAGAAGAAAAGACAGCGTATATGAGGAGATGATGGATTCTCTGAAAGAACACAACATCCATCTGGTAAATTTTCAAAAAATATCTAAAAAAGAAAGCGAATATTTAAGAGCTTATTTTCAAGCAGAAATCGCGCCATTGATCTCTCCTACGATCATAGGGAAGAGACAGCCATTTCCTTTTTTAAAGAATAAAGAAATCTACGCAGTTGCTGTGTTAGAAACTAAAAATGGAAAAGAAAAATTAGGAATTATCCCATGTGGAAATGAAACGTTTGACAGATTGATCAATATTTCTGGAAAAGATGCTTATATGTTATCAGAAGAAATGATTCTTCACTATGTGCCAAGGATCTTCAAAGGATACCATGTCAAATCAAAAACATTGATCCGAATTACAAGAAATGCAGATATTGATGCAGATTCTATGTATGATGAAGATCTTGATTATCGCGATTTCATGGTAGAACTAATCAAGAAAAGAAAGAAATTAGCACCAGTCCGAATGGAATTATCAAGAGAGATGGATGGAGAGATCATTGATCTTTTATGTGAGTATCTGGAACTTGAAAGAAAATATGTATTCTATACACAGACACCGTTAGATCTGTCTTTTGTATTTAAGATTCAGGATATTTTAAGAAAAGAGACAGAATTGTTTTTTGAGAAAAGAGTTCCTCAAAGATCACCACAGTTTAACGAAGAAATGCCAATTATGGATCAGATTGAAAAAGAAGATAAGTTACTCTCTTATCCATATGAAAGTATGCGGCCATTTCTAAAAATGCTTCAGGAAGCGGCAGAAGATAAAGATGTTGTTTCAATCAAAATGACATTATATCGTGTCGCAAAGCAGAGTAAGATCATTGCATCTTTGATCGAGGCAGCAGAAAATGGAAAAGATGTCACGATCCTTGTAGAATTAAAGGCTAGATTTGATGAGGAAAATAATATTGAATGGTCCAGACAGTTAGAAGATGCAGGATGCCGCGTGATCTATGGATTAGATGGTTATAAAGTACACTCTAAATTATGTCTGATCACAAGAAAGAAAAAAGGAAAAGTATCTTATATCACACAGATCGGAACAGGCAACTACAATGAAAAGACAAGCAGACTTTATACAGATCTTTCTTTAATGACAGCAAATGTAGATATTGCGTTGGAAGCTGCGGAAGTTTTTCAGGCATTATCTATGGGAGAGACTGTGGAAGAAACGGATCATCTGCTAGTAGCTCCACACTGTCTACAGAATAAAGTGATCCATATGATCGATCGGGAAATTGAACATGCAAAAGCTGGAGAACCAGCTTATATTGGATTAAAAATGAACTCTTTAACAGACAAAAAGATCATGGAGAAATTGATCAAAGCATCCAAAGCAGGTGTGAAGATTGACATGGTCATTCGAGGAATCTGTTGTCTGATTCCGGGAGTAAAGGGTGAAACAGATAATATTCAAGTAAGAAGTATTGTGGGAAGATACTTAGAACATTCAAGAATCTATATTTTTGGAACGAAGGGCAGAGAAAAAGTTTATATAGCGTCAGCAGATTTTATGACAAGAAATACATTAAGAAGAGTCGAGGTAGCCGTACCGATCTACAATACAGATATTAAAATGCAGCTGATCGAGATGTTTATTACAATGTTAAGTGATAATGTAAAAGCAAGAGAAGAAGATCACAATGGAAATTATAAAATTCCTAAAAATCAGGATACACCACTAAATTCACAGGAATTTTTCTATAAGCAGGCATATTTGAATGCGAAAAATGTAAATTCATAAACAGTTTTGTGCCTTTTGAAATCATGACGTTCATAATAAGTAAATTTCACTAGATTTTACAACTAAACTGTGGCATAATAACATAGGTAAAAAATAGAGGATTTAAAAATCGCCAGGAGAGTTGGCTGGCGAAGAACGAATTTAGAAAGGCACAAAGCAATGAGATATATTAGTGATTTGCACGAAGGAGATCAGGTTTCCGAGATTTATTTATGCAAAACAAAATCACCGGGAACATCCAAATTTGGAAAATCATATTATTCCCTGACACTACAAGATAAAACAGGAATGATCGACGGAAAGGTATGGGAACTTACCAATGCGATCGGACATTTCGAGGCGATGGACTACATTTTAGTCAGAGGACAGGTAACAAGTTACCAGGGTTCTAACCAGTTAAACATCCAACAGATCCGTAAAGCTCAGGAAGGTGAGTTTGACATGGCAGATTATATGCCAAGTACCAAGAAGGATATTGATGGGATGTTCAAAGAGCTTCTTGCAATGATCAGCAAGACAAAGAACCAGTATTTAAAACAGTTAGCAGAGAAGATCTTTATAGAGGATAAAAATTTTGCAAGAGAATTCAAAGTACATTCCGCAGCAAAAAGCGTACACCATGGGTATATCGGAGGGCTTTTAGAGCACAGTTTATCTGTAGCGAAGATTTGCGAAAGCTATGCAAATCTGTATCCACAGTTAAACAGAGACTTGATCGTAATGTGTGCATTATGGCATGATATGGGGAAAGTCGAAGAATTATCAAGCTTTCCAGAGAATGACTATACAGATGAAGGTCAGTTAGTTGGACACATTGTGATGGGAGCGATCAAATTAGACCGCCTGATCCGTGAGATTCCAGGTTTCCCACCAAAACTTGCAAATGAAGTAAAACACTGTATGTTAGCACATCACGGAGAATTAGAATTTGGTTCTCCAAAGAAACCTGCATTATTAGAAGCAATTGCACTAAGTCAGGCAGATAATTTAGATGCGAAGATGGAAACATTTGCAGAGATCATGGAGAAACAAAAAGAAGATCAGGAATGGTCAGGATTCCAGCGTTTATTAGATACAAGAATCCGTAAGACCTCTATCTAAAAGAATTATAATAAAATAGGATCAATACAACAGTTTAACCAAGAAAAAGATACAGAGGTGCGTATGGAATTTAAAAAAAATCAGATCGTAGAACTCTATATCGATGACATTGGGAACGAAGGAGAGGGCATCGGCCATATAGATGGTTATGCCCTTTTTTTAAAAGATGCAGTCATCGGAGACAAAGTTCGTGCAAAGATCATCAAAACAAAGAAAAATTATGGCTTCGCAAGAGTAGAAGAAGTCATAGAAGCATCCAAAGACAGAGTCAGCCCACGCTGTTCCAAAGCAAGACAGTGCGGAGGATGTACATTACAGCATTTAGCTTATGAAAAGCAGTTAGAATATAAATTTAATAAAGTGAAAAACTGTTTAGAAAGAATTGGAGGCTTAGAAAATATTGAAGAAAAAATGGAACCGATCCTTGGGATGGAAGAACCATTTTACTATCGAAACAAAGCTCAGTTTCCAGTCGGATATGACAAAGAAGGGAATCTTATCACAGGATTTTATGCAGGAAGGACGCATCATATTATTGATTGCACACACTGTATGATCCAACATCCAGTGAACGAACAGATTTTATTAAAAGTCTTGGACTATATGAAGAAAAACAATATTACAGCTTATGACGAAAAGACCCATAAAGGATTGGTCCGCCACATTGTAACAAGAGTCGGATTCAAAACAGGTGAGATCATGGTCTGTCTTGTTGTGAATGGGAGCAAAAAGAATCTGAGAAACTTAGAAATGCTCGTAGATTCCTTAACAGAAGTCGAAGGAATGACAAGTATCTGCGTCAATATCAACAAAGAAAAGACAAACAGGATCTTGGGAAGCAAGATTGAAGAAGTATATGGTAAACCATACATTTATGATTATATTGGCAATGTAAAATACCAGATCGGACCACTATCTTTCTTCCAGGTCAATCCAACACAAACAAAAGTATTATACGAAAAAGCTATGGAATACGCAGATTTAAAAGGCGAAGAAACCGTATGGGATCTCTATTGCGGAATCGGAACTATTTCCTTATTCCTGGCTCAGAAAGCAAAGAAAGTTTATGGAGTAGAAATCGTCAAAGAAGCCATCGACGACGCAAGATTAAATGCTAAGATGAATGGCTTTGATAATGCAGAATTCTTCGTAGGAAAAGCAGAAGAAGTACTTCCAAGAGAATACGAGAAAAATGGAGTCTATGCAGACACGATCGTCGTTGACCCACCAAGAAAGGGATGCGACAGTAAACTGTTAGAAACAATGGTGAAAATGGCACCCAAACGAATCGTATATGTAAGCTGTGATCCAGCAACACTAGCCAGAGATTTAAAAGTACTATCAGAACAAGGCTACGAAGTCGAAAAAGTCTGCGCCGTCGACCAATTTAGCCACAGCTCACATGTAGAGACTGTGGTGAGATTAAAACGAAAATAGGTTATTTTATTTGTATGAGTTGAAGGTCATCGAGTATTTAGAGAAAAAATGAAAGATAGCATGTGAGCAACACGAATTCCATTGACGGAGTTTTGACAGAACGCTTATCCGCTGGATCTCCTGCGATTCTATCAAAACTCCTATGGAATTCGATCGTTGCTCACATGCTATCTTTCATTTTTTCTCTAAATACCTGAAGACTTTCAATTATAAAATTAAGAAAATTCAAGCTGGTGGACGTTATTGGTTTTCAGGTTATGTTGCAGTAGACAGGAAATTATAATAAATACTCATACATGACCAACACTACTTACAGATCACAACTTGAAATTCTCTCGATCTGCAAGTATACAATTAATAATATAAGCAATTCCATCACGAGTATTCGCACGTGTCTGGTAAACACAGATATTGCGGATCATATCACAAGCATTCTCCATAGCAACGGAATGAATACCAGGGATAGATAACATAGAATAATCATTTTCACTGTCACCGATCGCGATGATCTCTTCTGGTTTTAATCCATCTTTTTTTGCATAATCTAGTAAAGAGCTTCCCTTCTGAGCATTGATAGAAGTAATCTCAATATCCGTTGGAACCGTAGATACAACAGCAAGTCCCGGAATCTTTTCGAGTTCTACACGTAATTTCTTTAAAGATTCATGATCTGGAGAGTTTGATGTGATCTTTAGGATGCGGTGGTCACTGTTTAATAACGCCTCCTGACCATCAACAAAGATAACATCATCAACTAACTCACGGTAATCATCTAAAGTATATTTCATATCTGGGTGATTGACCTGAATGGCAGGAATGAATACATCTCTTGTATAAATTTCACGTTCTTCTAATGGAAGAAGAGAAATACGTCCTTCTGTTGTAAATAATGCAGGTTCCATTCCGTATTTATTAAATGCATCAAAAATGGTGCGGACAGTTTCTTTGTCAAGAATATGCTCGAATAAAAGATTTCCATCTTTATCAAAAGCACAAGCTCCATTACTGCAGATTAAGTCGCATTTTAATCCGGCTGCTTCCACAAGACCGCGTGCATTTGGATATTCACGTCCTGTGTTGATAATAAAATTGATACCATTTTCCTGAGCTCTTTTGATCGCTTCGACATTGATCGGGGTAATCTGACGATAGCTGTCAAGAAGAGTACCATCCATATCGGATGAAATTAATTTAATCATGTGATAGCCTCCTGTATTGGGTGTAATTTCTTCTCATCTTTATAGTATCACAATTGGAATAGATAAAACATTCCAAATTGCTTAAAAATATATTTCAATGATCATTGTCTGGAAAGAATCTGTTCCAACACGATCGCAACGCCGTCGTGATCGTTATCAGTTGTGTGATGGAGACAGATCTCCTGAATGATATCATCTGCATTTCCCATGGCAATGCTTTCGATATAAGGAAGTCCAAGCATAGAATAATCATTTTCACTGTCACCGATAACCATGGTATCTTTCAGTGGAATCTGATATTTTTCAGTATAAAAATGAACGGCCGCACCTTTTAATGCATTTACAGCTGTGATATCGAGACGATATGGACTCTGATGGGATACTGCAAAGTGTGGGACCTGCGTATGAAGGCTGTTTGTAAGCTGTTCAAGTTTCTGCTGGTCTAAGGACTGTGTCGTGATTTTAATGATCTGTGGATTCTCAGAAAGAAGAAGTTGTCCATTATCATAAAAATGAGCATTTTCAAGTCGTTCACAGATATAAGACTCTTCGTCTAGTATGTGGCTTGGAAATTCTTCTCTCAAAGCGGGAACAACTTCAGAAGACAGATAATTTGCATATCCTTCCTTGGAACCCAAGACACATAATCCACGAGTACTGTGGATCTCATAAAAAGTACGACAGGAACCGAAGATCCGCAGCATCTCAGGGATACGTTTGGTTGGAATATAAGAAGCATGCAGCTGGTGCCCAGAAGTATCAAAGATGCAGGAACCGCCAAAACATGCGATATCACATGGAATCTCGTATGTATCGAGGATCTTTTTGGCATCAAAATAATTCTGTTCCGTATTGATCAAAAGACGGAGTCCCTTTCTTTGAATTTGTTTGATCGCACGGAGTGTACGATCACTGATTTGTTGTTTGCTGTTAAGCAGTGTTCCGTCAAGATCAGAAACGATCAGCTTTATCATCTTGCCGTCCTCCTTTGTTTTCTAATTATATCTAGGTTAATCGTAACATAAAAAAGCATAAAAATATAGTAGAAAACAGGGTTGAGGCAAAAAGTTGATTTGTGTATAATATGATGTAAGTGTCAATAAGTATAAATTGCGTTTGTGCTTGCACAAATAAGTATAAATTCTCAGAGGTAACGACAGATGAAAGATTATGTTGCATTTGATCTGGAGACAACGGGGTTATCCCCAGATTCAGATCAGATTATTGAAATTGGAGCTGTTAAGATCAGAGATGGGAAGATCAGTGGAAAGTATAACTGTATCATTCATCCAGAGATCGAAGTCAGTGATTTTATCATCAATTTAACAGGAATCAGCAGGGATATGTTAAGGAAGGGAATTCCACTGAAAGAAGGTGTTGAGGAATTTTTGGAATTTAGCGGGGATCTTCCGGTTCTTGGACATAACGTCATGTTTGACTATAAGTTTATGAAGATGGCAGCAGCTTCATTTAAGTATCCGTTTGAGAAAACAGGAGTTGACACGCTAAAAGTAGCAAGGAAGTTATTAACTGGACTTGAAAATAAGAAGCTGGAGACACTCTGTGCTCATTATCATTATGTGAATCAGGCAGCACACCGTGCTTACGATGATGCATTAGCAACAGCTGTTGTGTTTGAGCAGATGAAGAAAGAATTTTCAACAGAAAAGGAAATCTTTCAGCCACAACAGCTTCAATTCAAGGTAAAGAAAGAACGTCCGGCTACACCAAAACAAAAGAAGTATCTAGAGAATCTGATGAAATATCATGCGATAGGGGAGTGCTTAGATATTGATCAGATGACACAGAGAGAAGCATCAAAGAAGATTGATCATATTATATTAAATTATGGAGTGATGAAGAAATGAAAAAGAAAAGATTTTTTGTATCCGTTATTGCGATTCTTCTGATCATTGTGATGGTTGGAACAATGGTAGCAGGATATTTGATGATGTAAGAATGAATTTGGAGAGGAAGAAGGAAGAGACGATGAAGAAAAAAATTATCATTGCGGTTGCAGTGATCGTTATTTTGGCAGCAGGTGGAACTTTTTACCTAAACCATAAGATCAACAGTGCAGTAAAAGATGGAAAGATCATAAAAGGGGTTTCATGTGAGGGAATTTCTATTGGTGGAATGACAAGATCAGAAGCAAAAGATGCGATTGAATCTCATATGAAGGAGATTCATCAGGAAAAGATCACACTTTATGTAGATGATGAAAGATCAAGTGCCAAGATCGAAGATCTTGGAGCATTCGCTGAGGCAGACAAGACAGTGGAAGAAGCTTATGCACTTGGGAGAAGTGGAAGTATTTTTACAAAGTATTCCGATGTAAAAGAGAAGAAACATAAACTTCCGGTTTATCGCAAATATGATAAAGCGAAGTTTGAGAAGAATGTAAAAAAAGCAACAAAGAAGATTGTTGCAGAACCAAGAAATGCAAGTGTGAAACGTAAGGATGGCAAATTTGTCGTGATCAAAGAAAAGACAGGTTATACATTAAATATGAATGAAACATTTGCAAATTTCAAAAAAGCAGTTGAAGCTGAGAAACATCAATTTGAACTGGATGTTGTAAAGAAAAAAGCAAAATATACATCAAAAGATATGGCAGAGATCAAAGATGTACTTGGAACTTATACAACCGAATACGGTGGATCTCCATATGGTCGTAAAGTAAATGTTGCTAATGGTGCAAGTAAGATCAATGGAAGCATGGTTTATCCAGGAGAGACATTATCTGTATATAAAACCGTATCACCATTTACAAAAGAAAATGGATATGCACTCGCAGGTTCCTATGAAAATGGACAGACGGTTCAGACATATGGTGGTGGAATCTGCCAGGTATCTACTACTTTGTATAATGCAGTTATCCGTGCAGAATTAAAGATCGTAGAACGTTTTCCACATTCCATGACCGTACATTATGTGCCAAGATCTGCAGATGCAGCGATCGCAGGAACTCATAAAGATATGAAGTTTAAGAATACGTTTGATACGCCAATCTATATTGAAGGAAAAGCAAATGGTTCAACGATCACATTTACGGTCTATGGAAAGAAAAAAGATCCAAAACGTACGGTAGAATTCTTATCTGAGACAACACAGGTAAAAGAAAGTTCTGAAAGTACAGTTAGCGATAATACGCTTGCCGAAGGACAGAAAGTTTTGGAAAGTTATGGACACACTGGATACAGTGCAAGACTTTGGAAGATTGTGAAGATCAATGGTAAACAGGTATCCAAAAAGGTATTTAATACTTCCACATATATGTCAACACCAACGGTTTATCGTGTAGGAACAAAGAAAGCGGAAGATAAAAAAGACGATAAAAAGGATAAGAAAAAAGATTCAAAAGAAACAACAGCACAGAAGTCTGAGACAACAACAGCAGCACAGAAATCTACAACGGCAGCACAGAAGTCTACAACAGCGAAGAGATCAGCGGCTGTGAAATCTCAGGGAAGCACAGGAAATTAAGGATGAAAATAGGAAAATTATCAGAATCTGCATTGCAGAAAGTTGTGTTTGAGCAATTGCATACAAGGAGAGATGAAGTCTTAGTAGGACCTGGAATCGGGGAAGATTGTGCGGCATTGAAACTTCAGGAAGGAGAAGTATTTGTCACATC
This sequence comes from Clostridiales bacterium, assembly GCA_019423795.1. GTDB lineage: Bacteria > Bacillota > Clostridia > Lachnospirales > Lachnospiraceae > Anaerostipes. The sequence goes on from JAHZAT010000002.1 coordinate 16,876, forward strand.
AACAGATCCGATCACAGGCACGGTAAAAGAGATCGGACGTCTGGCAGTTCATGTAACTGCCAACGATCTTGCATCCGCAGGAGCTGAGACGATCGGACTTATGGTGACAGTACTTCTGCCACCAATGATCAAGGAAGCACAGATCAAGAAGATGATGCAGCAGATCAATGCAGAGTGCGAGAAATTAAATATCATGGTATTAGGTGGTCATACAGAGATTACAGCAGCAGTTACGCAGCCAGTGTTATCCGTGACAGGAATCGGAAAAGTGAAAGAAGATGAATTGATCTTGTCTGGTGGGGCGAAACCAGGTCAGGATATCGTAGTCACAAAATATCTTGGTATGGAAGGAACGGGAATCATCGCAAATGAAAAAGAAGACGAGTTAAAAGAATGGTTTTCTGATACATTTATTGATGATGCAAAGGCATTTCTAGAGGATATCTCTGTCGTGCCAGAAGGTCTGATCGCCAGAAAATATGCGTCTTGTATGCATGATATCACAGAAAGCGGAGTTTATGGTGCTTTATGGGAGATTTCCAAAGCATCTGGTGTCGGGGTGGAAGTTTGTATTGAAGATATTCCATTAAGACAACATACGATCGAATTTTGTGAACGATATGATCTGAACCCATATCAATTGATCTCAAGCGGATCTATGCTGATCACAACAGATCATGGAAGAACATTAGTCAATGAACTGGAACAGGCAGGCATCAAAGCAACCATTATTGGTCATACAACAGATTCCAGAGATAAAGTGATCTATCGTCAGGGAAAGGCAGCAAATCTGGAGGCACCTAGACAGGACGAGTTATATAAAATATATTCTGAAAATAATCGCAGATAATTTTCAGAGAGAAAAATGGAGGAAACAGTATGAACACAGAATTAAGAGAACTGATTTTAAAATTGATCGAGAAAAACAGTCGTTTAGCGATCCATGATCTGGCGGTGATGCTAGATGTCGCGGAGACGGAAGTCGCCAATGAGATCGCAGATATGGAAAAAGAACATATCATCTGTGGGTATCATACTTTGATCAACTGGGACAATACAAGCAAGGATCAACTGACAGCGATGATCGAGGTAAAAGTAACACCACAAAGAGGTCAGGGATTCGACCGCATTGCAGAACGTATTTATAATTTTCCAGAAGTAAAAGCCGTTTATCTGATGTCTGGGGGATATGATTTCATGGTTATGTTAGAAGGAAAGACGATGAAAGAGATCTCTATGTTCACATCATCCAAATTAGCACCACTGGAATCTGTTGTCAGTACAGTAACACATTTTGTATTGAAGAAATATAAAGATCATGGAACTGTTCTTGAAGCAAAGAAAGTGGATGAGAGACAGGCGGTGACTCCATAATGAGAGATTTTTTATCAAAGAGAGTTGTAAGTCTGGAACCATCAGGAATCCGCAAGTTTTTTGACATTGTAAGCGAGATGCCAGATGCCATTTCCTTAGGTGTGGGGGAACCGGATTTTGATACACCATGGAGAGTCAGGGGAGAAGGAATTTACTCATTGGAGCGAGGCAGAACCTTTTATACATCGAATGCAGGGTTAAAGGAGCTGCGCTATGAGATCAGTGAATATTTAGAAAGAAAATACGAATTGGTCTATGATCCAAATCATGAGATCACAGTGACCGTTGGCGGGAGTGAAGGGATTGATATTGCGATGCGTACAATCCTTGATCCAGGAGATGAAGTCATCGTTGTACAGCCATGTTTCGTTTCTTATGTGGCATGTGTTGTTATGGCAGGTGGAACTCCTGTGATCGTAAGTCTTAAGGAAGAAGATAAATTTAAGCTTAAAAAAGAGCAGTTAGAAGCTGCTGTTACAGATAAAACAAAAGCAATGATCATTTCATTTCCAAACAATCCAACGGGTGCGATCATGACAAAAGAAGAGTTAGAACCGATCGCAGAGTTTGCAAAAGAACATGATATTGTTGTAATTTCTGATGAGATTTATTCAGAACTTACCTATGGAAGAGATCACGTCAGTATCGCATCCTTGCCAGAGATGAAAGACAGATCGATCGTGATCAATGGATTTTCCAAGGCATTTGCAATGACTGGATGGAGACTTGGTTATGTTGCAGCACCAAGGTACATGATGAAACAGATGGTCAAGGTTCATCAGTTCTGTATCATGGCAGCGCCGACGACTAGTCAGTATGCAGCAATCGAAGCGATGCGTTCCTGTGATGATGAAGTCGAAGAGATGAGGACTGCATACAATCAGCGCAGACGATTTTTGGTACATGAGTTTCAACGAATGGGAATCGAATGTTTTGAACCAGAAGGTGCCTTTTACATCTTTCCATCTATTAAGAAATTTGGCATGACATCTGAAGAATTTGCAACAAAACTGTTAAATGAAGAGAAAGTAGCAATCGTTCCTGGATCTGCCTTCGGAGCCTGTGGAGAAGGATATCTCAGAGTTTCCTATGCATATTCCATTGAAGAACTAAAAGAAGCTTTAGGGCGTCTGGAACGATTTATCAATCATCTTCCAAAGAAGCAATAGATAAAAAGTTAAGAGATTGGAGAGTTAATAATGCTTCACATAGTATTACATGAGCCGGAGATGCCGGCAAACACTGGAAATATCGGAAGAACCTGCGTGGCATGCGGTGCTGTTCTGCATCTGATCGAACCACTAGGATTTCGTTTAAACGAAAAGATGATCAAGAGAGCCGGTCTTGATTATTGGGATAAATTAGATGTACGTACATATATCAATTTTGAGGATTTTCTAGAGAAGAACAATGATCCCAAGATTTACATGGCAACAACAAAAGCAAAACATGTATATTCGGCACCAGCATATGAAGATGACGAAGATGTATATATCATGTTTGGAAAAGAAAGCGCTGGAATTCCAGAAGAAATCTTATTGAATTATGAAGAAACTTCTATAAGAATCCCAATGCTGCCACATATCCGGTCATTAAATTTATCTAACTCTGTAGCGATCGTTGCCTATGAAGTGCTGAGACATCAGGGATTTAAGGCATTTCAGATGGAAGGACAGCTGCATCACTATAAATGGTAG
>JAHZAT010000020.1 GCA_019423795.1 Clostridiales bacterium
AAATAAAGTTTCAAAAAGTTTCAGAAATTTTCATGATTCTGAAACTTTTTTTGGGAAAAAATATCCGCATCCACTAAATCCATTGTGAGAAAAAAGCTGACTCGGTATGATGTGAACAGAACAAAGAAAACGAATATATTTGAGGAGGTATAGAACCATGAAAGGCACAGTGAAGATTGTAACGATTGGTGGAGGAAGTAGTTATACACCAGAGCTGATGGAAGGTTTCATCAAACGATATGAAGAACTTCCAATTAAAGAAATCTGGCTGGTCGATATTGAAGATGGAAAAGAAAAAGTAGAGATTGTAGGAGCACTGGCACAGAGAATGTGGGATGCATCTCCATATGATGTAAAAGTTTATACAACATTAGACAGAAGAGAAGCATTAAAAGATGCAGACTTTGTTACAACACAATTTCGAGTAGGACTTTTAGATGCCAGAATTAAAGATGAAAGAATCCCATCATTGTATGGAATGCTTGGTCAGGAAACAAATGGAGCAGGAGGAATGTTTAAAGCATTTCGAACCATTCCAGTAATCGGACAGATCATAGAAGATATGAGAGAATTATGCCCAGATGCATGGCTGATTAACTTTACAAATCCAAGTGGAATGGTAACAGAAGCTGTAATTAAACATTTTGGATGGAAAAAATGTATCGGACTTTGCAACGTGCCAACGATCGCAATGATGGCAGAACCAAAGCTCCTTGGGAAGGATATCAGCCAGTTAAATTACAGATATGCAGGAATTAACCATTTTCACTGGCATAAAGTATTTGATGAAAATGGAAATGATATGACACCAATTTTGATCGATCATATCAATGAAAAAGGTGGTGGAACACCAGCCAATATCTATCAAGCTGAATTTCCATTGGAATTACTTCACAGCATGAATATGGTGCCTTGTGGATACCACAGATATTACTACATGAAACAAGCAATGCTTGAGCATGCGATTGAAGAATTCAATGAAGGTGGTACTAGAGCAGAGCAAATGAAACAGGTAGAACATGAGTTGTTTGAAATTTATAAAAATGCAGAACTTCATGAAAAACCAGAACAACTTGGAAAACGTGGAGGAGCATATTACAGTGATGCAGCTTGCGAATGTATCCGTGCAATTTATGCAAATAAGAAGATCCATATGGTAGTAAGTACACAAAACAATGGAGCAATTTCATGCTTAGATGATGACTCTATCGTGGAAGTATCAAGTATCATTTCAGCGACAGGAGCACAGCCAATGGCATTTGGAAAGCTTCCATCAGCAGAAAAAGGATGGCTTCAGATGATGAAGGCAATGGAAGAATGTACAATTGAAGCGGCATTGACAGGAGATTACGGAAAAGCATTAGAAGCCTTCGTATTAAATCCATTAGTAGAAAATAATGAAAATACAACAAAAGTTTTAGATGAACTGTTAGTTGCACATGCAAAATATCTGCCACAGTTTAAAGAAAAGATTGAAGAACTTAAAGCAAAAGGAGTTCATTCTACAGATCCTGTTGTTATGGACTTAATGGAACATGGACACTAAGCAGGAGGCTGATATGGGTGTAACAAAAGAAAGTTTTGGCTTTTTAGAAGATAAAAGAGAAGCATTTCTATACACGATTGAAAATCAAAATGGATTTGCAGTCAAAGTTACTGATTTTGGTGTAAATATTGTTTCTCTCCTTGTAAAAAACAAGGAGGGAAACATCAAAGATGTAGCCCTTGGATATGACACCTTGGAAGAATATTTTGAGAATGGAATTATGTTTGGAGCAACTGTCGGACGGAATGTAAACCGTATCTCAAATGCCAGATTCGAAATTGATGGGAAAGAGTATCATGTAGCAAAAAATCGTGGAAAACATAACATTCACAGTGACAAAGAACATGGATTTCACAAAGTCTTATGGGATAGTGAGATCATTGATGATCATGCAGTGAAGTTTACTTATGTAAGTCCAGATGGGGAACAAGGATTTCCGGGAACATTGGTAACAAATATCATTTATACGGTAACGGAAACAAATGGATTGATCGTTTCCTATCATGCAGTCAGCGATAAGAAAACGCTGATCAATCTGACAAATCATAATTACTTTAACTTGGGTGGACATGAAAGCGGAACGATCGAAAATACAAAAGTAAGGATTTATGCAGATGAATTTACACCGATCAATGAAGATACGATTCCAACAGGAGAAATCAGAAAAGTAGAACATACACCGATGGATTTCCGTGAATGGAAAAAGATCAAGAATGATCTATATGCCGAAGATGAACAACTAGAAAAAGGCAAAGGATATGATCATAATTTTGTAATTCGGAATAAAGATTGTGGTTTCCGAAAAATGGCGGAAGCATTGGACGAAGAACAGGGTATTAAAATGGAAGTTTATTCAGATCTTCCAGGATTACAGTTTTACACTGGAAATACAATGAAATCAACAAAAGGGAAAGGGGGAGTGATTTATGGAAAAGGATGTGGATTTTGCATGGAACCACATTATTTCCCAAACAGTATTAACACAAAAGAGTTTGATGCACCAGTATTTGACGCAGGAGAAGTGTATCAGACAGTAACCATGTATCAATTTGTCACAAAGGAGGATTAAAATGGCAAAGAAAAAGAAAAGTTCCGCATTTGCGGTAGTACAACAGATCGGAAAATCATTTTTTCTTCCAGTATCTGTGTTACCAATTGCAGGTATCTTACTAGGACTGGGATCTTCATTTACTAATGCTGATACGATCGCAGCGTATCATTTACAAGGAATCATGGGAGAGGGAACTATTCTGAATGCGCTTTTAACGATCATGTCACAGGTCGGTAATACAATCTTTGGAAATTTACCATTGATCTTTGCATTAGCAGTAGCATTAGGAATGGCAAAAAATGAAAAAGCAGTCGCAGTACTTTCTGCAGGTATTTCATTCTTTGTAATGAATTCAACAATTAATGCGATGTTAAAATTATCAGGAAAGATTTTAGCGGACGGAACATATGCAAAGAGTGTCTTAAACGGACAGATCACGAGTGTCTGTGGTATTGATTCTCTTCAGATGGGAGTATTTGCTGGAGTTATCGTAGGACTTGTAACAGCAGCATTACATAATCGCTTTTATAAACAGCAATTACCAGCAGCATTAGCATTTTTCTCAGGAGTACGTTTTGTGCCAATTATTAGTGTAATCGCACATATCGGTGTAGGTATTATCTGCTTCTTTGTATGGCCAACGATTCAGAGTGGAATCTTTGCACTTGGTAATCTGGTTATGCGTTCTGGATATTTTGGAACAGCAATCTTTGGATTCTTAGAGAGAGCATTAATTCCATTCGGATTACATCATGTATTTTATTTACCATTCTGGCAGACATCTCTTGGAGGAACAATGGAAGTTGCTGGAAAGATGGTAGAAGGTGCACAGAATATCTTCTTTGCACAGCTGGCAGACCCAAATACAAAACATTTTGCAGTAGAAGCATGTAGATTCATGACAGGAAAATATTCTTTCATGATGGCGGGACTTCCTGGAGCAGCTTATGCAATGTATCGTTGTGCAAAACCAGAAAAAAGAAAAATTGTTGGAGGATTACTATTCTCAGCAGCATTAACATCATTCCTTACAGGAATTACAGAACCGATTGAATTTACATTCTTATTTATCGCACCAGGATTATTTATCTTACATTGTGGATTAGCAGGTTTATCATTTGCATTAATGCATATCTTAAAGATTTGTATCGGAACAACATTCTCTTGTGGACTGATTGATTTTATGTTATACGGTGTATTACAGGGACAGACAAAGAGTAATTGGATGATGATTCTTCCAGTATTTGCAGTTTATGCAGTATTATATTACTTTGTGTTCAAATTTGTCATTGAGAAATTTGATCTTCCAACACCAGGTAGAGATGATGACGAAGAAGAGGTAAAATTATATACAAAAGCTGATTTTCAGGCAAAAAAAGGTGCAGCAAATGAAGATACAGACGCACCAGAGGATCCAATTTCCTTTATGATCTTAAAAGGACTTGGTGGAATCAAAAATATTGAAGATATTGACTGCTGTGCTACAAGACTTCGTATCACAGTAACAGATGAAACTAAGGTGACAGACCAGTACTTAAAACAATCTGGTTCCAAAGGAATCATCAAAAAAGGAACAGGAATTCAGATTATTTATGGACCACAGGTATCTGTGATCAAGAGTAATTTTGAAGAATATGTGGAATATTATGCACAGCATGGAACAGATCCTTCCAAAGAAGAAGAGGTGACACCCATAGTTTCCTCCAAAGAAGAAGAGAAAAAAGAAATCAGACATGGTAAATTAGTTGCGGTAGCAACAGGAAAAGTTCTTACAATGACACAGGCAAAAGATGAGGCATTTGCAACTTGTGCTATGGGAGATGGCGTTGTGATCGAACCAGAAAAAGGTGTCGTTGTTGCACCAGCAGATGGAAAGATCACAGCATTAATGGAACCATCTTTACATGCGATTGGAATCGAGACAAAAGAAGGATTAAATCTTTTAATTCATATCGGAATTGATACAGTCAAATTAGATGGAAAAGGATTTAAGTCTTTTGTCAAGAGTGGACAAGAAGTAAAGGCAGGAGATAAGTTGGTAGAGTTTGATATCAATCTGATCAAGAAAGAAGGATATAGCCCAGATATTATGGTTGTTGTCTTAGAAGATTCTAATCTGCCAAAAGTAGCTTATAAAACTGGAGAAAAAACAGTTGCAGGAAAAACAGTTGTTGCGGAATTTTAGTAAAAAATAATTGACAACAAACTGTGAATAAGGTAAAATAATGACTGTTCTGAAAAAGGAACAGTCATTATATGCGATAGTGGCGTAGTTGGTAACGCGCGACCTTGCCAAGGTCGAGACCGCG
>JAHZAT010000021.1 GCA_019423795.1 Clostridiales bacterium
GATGGCAAAGAACAGGAATTAGACGGGGTAACACAATAAACATCAGATGAGATAGAAAACAACAGGAGAAATAAAATATATGTCAACAAAAAGATTAGCGACAGATGCGATGTTTCTAACATTGGCACTTGTTGTATCCTATATAGAAGTATTGATCCCGGTACCAGTTGGAATTCCCGGAGTGAAATTAGGACTTGCCAATGGAGTGATCATGGTTTTGTTATTCTTTACAACATGGACAAGAACGCTTGAGATCTCAGTGATCCGAGTTGTACTGGCAGGATTCTTGTTTGGAAATCCAATGACGATCGCCTACAGTCTGGCAGGAGGGATCTTAAGTCTGGTCATCATGGGACTTCTAAAGAAGATTGATGGATTCTCACCCATTGGAATCAGCGTTGGAGGCGGAGTAGCGCATAATATCGGGCAGCTCAGTGTCGCTGTTTTCTTAATGGAGAATACAAAGATTTATTATTATGCACCAGTATTACTGATCACAGGAACGATCGCAGGGATCATCATCGGAGTGTTAAGTGGAGTGCTAGTTAAGAAGATCCCGCCACAACTATTTCGATAAAAGATTTGAAATTTCTACAAAATCGTGGTACTACTATATGTATACACTTTCTAACAGGCGATGATTTTGAAGAAAGGAGTCACAATTGAGAACAAAATTAAATGAGATCATAAAAAATGGACATCTTGGTATGATCGCAGTATTTTTCATAGTATATATGATCACATTTTCCTACATTGAAGATCGAGATGTGCATCATTACATCATACATACAACGATAGATGATCAGATACCATTCTGTGAATATTTCATCGTACCATATCTAATATGGTTCTTATTTGTAGCAGTTACTGTTTTTTATTTTATGTTTTTTAATAAGAATCAATGGAAAGAATATTATCAGTTGATCATAACACTTGGAACAGGTATGACCCTGTTTTTGATCATCTCATTAGTATTTCCGAATGGACAGGATCTAAGACCTGTTCTTACTGGAGACAGCATTTTTATCAAAGCAGTACAGATGGTCTATCACACGGATACTCCGACGAATGTACTTCCAAGTATCCATGTATTTAACTCTCTGGCATGCTGCGTTGCGATTTTGAAGAATCAGAGAAAATATAAGAAAAGCACCGATACAGCATGTGTTGTCTTAACGATATTAATTATCATGTCGACGATGCTCTTAAAACAACACAGTGTGGTGGACGTAGTGCTCGCAGCCCTGATGTATACTGGATGTTACAGGATCATCTATGGGAACGAATTATGGTCACAGAATGCATTTCGCACGTCTATTTTCAGCGATCATTCATGAACTACGCTTGACATGACCAAGAAAGATTTGCTATAAATACCAGAGAGAAACCGCAGAAATTGGAGTAGAGAAGAATGAGAAAAAAGATTTGGATGATCCTGGTATGCATCATATCCATGAGTTTTTGCATGGCAGGATGTACTAGCAATACAAGCAAGAAAAAATCGAATGACAAGATAAGGATTACAACAAGTTTTTACACCATGTATGATTTTGCAAAGAAGATTGGTGGAGACAAAGTAGAAGTGATCAATTTAGTACCAGCAGGAACAGAACCTCATGACTGGGAACCATCAACGAAGGATCTGATCGAAATGGAGAAATCAGACATCTTTATTTATAATGGAGCTGGCATGGAACAATGGGTAGATGACGTTTTGGAAAGCCTTGATACGGAAGAACTTACAAGCGTTGAAGCATCCAAGGGGATCAAGTTACTAAAAGATCAGGATGCACATGAACACGATCACGAACACAACAGTGAGAATGATCCCCATGTCTGGTTAGATCCACAGAATGCAAAGTATGAGATGAACAAGATCAAGAAAGCATTGATCAAAGTGGATGCAGAGAATAAAGACTATTACGAAGCGAATTATAAGAGATACGCAAAAGAATGTGACGAATTAGATATATTATATAAGGAAGAAACATCAAAACTTACAAAGAAAGAACTTGTTGTGGCACATGAAGCATTTGGCTATCTATGTCACGCATATGGGTTAGAACAGATGGGAATTGAGGGATTATCCGCAGATGATGAACCAGATCCCAAACAGATGAGCGAAGTGATCCGCTTTGCAAAAGAACATCAGGTAAAAACAATCTTTTTTGAAGAACTGGTGAGCCCGAAAGTAGCGAAAACCATTGCAAAAGAGACCGGAGCCAATGCAAAGATGTTAAACCCCCTGGAAGGACTAAGTAACAAAAAAATCAAAGCAGGAGAAGATTATTTTTCCGTAATGAAACAAAATCTCGCTGCGATCAAAGAGGCATTAAGCGAATGAGTGAATCAAACACAAAACAGATGATACAATTAAATCATGTAAAATTCGGATACAGTGATACGGAAGTCTTAGAAGAGATCAATCTGACGATCCATGAAGGCGAATATGTTGTTCTGACTGGTGAAAATGGAAGCGGAAAAAGTACACTTATGCGTCTGATCTTAGGTGAAATGAAACCAGATGAAGGAGAGATCATCCTGATGAATAACGATCCAAGATTAAAGAAACGGATCGGTTACGTGTCACAGAATGGGATCAGTAAGAACCAGAGTTTCCCAGCAACGGTAGAAGAGATCATGATCACAGGACTTTATCAGGAACTTGGCTTGTTTCATCTGCCACATAAAAAACATAAGAATAAGATCAAAGAGACACTAAGGGATTTTGGAATGGAAGAATTCCTTAAGAGACGGATCGGTGAATTATCTGGTGGACAGCAGCAGCGAGTGATGATCGCAAGAGCAATGATCGGAGATCCGAAACTTCTGATCTTAGATGAACCAACAACGGGAGTAGATGCAAGATCAACAAAGATCTTGTACGATATGCTCTATGAGATCAATACAAAATACAATACGACCATTTTTATGATCACACACGGAAGACTGCAGGAATGTAAAGGATGTGATCGTATTTTAAGAATGGATGAAGGGAGGATCGTGGAAGAATGATCGAGATGTTACAATACGGATTTATGCAGCGTGCATTTATTACAGGAATCTTACTGGCCGTGATCGCACCATTGATCGGAATCACGATCGTCTTAAAGAGAATGTCCATGATCGGAGATGCACTCTCTCATGCATCTCTGGCAGGTGTTGCTCTGGGCTTGTTATTAGGGATCAATCCGATCTTAGGAGCAATGGGGATCTGTCTGTTTGCAGCCCTGGGAGTCGAAGCGATCCGAAGAAAGATCCCAAGATATTCTGAGATGGCGATATCGATCATCATGTCAACAGGGATCGGACTTGCCGGTATTCTATCCGGATTCGTAAAAAACGGAACGAACTTTAACAGTTTCTTATTTGGAAGTATCATATCCATCAGTAAAGACGAACTGAAGATCGTATGTGTGATCAGTGTGTTAGTATTGCTCTGTGTATTGCTTCTATATAAAGAACTATTCTATATCGGATTTGATGAAAATGCAGCAAGGATTAGCGGTGTACCTGTCAAGACGATCAATTTTATCTTTACTTTATTGACCGCATTGACGGTATCGATCGCATCAAGAACGGTTGGAACATTGATCGTCTCATCCATGCTTGTGATTCCGATCGCATGCGGAATGCAGGTAGGACGAAGCTACAAAGCAGTCATGATCATCGGTGTGATCACAGCATTGGTTACAACAGTGATTGGATTAACACTGTCTTATTATGTAGGTCTTAAGCCAGGAGGAACGATCGTACTGCTCGAGGTGGTATGTTTCCTGATCCTTGCACTGATAAGCAGGTATACGAAGTAAATTTTTTGACATTTATCAGAAAATTTTATATAATAAAAAGAAGGCATGCATAACAGAATAAAACTGCATGCCTTCTTTTTTGGAAAAAACAATGAAAGGAAAGGCAAGTCAATGATTGTTCAGCTAATAGAAAATATATATCAGTTTTTATGGGGAGAATGGATTCATGTTCCGTTACCAGGAGGTGGAAGCCTGGGACTTTCGCTGCTCATTATATTGCTGCTTCCAGCAGGTATCGTTTTTACGATCAAAACAAAATTTTTACCAATCCGTCTGTTCCCGGATATGCTCAAAGCACTAACAGCAAACAATAAGAATGGAAAAGATGAAAAAAGCAGTCTTTCTTCTTTACAGACCTTGATCGTATCAACAGCAACACGTGTCGGAATGGGGAATCTGACAGGAGTTGTCGCAGCAATATCCGCAGGTGGAGCAGGGGCCGTATTCTGGATGTGGATCACAGCATTGCTTGGATCATCGACAGCCTTTATCGAAGCAACTCTTGCACAGTTACATAAAGAAAAAGACCCCCTGTATGGTGGATATCGAGGAGGACCAGCCTATTATATTCACCACTTTATGGAAGAGAGACAAGGAAAGAAGAAAAAACACACGCTGATCGCTGTCTTATTTGCGATTTCAGGATTGATCTGCTGGTGTGGGATCAGTCAGGTGGTAAGTAATTCCGTGGCAGAATCATTCCACAATGCTTTCCATATTCCAACACTTTATACAACGATCGTGCTTGTTATTGTGGCAGCAGTGATCGTACTAAGGAAGAATGCAACTGTCAAAGTATTAGATATCGTGGTACCGATCATGGCAGTCATTTACTTCGGGATTACGATTTTTGTGATCCTCACGAATCTGCCAAGCATTCCAGGGGTTTTTGCAAGAATCTTCAAAGAAGCCTTTGGAATCCGTCAGGTCGCAGCCGGAGGGTTTGGAGCAGTTCTTATGAACGGAGTGAAACGAGGATTATTCTCCAACGAAGCAGGATCAGGATCAGCACCATGTGCAGCCGCAGCAGCAGACTGTGAACGCCCAGCACAGATGGGATTGGTACAGGCATTAGGAGTCTTTATCGACACGATCGTGATCTGCAGCTGTACGGCAATGTTGATGTTATTAGCACCACAGAATCTGACCAATGGATTAACCGGTATGAACTTGTTACAGACAGCAATGAACTACCATTTAGGAGGATTCGGAGTTGTATTTATCGCAGTGATCCTCTGGATGTTCAGCTTCTCGACATTCCTTGGAATCTTATTCTATGCAAGATCCAACGTCGCCTACCTGTTCGGTGACAAATGGGGATGGCAGACAGCCTATAAAGTATTAGCACTTGTGATGTTATTTATCGGAGGAATCCAGACCTATACATTCGTATGGGATTTAGGAGATGTCGGAATTGGATTAATGACGATCTTTAATATCTTCATTCTGTATGCAATGTCAGGACAGGCAATCAAAGAGTTAAAGAACTATGAAGAAACAAAGAAGAAATCGATCGAAGAAAGAGCATATGCATTGCAGGAAGATGAATAGGAAGTAAATATGTGAAATAAAACCGAACAATTTACGTAAATATGATTTTGATTTACGTAAATTGTTCGGTTTTTGTGTATTAAATATTAAAAATAGCAAAGAAAAATGTCTGTTAGATCTATTATGAAACAAATAGGTATAACAGACATTTTAATTACATCATCAAATTATAAAAACAGCTTCTTACGTGTCCTAAAATAAGCCACCAGAACCATCGTTCCAGTCAATACCCAAGAGATCGGATAGATCGCCATCAAAAGCTTATAATCATGGAACCAGTTACAGACTGTCGCAAGCCAGATCAAACGTAATACACAAGATCCAAACACTGTCAGGATCGCAGGAGTCATGGAACGTCCAAATCCACGCAGACATCCACCACTGATTTCATAAGAACTTGTCAGACACTCGAATGTCAGAACGATCAAAAAACGAAGCTGAGCATAATGATAGACAGATGGATCACTTGTAAATAATCCAATAAAGAACGTACGGAATACAACAAAGATTGTACTAAGGATTCCGCAAGAGATCACACTGCACAACATTCCAAGACGAAAAATCTTCTTACAACGTCCCTCATCCTTCGCACCATAATTCTGTCCGGTAAATGTAACCACCGTCTGAGCAAAGGCATTGACCAGATAATAAGCAAAATACTCATAATTTAATTCCACCGCAGAACCCGCGATCCCACCAGCTCCAAAACTGTTGATTCCAGATTGGATACAGACATTGGCAAGAGAGAAAACCATTCCCTGAAGTCCCGCAGGAACCCCAATCTTCAGGATCTTAGAAACGGCATCATGATCAATCGTCAAAGACTTAAAAGACAAGCGGATCGGAAGTTCTTCATGCGTCAGAAAATAAAGGATCTGAATCGCACTTGTTGCATTCGCACCAACCGTCGCAAGTCCGGCACCCGCAACACCCATATGAAATACAACGACAAATAGAAGATTCAAGATCACATTCACAACACCAGACACGATCAAAGCATACATCGGACGACGTGTATCTCCGATACTGCGAAGAATGGAAGCACCGAAATCATATAACATAAAAAATGGCATTCCAAGAAAATAAATCCGCAGATATAACGTTGCAAGATGAATGATATCCTTCGGTGCACCCATCAGCAAAAGGATCGGATGAGCCACAAACTGTCCAAGAATCAGCAAAAACACACCACTAAGCAGTGCAAGAGACACAGCGGTATGTACCACACGAGGAATCCGCTTCGTATCATTCTGTCCGATATAATTGGCGATCACAACATTAGAACCAAGAGAAATTCCAGAAAACAATGTAACCATCAAAGCGATCACAGAACTATTACTACCAACCGCCGCCAAAGCCTCACTGCTCGCAAACCGTCCGACAACGGCAGTACCGACCGAATTAAAAAGCTGCTGTAAGATACTACAGGCAGCAAGCGGCATAGCAAACATTAACATCTTATCGAATAAACTTCCATGAAGCATATCCATCTTCACGGACTGTTTCGAAGAATTTTTCATATACAATACCCTCTTTCAAAAAACTATACAGATTCTAATACTTTTTTGGAAGATTATCAAGATGATTCCAGGAAAAACAACGAAGAAAGATGTATCAAATTCGAAACATTTCTTGTATAAAAAAAGTAGAATGATATACTAGGATGAGATATCAAGAAAACATACAAAAGAAAGAAGGAAGACACCATGCAAATCAGCATTCTGCTGCTAAAACAGATCGTACAACTATTCCTGATGATCCTTATGGGTTACATTATGGTAAAGATCAAATTTTTAAAAGAAGAAGACAGCAAAGTGATCTCAAAGATCATACTCTATCTGATCGTACCATCTGTGATCATCACCGCATTTCAGGTAGACTATACCCCAAGCATTATGAAAGGACTGGCAGTTGCATGTATTGCATCTGTGATCCTGCAGTTTTTATTACTGTTTGTCACATGGATCATGGGAAAAATGTTTCATTTGAACATGGTGGAATACACATCTGCCTACTATTCCAACTCAGGAAACCTGATCGTACCATTAGTCACCTATATCTTAGGAAAAGAATGGGTCATCTACGGCTGCGTCTTCATGAGTGTCCAATTATTCTTCATCTGGACCCACTGCAAATGTAAGATCAGTGGAGAAACAGAGATCAGTTTAAAGAAGATCCTGTTAAATATAAACATGATCTCTGTATTCGCAGGAGTATTCTTATTCTTCACGAAGATTAGATTTCCAGAGATCATAGGAAATACCCTGTCATCCGTTGGAAGTATGATCGGACCGTTAAGTATGATCGTCACAGGAATGTTGATCGCAGGAGTTGACCTAAAGAAAGTATTTACAAACAAAAGAATCTACCTGGTCACATTCATCCGATTAGTGCTCGAACCGATCATAGCACTTGCAGTCATTATTCTATTAGGAATGAAAAACTGGCATTCACAAGCAGAAAACATCATCCTGATCACATACATGGCAGCGATCACACCATGCGCCTCAACGATCACACAGATGTGTCAGGTGTACGGAAACGATTCGAAATATGCAAGCGCGATCAATGTAATGACGACATTGCTGGCGGTGGTTACGATGCCGGTGTTTGTTTATTTTTATATGAATTTGTAATGTAAAATAATCACAAGTAAAATATTGACAAAAATGATGATGATAGTATAATAAGAGATAATAAAAAAGAGAACTTACATACAAGCGGGTAAGTTCTCTTTTTGATTGTACATTCTTCAAAAATTTATAATGGAGTAAGATTTTACTGTCTATAATACTCCAAGAAATCCCTCAGCTTCACAGAAGCATCCTCAAGCACTTCCACACGAGGCAGATAAACCACTCTGAAATGATCCGGATCTTTCCAGTTAAATCCACTTCCATGAACGATCAGGATCTTTTTCTCACGAAGCAGATCAAGAGCAAACTGCTCATCATTTGTAATGTTAAACTTCTTCGTATCAATCTTCGGGAAGATATAAAAAGCAGCTTTTGGTTTCACTGCACTGATACCAGGGATATCACACAACGCATTATAAATAAACTCTCTCTGTTCATAAATACGTCCACCAGGAATGATGTAATCATTGACACTCTGATGGCCGCCAAGTGCTGTCTGGACAACTGCCTGCGCAGGAACATTCGAAC
Source organism: Clostridiales bacterium (assembly GCA_019423795.1). Taxonomy (GTDB): domain Bacteria; phylum Bacillota; class Clostridia; order Lachnospirales; family Lachnospiraceae; genus Anaerostipes. Next base: position 8,528 of record JAHZAT010000021.1, read on the forward strand.
AAAGTCGCATATTTGATAACATATTTAAACCTTCAATATAATCCCTTGCGATCGCCTTATTACCACTTAAGATCATCCATCCGATACGGAAACCAGCGATCATATGAGACTTGGATAAACCAGAGAATGTCACACAGAACAGATCTGGAGCCAGAGAAGCAATAGATACATGTTCTTCTCCATCCATCACCAGACGGTCATAAATCTCATCAGAGAAGATCATCAACTGATGTTCTCTCGCGATATCAACGATCTGCTGTAAGACTTCTCTTGGATAAAGAGCCCCCGTTGGGTTGTTAGGATTGATCAGAACGATCGCTTTTGTACGGGAATTTACCTTTCGCTTGATATCTTCCATATCAGGATACCATTCAGACTGTTCATCACAGATATAATGAACTGCTTTCCCACCAGCAAGCGTTGCACAAGCCGTCCATAAAGGATAATCCGGAGAAGGGATCAAGATCTCATCCCCATCATCTAATAAAGCAGACATTGACAGATTGATCAGCTCACTGACACCATTTCCAGTATAAATGTCATCGATATCAACATTTGGGATCTTCTTAAGCTGCGCATACTGCATGATCGCCTTTCTTGCAGCAAATAATCCCTGAGAAGCAGAATATCCCTGGCAGTCAGCTAACTGATGTCTCATATCATAGATGACTTCATCTGGGGTTCTGAAACCAAATGGGGCAGGATTCCCGATATTTAATTTCAGGATATGAGTTCCATTACGTTCCATGCGGTTCGCTTCATCTACGACAGGACCACGTACATCGTAAAGTACATTATCTAATTTGGTAGATTTGCTAAATGTTCTTCTTGGAGAAGTTTCCAGATTCACAGCATTCCCTCCATTTCCAGAAAGCCAGTCAGCATCGACATCAAGAGTTTCTGATAAGAAATGAAGAATCTCTGAACGAGGAACCGTCTTGCCGCTGACATACTGGCTGATATGACTTTTCCCGACCTTGACTCCGGCAGTCTCTGCTGCATGAATAAGATCAACCTGTTTCATATGTTTTTGTTCCATTGCAGACTTCAAACGATCTGCAAAGGTAAATGCCTGATTCATAACACCCTCCGATAAAAGTTCAAAATAAAATTCAAAGTTCAAATGATTTTGTTTAATATAGCACAAAAACAAGAAAAGTTCAATGAAAAGTTCAAAATAAAAGCCAAAAGTTCAAAGAAACAATGTGCAAAATAAGATGAGAGTGTCAAAAGTAAATTTTGCCACTCTCTGATGTACCCGGATTGTTCCATTGCTACGCAATTCCACAATCCTCGAACACCTCGAACTTCCATAAAATGGCGTGTTCACACCATTTTATTCCGTTCTCGTTGTTCGGCGTGTCAATAAGTATAAATTGCTTATTTGTGCAAGCACAAACGCAATTTATACTTTTGACACTTACATCAAAATAAGAAAAAAATTAAAGTTCGACAAAAAGAACAAAGATTCGTATTGAAATTTAGAAAATATATGCTATACTTTGAAAAGTATGGATAATTAACACAAAGTGTAAAAATAAATGGGGATGAAATAGAATATGGAAGCAACAAGATTACAGATGCAGAACTTCCTGATCTTTTTATTAGATTTGGTGGGAGTTACTGTTGGTTATTTTGCAGCAGTATGGCTGCGGTTTGGAAATATTGAAACAGGGTATACCGTGATGGGGAACGATACGTATTATCGTTGGCTCATTGCGATCGTAGTACTTATGATGATCTACTTTCTGTTTCGTCCGAATCGTGTTTTTTTTAAGCGCAAATTTATAGAAGAAATGAGAATGAATTTGCAGACGGTCATCCTGATGGCAGCAGGAATGGCGATGGTTGCATTCCTGATCCAAGATGCAAAAGATTACTCCAGATTTATCTATATCTTTACTTCTGGATTCAGTTTTGTATGGATGCAGATCACACATCGAGTTTATCGGAAGTATTGGCTATCAAGAAGAAAGGATCATTCTTATGCAAGAAAGATGATGATCATCACAACGAGTGATCATGCAGAAGAAGTAATCGGGAATATCATGGAAGAGAAGAACTGGGACCTGTGGATCACAAGTGTTGCAGTTGTGGACAAAGACATGACAGGATGGCTCATCAACGAGATTCCGGTTGTAGCACATTCGTATCGAAGTATTTTTGAATATGCGATGCGGTCGGTTGTGGATGAAGTATTCTTATATATACCGATGGATGACGAATTCCCGATCGCGATGACAGTACAGAACCTTGAGGACATGGGAATTAAGACGAATCTTAACATTTCCCAGTTTCAGATCAATGAGAATCTGGAACGATCACTTGAGAAAGTTGGTCCTTATGAAAGTGTAAGTTTCTCTGGTCATAATGTATCATTTGTCATGCTGATGATGAAGAGAGCAATGGATATTGCCGGGGGATTGGTTGGAATGTTGATCACAGCGATCGCAGTGATCATTGTTGGACCACTGGTGAAGCTAGAATCACCGGGGCCGCTGTTCTTCTCACAGAAGAGAGTTGGGAAGAATGGAAGGATCTTCAAAATCTATAAGATCCGTTCGATGTATCAGGATGCGGAAGAGCGCAAGAAAGAGCTTATGGCACAGAATGAGATGGACGGATTGATGTTTAAGATGAAAGACGATCCGAGAATTACCAAGGTTGGAAAGTTTATCAGGAAGACAAGTATTGATGAACTTCCACAGTTTTGGAATGTACTGAAGGGGGATATGAGTCTGGTAGGGACAAGACCGCCTACAGTGGATGAGTTTGAACAGTATAGTGCTTACCATAAGAAGAGACTTTGCCAGAAGCCTGGACTGACTGGGGTTTGGCAGGTTAGCGGAAGAAGCACGATCACAGACTTTGAGGAGATTGTTCAGATGGATGTTGATTATATCGATCATTGGTCTATCTGGAGGGATATTGGGATATTGATTAAGACAGTGTGGCTTGTTGTTTGTGGGGATGATGGGGCACAGTAGGTAGATTTGAGAGTGTGGAGTTGTGGATTAGTTGATTGTTGATTGAATGAAGGGGACTATCAAATTGAAAAAAAGAGGTAACAAGAATTTAAGAATTGCGATGATCGGTCATAAGGTTGTTCCATCTAGAAGAGGTGGAATTGAACGTGTATTGACGATTATGTGTCCATTAATGATAAAAAAAGGCCACCAAGTAACATGCTTTAACCGATCTGGCGATAAAGTGGAAAATGAATATGTAAAAACTGTAAAAAGGAAAAAGTATAGGGGAGTTCAGTTAAAGAAAGTAATAACGATCAATAAAAGAGGATTAGCAGCGATGACATCCTCTTTTTCTGCTGCAATTTGTGCAGCATTTGGAAAATATGATGTTGTACATTTTCATGCAGAAGGACCAAGTGTATTTCTATGGATTCCGAAACTGTTTGGAAAGCGCTGTATCGTAACGATTCATGGAATTGACTGGGCGAGAGATAAATGGAAACACGGATTTGGTTCCAGATATATTAAGTTTGGGGAATATATTGCAGCAAAGTATGCAGATGAAGTGATTGTATTAAGTGAAAAAGTACAGAAGTATTTTAAGAAGTTTTATGACAGGGATACTGTTTTGATTCCGAATGGGGTTATGACACATGAGAATCGAAAAGCAAATTTGATCACTCAGAAGTTTGGACTTCATAAGGATGAGTATATTTGTGCGTTATCACGACTGACAGAAGAAAAGGGAATACATTTCTTGATTGAGGCTTATAAGGAACTCAAAACAGATAAGAAACTGGTGATCGCTGGGGCTACGAGTGATACGGATGGATACGTGAAGATGCTGAAAGAGATGGCTGGAGATGATCCGAATATTATCTTTACTGGATTTGTTTCAGGGAAGATGCTGGAAGAGATTTATAGTAATGCTTATGTTTATGTGTTGCCTTCTAAGTTGGAGGGAATGCCACTTAGTCTGCTTGAGGCTATGAGCTATGGTAACTGTGTGATCGGGTCTGATATTGCTGAGATTGCTGATGTGGTTGAGGATAAGGCGATATTGTTTAAGAAGGCTAATGTTGAGGACTTGAAGGAGAAGCTACAGATGGTTTGTGATGATGTGGAGCTTGTGGAGAAGTATAAGAGTGAAGCGTCTGGGTATATTTGTGGTAGGTATAATTGGGAAGATGTTGTGAATAGAACTGTTGAGGTTTATAGAGGAAAGAAAAGCTGCAAGGAAAAATTAGTAGAGAATAGTAGTGTGGCTTCTATTTGAGGTTGTTAAGGTGAAAGGAAAGCAAAATGATTAGAGTATTACATTCTGTAAGTAATATGGATAGAGCAGGAATTGAAACAATGCTTATGAATTATTACCGACATATGGATCATGAAAAAGTTCAATTTGATTTTTTGTGTAATAAGACTAAACCAGGAGCTTATGATGAAGAAATAAAGCAAATGGGAGGCCATATTTTTCATACCCCAGGTTTAAATCCGGCAAAGTATCCTCAATATTTAAAATATATGAAAAAGCTATTTGAAAAATATCCCCAATATAGAATAGTAGAGGCACACAATGGCGCTTTGGGTGTTTATGCATTACATGCGGCGAAAAAGAATAAAATTCCCGTTAGAATATTTCATGCACATGGAGCGAGCATTACCAAGGACTGGAAATGGCCGATTAAGATTTTTTGTAGAAGTCGATTAAAATATAATATAAATCATAAGTTTACATGTGGTATAGAAGCAGCAAGATGTTATTTTGGAAATAAAGTCGTTGAAAACAAAGACTATGAATTTATCCCCAATGCAATAGAAGTTGAACGATTTTTGTATAATGAAGAAATAAGAAATAGAATTAGATCAGAATATCATCTACAAGATAAAAAAGTAATAGGGCATGTGGGTCGTTTTATGGCACAGAAAAATCATACTTTTTTAATTGATGTTTTTGTGGAATATTATAAAAATCATAAGGATACAAAACTGGTTTTATTAGGAGATGGAGAACTAATGCCTAAAATCAAGGAAAAAGTTCAAACTCTTGGAATTGAAGATGCTGTTTTATTTGTAGGAAATGTAGGAAATGCGAATGAGTGGTATCAGGCATTCGATGCTTTTGTTTTGCCGTCAGTATGGGAAGGGTTGCCTGTTGTAGGAGTAGAAGCACAGGCAGCAGATTTACCATGTGTATTTTCAGATAACATAACGAGAGAGATTGGACTAACAGATAAGGCATTTTTTGTTTCCACATCAGACAAGAAACAATGGGTTGAGCATTTAGAGAAAGCTTTAGAAGATCAGTATAGAAAAAATAATTATGAAGTGATAACTAAGAATCAATATAATATTGTTGAAGAAGCTAAGAAATTACAGGAACGATATATAGAATTATATGAGGAGAATCGATGAAAATTGGTATTTTAACACATCAATATATAGATAACTATGGTGCTTTTTTACAAGCATATGCATTAAGAGAAGCAATGGCGAAAGCATTCCCTGATGATCAGGTCGAAATAATTAATTGCATTAATGTAAAACATTTTGTGATAAATGTAGGCGGATGGTTCCGTTTTTATAAAGATCGAGAAGGAATCAAGGAATGGTTAAGAAAAATCAGAATTCCTGGAATTTTTTCAAAAGCAAGAAAAAGATATATGACATTGTCTAAAGTCTGCTTTTCTGCAAAACAGATTAACAAGATGAATTACGATTATATTATTGTTGGTAGTGATGAGGTCTGGAATTTTAAAGATGGAAAAGGTGATGCAAAAGTTAAATTTGGACATGGATTAACGTGTAAGAATTTAGTAGCATATGCACCAAGTGTTGGAAAATCTAGTGCAAATGATGCAATTCCAAAATATGTAGAAGATGGGATTAAAAGATTTAAAGCAATATCAGCAAGAGATGACCTGACAGCAGATTTAGTGGAACATATTACAGGGAACTATCCAACAAGAGTACTAGATCCAACATTTTTAAGTAAGTTTCCAAAAGCAAAATTAAAAGTTTCTAAGAAACCTTATATATTATTTTACTATTGTGAGCATTTACCTAAAAAGATCAAGAAACAGATTTTTGCATATGCAAAGGAACATGGTTATGCAGTATATGGGGCAGGAGAATGTGATAAGCAATATACAGATATTACAGTAGATCTGGCACCATTTGAATGGGTTGAAATGTTTAGAAATGCAGATTTTGTATTTACTGGAACATTCCATGGAGCAGTATTCTCAATTTTGAATGAGAGACCATTTAAAGTTTATTTAACAAATGAGAGCCGAATCAAAAAAGTTGGAGCACTATTAAGAGAATTACATATCCCAAATCGTAAAATTGATAAAGATTTCAAATTGGATTTAGAGAAGATGAGAGATGAAATTGATTATATTGTAGTGAATGAGATTATTGATGAGAAACGAGAAGCAAGTATTGATTATTTGCGACGAGTGATCAAAGGAAAATAGAGGAGTATAGAATGTCCAAGGATAAAATTATTTTATTTGATGACAAGAAAAATTGTTGTGCATGTGGTGCGTGCA
>JAHZAT010000022.1 GCA_019423795.1 Clostridiales bacterium
CTAATAACAGAAGAGCCATCCGGCGAGCATAAATTCTCTGGCGGATGGCTCTTATTCTTATTTATTTTTTCTCATATACATATCAAAGACTATTACAATCTACTGCTGAAACGCATTCAACAGATTAGGAATCATCTGTTTCTTACGTGACATAACTCCAGGAAGAATTGCAACTTTATCTTCTGGTGTTACACCAAATCCGCGTTCGATCACTCCCTCAGCTTCTGGTCCGCAGATCAGCAGATGTGTTGTTTCCTCTAAGATGTTTGTTAGCATAAAGAATACGTAATCAAGTCCCTGTTCTTCTTTCACAGAATCCATATATTCAAGGATTGATGCTTTGATATCATCTAATTCTCCCTGATCCATGGATGTGATCTGTCCAACACCAAAATCAATTGTATCGGCATTAAATTTCTTATAATCCATGTAGAAGATCTCGTTTGGAGTCTTACCACTTAAATCACTTCCTGCACGGAACATTGCTTTGGCATGTTCTTCTACATCAATTCCTGCGATCTGTGCTAATTCTCTCGCGATCTGTTCGTCCACTGGTGTACATGTTGGAGAACGGAACATTAATGTATCAGAAAGAATTGCAGAACACATTAATCCTGCCATCTCTTTTGTAATCTCGATTCCCTGTTCACGGTACATCTGAGCAACGATCGTTCCTGTACATCCAACTGGCTGATTTCTGAAGTAAACTGGTGATACAGTTTCCACACTTCCGATTCTGTGGTGGTCGATGATCTCCATGATCTCACATTCTTCTAATCCTTCGACTGCCTGTGATACTTCATTATGGTCAACTAAGATTACCTGTTTCTTGTTGAATTCTAAGATACGACGTCTAGAAATAAATCCTACAAATTCGTTATCTGCATTCAATACAGGGAAGTAACGGAAACGTTTCTTTGTCATCTCTTCTTTGACATCATCTACAAAATCTGTTTCATTGAAAGATACGATCGTATCTGTTGCCATGATATAAGATACTGGCATTGCCTGGCAGATCAAACGGCTTGCTGTAAATGTATCATATGGTGTTGTGATGATTCTGCAGTTCTTTTCCTTTGCAAGTTCTAATACTTTATCAGTAACTTCTGTACCCATGCATACTACAACACACTGTACTCCTGTCTGGATCGCACCAATCTGTGCATCTTCACGGTTTGCAACGATCACTGTATCTTTAGCTGTTACAAATTCTTCCATTGTATCAACACTTGCGGCAGATACTGTTAACTTACCTTCTGTGATATATCCTTCGATATCTCCTGCCTGAAGTGTCCCATCTAATGTTTCTACAACATTTTTATATGGTGTTTTTGCTTTGGCAAGGATTTCATTGTCATAAACATCCATATCTGCTTTCAACACATCACTGATGGATACCAGACCGATCATTTTCTTTCCATCTAATACTGGAAGAGACACGATCTTCTCTGTCTGCATCATTTCACGTGCAGATTTCAGGGAATCTGTCGCTTTTGCACCTTTAACTAGATTTAAATTTACGTCTTTTAATCTTGGTCTTACATCACTAACATATTTTGGATCTTTAATTCCAAATGTATCCAATACATATCTTGTTTCGCCGTTGATATTACCGGCACGATATGCTTCGTATCCATTTCCTTCCACTTGATTCTTTAAGTTTGCGTATGCGATCGCAGAACAGATGGAATCTGTATCTGGATTGCGATGTCCAATGACATATACTTTTTTCATTGTTCCTCCTTCTTTCTTGGCAGCCGTATTATGAATGTCGTATACTCATTCTGGCTTTTTGCTTTGATAGTTCCATCATGAAGCTCTATGATCTCCTTCGCGATCGCAAGTCCAAGACCTGCCCCGCCAGTTTCAGAAGATCTTGCTTCATCTAATCTGTAAAATTTCTCAAACAGGTTATTTAATTGATGTTCTGGTATAGTCTTTCCCTGATTCCTGACTAAAATCTCTGCGTTATCTCCATCAATCATTCCATAAACCTCGATGAGAGAATTCGGATAACAATACGATACTGCATTCCTTAACAGATTCTCAAAAACCCTGGCAAGCCTATCCGGATCACCATAAATTAATATTTTATCATCTACCTCTATCTTCCACTCTAATCCTTTCTGCTTAAATACCGCAGCAAAAGAATCCATCACCTGTTCAAGCAGAACATAAAGATAAAATTCCTTTTTGTCCAAGGTAATATTCTGAAGATTATACCTTGTAATTTCAAAGAACTCATTGATCAGTTCTCCAAGACGTTTCGCTTTCTCAAGAGAAATTCCTATATACTTAGCTCTTTGTTCTTCCGACATATCCGGCGATTCATTTAACAATGATAAATATGCAATGATCGACGTCAACGGTGTCTTCAGATCATGAGCAAGATAGACGATGATATCATTCTTTCTCTGCTCACTTTCTTCTGCAATCCGCCTCTGTTCTTTCAACGTTCCTTTGATCTCATTTAATTTATTCTCCAAAGGATTCAACTCTGGTGGGAGCAATATGCGGTCTTTGGATTCATTTAAGATCATCTGGATCCCGCCTTCAACCTGTCTTAGGTATGTCGTGAATTTTGACATACCCAGATAAAAGCTTAACAAAAGCAGCACAAAAAATCCAGCACCAATGATCATTGTTTTATTTTGTACAAAGATCAGACGATATACACGGATCGCTTCCAGCTCATCCATCCCGATCCGTTCAAATATATAAACGACCGTTTTGGCAAATGGATCCTGAAATACACCATCTACAAATATATCAAGTACAAAATATCCGATACATGCAACGATCAAACTGATTCCCAATGTCTGTAGTATGATCCTTATCTTTAAACTTCTGTATTTACTCCTCAACTTTGTATCCAACTCCCCAGACTGTCTTGATCAATTCTTTGTGTCCCATGACCTCTCCCAGCTTCTCACGGAGATGTCTGATATGTACCATAACTGTATTATTGTTATTCTTAAAATACTTTTCTTTCCATACCTGCTCAAAAAGATTCTCTGAGCTTATAACCTTCCCACGGTTCTGTGTCAGAATCCATAAAATTGAAAATTCCAGCGGTGTCAATGTAATTTCTTCTTCTCCATAAGTACACTGGTGTGTTGCACGATTTAAGATAAGACCTGCGATCTCCAGTGTATCTTCCTGATTCATACCGCTTCCATCGTTGTATCTTGTAAATCTTCGAAGCTGTGCCTTCACTCTTGCCATCAATTCCAACGGCTCAAATGGTTTCTCAATATAATCATCAGCTCCCAATGTCAATCCATTAATCTTATCCATAGAAGATACTTTCGCTGTCAGCATGATCACAGGGAAATTGTGTGTTAAACGGATCTGTTTTAAAATCTCAAATCCATCAATATCTGGCAGCATCACATCAAGGATCGCCAGATCAATATTCTCATGTTCTACACACGCCAAGGCATCCTTTCCATTGTAAAATTTATGTACATTATAATTTTCATTCTTTAAATATAATTCAATAAAGTCAGCAATCTCTTTCTCGTCATCTACTACTAATACAGTTGACTGTCTCATTCGCTTCCTCCTTACTCTTTACCACCCTGAATCACATGAAATCTTGCTTCTTGGCTTTCTTCTTCCACTTCTGTTCTCGTATGTCCCTTGAGACTATATAATGGTACAGTTTTATAAAGCGTACGGATCAATTCACAAAGGATCCTTTGATGTTCTTTATCTTCTTCGTCCAGAAGATTCACATACGCAGATGTAATCTCTTCATAAGTCAATCCATTTTGAATCTTAACAACCAGTGATTTTACGATCATCATAACCTTATACTGATCATTCTCGATATTCTTCATCACAAAATCATATAATTCTGGGATTCCATCCCAGCCTCCAATTCCATTGCCTAGTGCCAGATTCTTATATTCATCTTCACTGTAACGTTTCCATGATAGATCTTCCCTAAGGCTCCACTGAATAAATACTTCGTTACGATTTTCTACCTCACGGCTTGCCAGTAACAGTCTTGAATTCATCTGATTTCTTAATAAGATTCCTGACTGCCAGAATACAATACGGAGTAATATAAATTCTTCCAACTCATCATATGTCAGCTCTGGGAACATCTCTTCCTGGATCATCTGGCAACACTCATAAATATCTAAAATACCATATAAAAACAACATTCCAAAGAGAATATTCTCAAGTCTGGTACCCTCTTCTAACTCTTCCTGAACTCTGCGGCTTTTCAGAGAGAAGAAAAAATTATCCTTTGCTTCTATATTCAATAAGATCATATCGTCTTCATATGAGAGAAATCCAAGAAAATGTAACTGCTCAATCTCTCTTGCGTACATCTCAGCAATCAGACTCTCACCTTCCATATCCCAGCATTGCAGCAAGAATTCGATTGCTTCCTGCTGTAATAACTTAGTGATCAATTGTGGCATATCATAAAGTTTCTCTGCTATCTTCTCTGCCAGAGATACTTCACTTTCGTCTTCATGAAACACAATATCGATTCGTTCCGATAAAACCATCAGGTTGACTCTTGGATTGGTCGCAAGTTCTTCTATATAAGTTCGTTTTGATTCTTCAATTCTTGCCATCGCCCGATCCCTCCTTTGTCTTAATCTTATAAAGTATATCTTATCGAGCTTCTTCCGTCCAGTGGAACAGGCATAAAGAGTCGTCTAAAATAATTCTTTAATTCGGTTTATATTCTCTTTTGTGACACGGTATCCCATATCATACGTTTGTTTTAATACATCAATGTCTTTCTCTAAACTATCGATTGTATACTCTGGTCTTAGGATCACTGCCTTTCCTTCCCTCTCTAACTGCTCACAATATCTAACTGTTTTATTATATCTTATATGACGATTTAACAGCAGTTCCGGTAAATGTGGATATTTTCTCTTGAGAAGTTTTGCCGCAGCTTTGTTGCTCTTGCTTAATTCTTTTCTATACCCTTCTGGCCTTGTCAGTACGATCAGATTCTTATCATTCCCATCTTCTATTGATCGTCTGATCGGAATCGGATCTGCAATTCCACCATCATAATAAGGCTTTCCATCTACTTTGATCGTTGGAAATGCAAACGGGATCGCACAAGTTGCTCGAAGCATCGTACACTTCTTATCCAGTTTCATTCCATCTTTGTATTCTGCTTTCCCTGTCCATGCATTTGTTACACCGACCTTGATCGTTCCCTTGTATTCATTGAATGTCTTCCAGTCAAATGGATACAGTTTGTTTGGGATCGTGTCATATACGAAATCCAGTCCAAAAAGACTTCTCTCTTTCAGTAGATTCCCCGCTCCCATGTATCTTTTATCATTCCTGTGGTTCATCAGGATCTTTAAATTTCTTTCCTTTTGTTTGGATATATAGGAAAAACCATCACAGATTCCCGCAGATACTCCGATCATATAAGGAAACATGATATCTTCATCCAACAGTGCATCCATCACTCCTGCACTAAAGATCGGACGAAATGTTCCTCCTTCTAAAATAATACCAGGCATCTTTATGCCCTCCTCATCTTCTTATGTTTCGTAAACTTGTCTTATGTTGTGTCATGTGAGTTCTATAGACACTTGCTCTTTATTATATGATGTAAGTGTCAAAAGTATAAATTGCGTTTGTGCTTGCACAAATAAGCAATTTATACTTATTGACACGCCGAACAACGAGAACGGAATAAAATGGTGTGAACACACCATTTTATGGGAGTTCGAGGTGTTCGAGGATTGCGAAATTGCGTAGCAATGAAGCAATCCGGGTACATCAGAGAGTGGCAAAATTTACTTTTGACACTCTCATCATTATATCACGTTTCGATTCTCCATTGTTACATTTTGTCAAAGATTTTCTTAAGAGATTTCGAAATTTTTGTGAATAAAAAAGATATCGCTTCCTTTCATTTATTTCAAATTGGTTTGTAACGTATGGATCAATTCCTCAATAACAATTGGTTTGGATAAAAATCCATCCATACCACATTCCAGTGCTTTCTTTCTATCTTCATCAAAAGCATTGGCAGTCATAGCAAGGATCGTAATTTCTGCCAGTGCTGGATCATCCAATGCACGGATCTGCTTTGCAGCCTCATATCCATTCATTACAGGCATCTGAATATCCATAAGTACAAGCTCATAATCGCCTGGTGCTGAATTCCTGATTTTCTCCACTGCCTCTGCTCCATTTTCTGCTGTATGAACCTGAAATCCATATTCATTAAGAATCGCAATCGCAATCTCACTGTTTAATTCATTATCTTCTACAAGCAGAATACTTCTGCCTCTGAAATCTGAACTTACTGCCGGAAGAATATCATCATTCGTCCTATCCTGCTTCTGACCGATCGCTGTCATCAAAGTATCTCTGATGTCTGACATGAATATAGGTTTCGCACAAAATGCATTGACTCCTGCTGCTCTTGCTTCCGCTTCGATCTCTGACCAGTCGTAAGCAGTCAGGATAATGATCGGTGTATCATCACCAAGACTACGGATCTGTCGGGTAACTTCAATACCATTCATATCTGGCAAGCGCCAATCGATGATATAGGCATGGAATGCATCACCCAGCTCTATAGACTGCCTTGCACGGAGAACCGCCTCCTTACCAGAAAGTGTCCATTCCGAACGCATTCCAACCTTTGCAAGCATCTTTGTCACGCTGTCACAGGTATTAAAATCATCATCTATCACCAATGCCTTAAGACCTTCCAACGCTGCGATCTTCTCTACACGATGATGCTTAGACTGGATCCGCAACGGCAGTCGTACAATAAATTCCGTACCTTTGCCCTGTTCTGTCTGGATCTCAATATTTCCGCCCATCATATCCACGATATTCTTGGTAATGGCCATGCCCAGTCCTGTACCTTGAGTCCTGCTGACTGTAGAACTTCTCTCCCGCTCAAAAGGAGAAAAAAGTTTCTGTACAAAATCCTCACTCATACCGATTCCGTTATCCTTTACCCGGATTTCATATAACTGACGCTCTCGCTGTGTTCCCGGATATTGTTTCAACCGAACAGAAATCATTCCGCCTGCAGGAGTAAACTTGATCGCATTGGACAAAAGATTCAGCAGTATCTGGTTTAGCCGTGTCTTATCGCAATACACATCCTCATTCGTAACATCCATGGCATCCATATAAAGTTCCAGCTGCTTCGCATGAATCTGTCCACTGATGATCGTCTTCAGATCATGAAGTACATCCGACAAACTAACCTCTGTCTCTTCCAGATGGATCTTGCCACTCTCAATACGACTCATATCCAATATATCATTGATAAGTGATAACAGATGATTGCTGGACGAAAGGATCTTACCAAGATAATCTCTGACCCTTTTCTTGTTATCAATGTTGCTCACAGCCAATGTCGTAAACCCAATGATAGCGTTCATTGGTGTCCGAATATCGTGAGACATGTTGGAAAGGAAAGTACTCTTTGCCTGATTGGCATTCTCCGCAGCATGGACTGCATCAGAAAGTGCCTGATTCATTTTCTTGTCAGCAGTACGATCCGACATAACCAGTATATATTTCTTATTCCCATTTACCTCACTACCCATTGCAACACTATGAAACCAGCGTCGTTCTCCTGTTTTCTGATGAACACACTCAAAATCCCATTCCTGCTGTTCATGAACCTGAATCTCCTTTAGATAATCCTTCTTCGAATCTTTCATATCCTCGGAATGCAGTTCTCCTAAAATACAAATATCTTCCCGGATCTGTTCTATGGTAATTCCCAACAGTTTTTCCACATTTGGACTAACATAATCTGCCTGATATGTTTTTGCATCCAACATTAAGAATACGTCATCCACATTCATTGACAACTTTTGAAACATCTCATCCCTGTACAAGATCTCTGTGTCTTTTTTCTTCAATCTTACACTGTTTTTTCGTAAAATAAATCCAATAAGAATGGCTGTAATACAAAGCACTACCGCCCCAACAAGAAGCATCGTACTAAGTTGCAATGTGTTCATACTGGCATTGACGATATCTGCCTGGACAAGTCCCAGAAATACCCAGTCCTGAATATCTGATTTTTCATAAACAAGATAGTAATCCTTTCCATCCAGATTTAGTAACATCGCACCTGTATGTCCCTCTTTAAATTTCTTCGAAATTTCAAGGATCTCTTTTTCGGAGATATCTGTATGTTCTCTCAGAATGCCAAAAAAGTTATATACATTTCCCCATGACTCCAAAGAATGATCGATCACAACACGACCATCTGGATGAAGAACATAACTCTTTGCTTTTCCATTAAACGCAGAGATATCGAGTACATTTACTATATCAGCGTTTTCATAGGCAATAGCAATTGCATCATATTTAAATCCCTGATAACTTCCATGAGCCTTCGGGCTGGCAAAAACAAGCATCTGGGATTTTCCGGGAACTGCTGCATTGGTTATGATATCATTGCCTTTTTGAATCTCATCTTCAATATTTTCCTGTAATCCAAGATACCCTGTTTCACCTGTTGTCATCTTATAGTTACCGTCAGCTGATAGAAAATAAAAATATAAAAATCCCGCATCTTTCTGCGCTTTATCTATATAATCACGAATTTTGCTTTCACTTGGAGCATCCTGCAGATACTCACTCCACATATGAAGATACATCAGATTCTTATGTGTCAGTTCACCTAACATATTATCCGACTGATGGAAAACTTCGGTCAGATGAGAAACGCTTTCCTCATAGACAGTTTTCGATACAAACTCAAAATATTGAGAAACAGCCATAATGATTCCAAAAAAGAACGCAAGAAAGGCAATGATCCTGAATCGTTTTCTCATGATAGGTTTCTCTTTGTTCATATTATGATTCTTAACATCCATTCTTCTCACCTCAAAGTCATATAGTCTTCAGGCTTCGCGAGAACGGCATCACCCTTCAAAACATATTTTGTCCAAGTATCTTTCACCGAAATATCTTCTCCATCAAATACAATGTTTTTATCCGTTGGATATGCTTCCATATGTTGTGGTATCGCAAGACAGGTTACAGTAAAGGTATCCTCATCCTGAACTGGTTTTTCATTCTTTGTAACTTTACTTAATGTATAACCATCCTCCGTTTCCTTGATCTCTACAGAAATACCACTGACCACAGGCAGAGAGCCACGGTTAAATGGATTGAAACCTCCCTGATAACCTTCTACAAAATTTCTGACCGTCTTTTTCAGCTCAGCCCCACTCATCTTCCGTTTGTAAGCTGAAAGATCATTTGGCATGATCATATTGCCAGCCATTTTTTCCGTATATCCTGCCTTCCGTACACTTCCTGTAAAGCTGTTTCCTGTTGCGATCAGCACATCCGTACCGTAGACGCCACGCAAAGTATTTGCCATAACAGAATACGCTTCATTCCCCCCGCTGGTATGAAAATGATTGGAATAAGCTTTCTTTGAATCGAGCACGATCTTCTCAGAATCAGATTTCTTCTTCAGAAGCTTTGTATTAAATGACTGGTAAGCCTGTTTAGCATCGTATTTTCCTGAAATCATCTTAGAGACTACATCTTGGGATACGTTGAAAAAGTCATTGGATGCGATTCGAATATACATATGATTTTCTTCGATCACAGGTCTGACATCTTTGAGATATTCTGTGAGATGTGTATCTACATCCTGACTATAACTTAATATATCCTGACCATCATAAACGATCCGATTCTGTGCATCCTCTGACAGCATTACATTCAACACTTTTATTGCTTTCTGCCGGCGTGTTTCATCCTTTGTCAGGTTACGGTTCAGCGCCACCTGAAAATATGGTGTCGTCATCAGCCATTTTTCGCCGTTTTGTTGAAAGAATGGAAGAAATGTTGTATCAATGCCCTGATCCTGAAATATTTTTACACCAGAAGAACTGCCAAAGTACATAGCAAGCTTACCACTTTTATACATCTCCATCACATTATCATAATCCATATTCAGATCATCTTTGTTCAACCCTGTATCCTGAATGAATTGCTCCATACGTTCAAAAGCCTCCGGCCAGACTTTACTGTCTAGACCTTCTCTCTTTGTATTATCTGGGTCACTATAGGCAGTCCGCCATTTACGTCCAGCCGCTGTAGACAACTCTGATGCAGATAGTCCCTGCAATGTTTCCATGCAAGTATAATCATAAAAATAATCTGCCGTAAATCCACGGATCCCCACTTTTTTGAATGCCTGACAGGCAGAAACAAAACTTTTGTAATCTGTTGGCAGAGGAATATGATACTTTTTAAAAAGGTCTTTGTTAACTACAAACCCATGTGCATCCGCACACACTGGAAGCCAGTTTACACTGCCATCCTGATTCATAAAATTGTTGAGGTATGTATTATAGACAGCACCTGCTTCATTGGTTGTGGAAAGATCCATCAGGCTGTCTTTCAGAGGGTTTGCATCATGTAGTGAAAAACGACAGCAAGTTATGATATCCGGCAATCCGCCATTTTCCTTAAGAAACCGATAGAAATCCAGATCATTGTTGCCCACTACAAATTCAATATTAATATCTGGAAGCTGTTTCTGAATGTATGGGGCATATTTTTCATATAGATTTGTGCTCCATAAATATACAGTGATCGTATCTTTCTCTTCATTTTTCGCGCTCTTTCTATCACATCCTGACATAAGTGATATGACTGTCACCATCACCAAAAGTATAGAGAGAACTCTATTCCATTTTCTCTTTTTCATTATGAATCCTCCTCTTTATTTTCCACGAATTCACTGATCACTTTTACTAATAATTTTGCATCTATAGGTTTCGCGATATGTTCATTCATTCCCGATTCTTTTGACTTTAATCTATCCTCGGTGAACGCATTTGCCGTCATTGCTATGATCGGAACCGTTTTTGCATCATCTCTGTCCAGTGCACGGATCATCTTTGCTGCTTCATAACCATTCTTGATCGGCATCATTATATCCATCAGAATGACATCAAATTCATCTGGTCTGCTTTTTTTGAATATCTCAACAGCTTCTTGGCCATTCCATGCCTTCGTCACAGATGCACCTTCATTCTGAATCACAAATTCTGCGATTTCCATATTCAGCTCATTATCTTCCACCAGAAGGATCTTCAGATCTTTTATAGATTTTTCTGATATAGCTTCCTGTTCTTCACGTTGATCAGCATCCTGATCTATTTTAAATGGAATCCTGATCACAAAGGTCGTTCCTTTTTCTTTCTCACTTTCAAACGTGATCGTTCCTCCCATTTTTTCGATCAGTTTTTTCGTGATCGGCATTCCAAGCCCTGTTCCGGAAAATTTTGTACGGCTTCCAGTATGCTCCTGTGCAAACGGTTCAAAAAGGCGTTTCTGGAAATCCTTTGTCATACCAATTCCTGTATCTCGGCAGATAAATTCAATCGTCACTCTTCCCTCCTGCTCCGATGTAAATTCCTGGTAGCTGATGTAGATATATCCGTTTTCTTTATTATATTTTACCGCATTTGACAAAATATTCATCATGATCCTTTTTACATATCCTGGACTCCCGATCAGATTCCAGTGTGTGATTTCTTCTTTCTCCCACACGATCCGAATATTTTCTTCTGCAGCTATCTGTTCGATCACAACAAAGATTTCCTTGGAAATATTGCTTAGATTAAATGGAATTTCTTCCAGAACTACTTCGTCCGATTCCAGCTTACTCATATCCAAAACTTCATTGATCAATTCCAGTAACAGATGAGATGTTTCTTTGATCTTTGCCCTGCATTCTGTCTGTTTTTCCATATCATCTGCATAATGCTCCGCCACATCGATCATACCGCATATTCCATTGATCGGTGTCCGGATATCATGACTCATCCTCTGGAGAAACTCAGTTTTCGCCTCGTTCGCTGCCTCTGCTTTTTTTGCCGATTTCAGAAGTTCTGCTTTATATTTCTCATCTTTTTCCTGTTCCTGTTTCTGATGTGCCAGATTGGTTATATATATCCAGGACCATGAAAAACTAAGAATGATAAGATAAAGGAATACAACACCTGTTACACTGAGTGGCAGATTACTGAATACCTCTTTATCTGGTAAATACATGTAGATATAATAATCCCTTTGTTTCAGCATGATACCATAGCATCCAGTTCCTTTATTCTTCAGATGAAAGATATGCCGACTATCTGTATGCTTCTTCATTTTCTGAATAATCTCATTGTCTGCGACATCCTGTGCCAATAATTTCTCATCGTTACTGGCAATAATCTTCCCTTTGTCTGCAACGATGATCGTCCCGTCTTTCTCAGTATTGTACCCCTTTAAAAGACTCTGGATCGTTAAAGTATAATTTCTGATAAATCTCGGAGCTGTGTAATAGTAAACTGCAACGATCCCTGGGGCATCTTTTCTGGCGCAGGCTGCGATATCGATACATGATCCATCTCCTCTGACAATCCGTTCTGAATAAGATCTTTCTTTATATCCTGTGTAATCCATAATGATATCTTTTTGCAGATAATCAATCATCTCATCCATCAAACCTTCATCCATACTGTATTCACAGACTTTCTTTCCTTCTTCATCCAATACAAGAATACCATCCACCCAGAGTGACTGCAGATTCTCTTTCAGAAGCTTTCGGTCTAACTGCTTTCTATTCTTTACTTCCATATCAATATTTGTACTCATCTGTCTGGCACTTTCGATCGCACGAAGGAGACTTTTTGATTCTGAAGATTCATTATAATGAGTATAGGTTGAGCACTGTACTTTGACATAGTTTACAATCTCCACCATTCTTTTCTCAGCTTCGTTTTTTTCCGTATGAAAAAAACAAAAAATTGCAGTGACAAACATACAGATGCCAAGCAAACTAGCAACTATCCAGAATCGTTTTGCTTTTTCTCTTCCATTAATATCCAAGATTATCCACCTCCAAATATTTCTCTGGATCATCCATATATTTTTTTATAATCTTCAGGGAGGTACCATCCTTGTGCATTTCTTCCAGCTTCTGGTTCATCTGCTCGCAGATCCCTCTGTCATCATTCTTTGCAAAAGCAGCTCCTATCCCGACGACCATCAATGGTTCCTTCAGAATGCGGAAGCTTGTATCATAATCTTTCATATACTGGATGATGGATTCCTCATGCACAGCCACAGCATCCACATACCCTTTTGCCAGAAATGTATAGATCAATTCCCTGTGTCCAAGACTGATCAGATTGCCAAGTTTTGGAATTCTCTTATCTGTCCGCTTCAGAAAGATACCTTCCGGTTTGGTTGTAGACTGGACTGCAAGATTCTTTCCTTTCAGATCACTCAGTTTATGAATGTCACTGTTCTCATTTACAGCAACCACCTGACGGCTTGCTATGTATGGTCCGGCCCAACGATAATCGTTAAGTCGTCCTTCCATTGAAAAACATCCCATGATACAATCAATTTTTCCACTTTCTACCAGCTCTTTTTTCTTTTCCCAATTGATCTGAACAATCTCCGTCTTATACCCCATCCTTCTAAATGCTTCCGTTGCCAGTTCAACATCTATACCTGTCGGGATACCATCCTCATTCAGGAAATTATAAGGCGGATAATTGTCACTTCCAATTTTTATAACAGGTTTTTTTGTTGTGTCAGACACTTTATCTGCCTTATCACATCCTGCCAAAGTTGCCATTAATATAGAAAATATCAATACAACAGTAAAAATTTTTCTTTTTTTCATCTTATAACCTCATTTTTATATCTCATCCTTATTGTTCAGTAATCTGCGCTTCAACCCCCCGAATTTTATGCTACTTATTGTTTTTTCCAATACCTTCATCTCAACTGGTTTGGAAATATGCGCATTCATACCGACGGTCAGGGAATGATGAATGTCATCTGAAAATGCATTAGCGGTCATTGCAATGATCGGGATCGTCTTTGCCTGTTCATGCGAACTCTTGCGGATCGCCTTTGTTGCCTCATAGCCATTCATAACTGGCATCTGCACATCCATCAGGATCATATCATAATCTCCAGAAGCAGATCGCTCAAATGTCTCGAGAATCCTTTCACCGTTTTCACAGACAGTACACTCAGCTCCCTTGATCTTTAACAGTTCCGTCAAGATCTCCGCATTCAGCTCATTATCCTCTGCACACAAGAACCTCATTCCTTTCATAATATCATCATATGTCTCACTTTCTTCTACCTGCAATGCTGACGAAACAGACTCTTCTGCAATTTTAAGATCCATAAAGACCTCAAAACAACTTCCCAGTCCCAGTTCACTATCGACATCAATAGTTCCTCCCATTGCTTCAATCAGATTCTTGGTGATCGCCATTCCAAGCCCTGTTCCCTGTATCTTATTTGTCAAGGAACTTTCCTCACGGGTAAAAGTATCAAAGATCTTGTCTTTGAAATCCTCAGACATACCTACACCATTATCAATAACTGCAAAATGATACTTTGCATACGCACTGGATTTCGTTTCACATTCTTCTACAAGAAACTGGATCTTTCCACCCTTCTGTGTATACTTTACTGCATTTGAAAGCAGATTGCTGAAAATCTGCATCAAATGAACATAATCGCTATTGACCCATTCATGCACGATGTTCTCATGATGAATCACCAAAGACTGATGCTTTTCCTCTGTCTGTGGACAGAACATCGTTTGAATCTCCTGCATAAACTCCAGAATAGAAAAATCAGAATAACTGAAAACAGTTTTTCCTGCTTCAATCTTGCTCATATCCAAAACGTCATTAATGATTCCCAAAAGATGCTGTGCAGAAACATCTATTTTATCAACATACTCGATCACCTTATCCTTATTCCCTGCATCATGTCTGATCAAGGATGTAATACCCATGATCGCATTCATCGGTGTACGGATATCATGAGACATACTAGCCAGGAAATCACTTTTGGACTGACTTGCATTGTTAGCGACTTCAAAAGCCTGCTCAGCCGCCCGTTTAGCTTGCGTGAGTTCTGTATTTATTGTTTCCAGTCTTGTATTATTTTCTCTTTCGATTTCAATTGCTTCGCTCTGGCTTTTTCTAAGAACTGTAACGATTCCTTTGATCATACAACCAGCAGCAACAACTGCAAACAAGATAATAAACCATATGATCAACTTCACAAGCCTTACCGTATTGGTCGCTACATATTTTGCAGGAACGAGAAAGATCAAGTTCCATGCCGCATGATCCATTTTCTTTAAAACATAAAAGTATTCCGTCCCATCGAGTATGGCATTAGAATAACTCACACCCTTTTCTTTTAATTCTTTTTCTGCTTTGTCAAATGAAGAATCATGTAGATATTGCATCTTCTTTAATACCGTGAACACATTATGTCCTTTGATCAGTTCCACCTTATTACTATTGAACAGTTTAAAACCATTATCATCAAGAATATAGACACTGTTATTATTTTCATAGGCATCACATCCAAAATATTCATTCAGTTCATGCATATCCTGATATAATCCATAATAATTGATAGTCTGTCCACTTTGAAGTCTGATCGGATGCTCTAATTTCTTTAAAAAAACCATACGGGATTCATTTGTCGTCATAAAATTCGATACATAGTTGATCTTTTTAGGACTATGTTCAAAATGATATGTATCCCTTACCATCCCCTGATTTCCTTCTTCTGTATAGTACTTTCCACTGTCATCAACAGCCAGCAATGTTATTTTTGAATCTGCAAATTCATACAAATCAGTTATTCTTTTCATATGCAGACTCAAATCCTCGGTAGTCCGTATATCAGCAGCTTCTATGATATTACATTGCACCTTGACATAATCCCATTTTGTTTCCATTACATCTTCCAGATTTAAAAACATCTGGTGAGTAACTTCATCCATCTGATTTAACCGTTCTTCATAAATAATCTTTTGAATGTATGTCTGATATATGAAAATAAATGAAATGACCATAAATAAGATTGCAACAATACAGACAACTATAATCTTTTTGTATTTCTTTGTCTTCTCTAACATATTGTTTTGACTGAATCTCATTTCACATCCGCCTCACTTAGGGTTTTAAATTTTGAAAAGAAATCTTTTGCTGCATTCATTCCCACAATGCCACTGTCATTTAATGTAAGCTCTTTACCTGCTCCGCAGATCACGACTTTGTAAGTTTGATCTGCTTCAAGCTTTTTATCCTTCACTAATACATATGGATAGGTATTGCCCGTACCAGCAGCATCGTAACCATCTTTACATAATTGTTTGATTTCTCTTCCTGATAATTGTACGGTTTGTATCGTATCATACCATCCTGTTGGAAGAATAGAACAAATATCACTTTCCGTAATATCCTGTGCATAAAGTTTTCCATTCACACCAGCCATATTCTGCTCTTTTCCATTTCCTTTGATCCATTTTCCTAAAGAAATCAGTGCTGCATCACTTTTTGTTGCTTCCATAAAACATCTGCCGATCAGTTTTGCACAACTCTTCTGAGAGATAACTTCTGTCGTAGTTGTGATAACTTCTGGCTTATTGTTGACCACACGATCCTGATCCTTGTCCAATTGATCCACAACATCTTTTATCGTTGCCTTATCCTGAATGTATTCTAGCATACGGTATCCTGTATTGACCAATGTATTTTCCCACCCTACATAGATAAGCGGTGCCGTATTCCCGGCATTGATCTCATCAGCAATATCCCCATAATACGTATTATCTGCATTCCAATCTTTAAATGGAAGAAGGTTCGCTTTTAAAGTTGCTTCTTCATATAATGCACTTGTTCCCTCCACGGAAGAGATCACTTTCATAACTTTTAATGCATCTTTAAGCTTTTGCGGATCCTTTTCTAATTTTTTACTCAGTCCATGAAAACGTGTCACGTTCAAAATGTATACATTCTGGCTTCCATCTTCAGAAAGATATGGCATTAACCCAAACTTATCCTTTGTGCCATCTGTTTCTCCAATTCCATTTTTACTTCCCAGTAAGAATAATGTATTACCTTTCATAAATTCTTTTATAGTCTCGTCATCACTCTGTGGATTCTTTTTATTGGCAGTAAACATACCCAGGTCTTTCCATTTCTGAATATAATCCATACAATCCATCATTTTCTTTGTATCACTCACATTAGCCTTTCCTGTCAGATAATCTTTCTGCCATTGCTTGCCTTGGAATGTACCTAAAAATGCCGTATCTGCAATATTACACATATATTGAAAGCCATAGCCTGGATATTCAATCTGTGTCAGACACAACTGTACCCCTGCTTTTTTCGCCTTTTTCGCCAGCTTTTCAAGATCATGAAAAGATTTTGGAAGTTTCCATCCATGTTTTTCTAACAAGGTCTTATTATATGTGATACCTATACAACTATAGGCTGATGGAAGCATATAAATAGCTCCATCATCTGAAATATCCTGCAATCTAGATTCCACATAATTATCTGTAAAATCATAACCAGCAAGATCGATCATCTTGTCACTCACATCGTCAATATTAGGATCATAAATAGTCTGTGTACAAATATCCGGCAGATCATCTGCTGCTAACATATTTTGTAAATATGTCGTTGTATTTGCACCAGAATAAGAAAGAACTTTCAAATTTATTTCTGGGTATTTTTTATGTACCAGATCAACTAAACGATCACATTCTAAATAAGGGGCCAGAATTGTGATCGGCTCATGCTTACTCGATGTATTTTTATTCACGCAGCCTGTAAAGCATAGTAATATAGCTGCAATAGACAGGCTCAATAATTTTCTTAACTTCATAACTTTATCCTCCCTCAATTCATAAAAATCCCCTACAAATTCCCTATGAAATCTCTATGAAATAAAACAGCACTGCCAAACAGACAGTGCCTATCATTTTCTGCAACTGGCTGCCATTTTACAGGCCCTTTAGCTTTGCGTCACAGACTTTCGTCTGT
>JAHZAT010000023.1 GCA_019423795.1 Clostridiales bacterium
CATAAGCACTTAAGTCTCTGCGTAACGGGCAGACTCCGTTATCTCCTACTGATGCCTGATGTGAAAATGTATATTGCATCGCATTCAGAGATACAGCTACGGTGTGAATTTCGGAAGCTATGTAGCTTCTTACTGTGCACCATCAATGCCTTTAACGTTACTTATTTTATAACACCTTTAGGGGTTTGTCAATTGTGATTTTTTATCCATAGATACCAAATTTCTGTTATATTCATATAATCAATTTTTAAAATTTCTCCTGAAATATGCGGAAACAGTGCTATTTATGCTCCATGTGATGGTGTGATTGCAACTGTATATGACACCAAACATGCGATTGCTATGACTGCTGACAATGGTGCAGAAATTTTAATGCACATTGGTTTAGACACTGTTCAATTAGAAGGAGCATGGAATGTAGGCATAAAAGATTATAAAGCCCACGTTACGATTTCAAGCAAACGCATCCACGAAGCTATGGATGATATGGATGATACTTACTATCCAAAACGTCATGGATTCCTTCGCTACGCAAAGACATGTTTTGAGCATTACGGAGAATATGTAAAATATTGGCTCACATTTAATGAAATTGACAGTATCCATCGTCACTCCTTTATTACTGCTGGTATCATTCCAGATCTTTGTGGAGAAAAAGGCGAAACACAGTGTTGTTATCAAGCATTGCACCATCAGTTTGTAGCTGCTGCAAAAGCTGCTATATTGTTACGCAAAATCGTTCCAGATGCAAAAATTGGTTCTATGATTACTAAATTAATGACATATCCTTATACTTGTGCCCCAGAAGATGTTGCTGCAACTCAACTTACTGTTGGTCTTAGAATTGCATTAATTGAACTTTATGATCGTTATAGACTAGCAGTTGATCTTCCAGAAGAAGAAGCTGCAAATATTGCTTTTTATATTATCAACGCACAAAATGATGATATCAATCACGATGCCATGCGCTACAAACCAGATAAAGAAAGCATACACTACTATATTTTCAAATCAATTTTCCCCTGGCAGTTGTGCCAGAATAATCGCTATAAACATCAGCGCACATCCTATCAATTCTCTCTGGCTTAAGTTTTGATGCAATACTAAAAATCCTGCGATCACAGATATCACGGATTCCAGACTTAAAATCAGGGAGGCCACTGTTGGATTCATGTTCTTCTGTCCAACCATCTGTAATGTATATCCAACTCCGCATGACAGTACTCCTGCATACAAGATTGGTTTCCATGCAAGTAAGATCGTACTGATCTCTGGATGCTCAAACAGTATCATTGGAATAAAGCAGATTATTCCGCAGGAAAAAAACTGAATGCATGACATTTTTACTCCATCATTAAACTGTGTAAAATAATCGATCACTAAAATATGAATCGCAAATGCCAATGCACCTAAAAATACATAACTATCGCCTTTCCCAATCGAAAAGCCATCTGTAATACATAAAAAATAAAGTCCGATCAAAGCAATCATAACACTGATCCAGACAGATAATCCACATTTTTTTCCTAATAGCAAACCAAGAATGGGAACGATAATAATGTAAAAAGCTGTGATAAATCCTGCTTTTCCTACTGTTGTGTACATAATTCCAAATTGTTGAAGTGTACTTCCTATTGCAAGCGCAATTCCACAGCAGATTCCCCCGATCATTAATCTTTTTTTCTCGGAACTCGTCATCTTTTTCTTTGCTTTTCCATGATTTAAAAGTGTAATGCACGGAATGAGTACAATCCCTCCTATCAATGTTCTTACGCAATTAAACGTAAATGGTCCGACATATTCCATTCCAACACTTTGTGCCACAAATGCACTTCCCCATATGATTGCTGCTAATAATAACAATAACGTTCCTTTTATTTGTTTTTTCTTCATACCGTTCAATCCTTCTTTTTCATTCACATATATTTTTTTATTTTACTACGTTCGTTTTTTATACGCAAGCAAAAGAAAAAGGAGGAATATCTCTTGTAATCTAGTATTCATTGGCCTCTCTGTATATTTACAGATTCCAAAATCTTTTATTCCCAGTCATTTTTTACTTCTTCTAATTTGCTTCTTAACGTCTTTTCAAGAACAACAAATGCTGGAATAAAACTATCACGGATCAATAATATCATCTCATCAACTTCTTGTTCATTATATATATGAACAGATGTATTCCTTTTTTTTAACATCAATAACCATACTGCTGCATCATCTACAAAACTAAGTTTATATCCTAACTGTAAAATCTCTCTTGGTGACCCAGTTGCCGCTCCATCTGCTCCGTGCATTTTTAAGATTTCTTGTAATGCCTTCCATGCAAGCTCAAATGTCAAATTAAACTGTCCGATTACACCTATCCTATATATATCATTATTATCTGCCATTTCAAAATCTGCATTTTTTAACACTTCCAAGCAATTCGAAAAGTTCTCAAGCTTTTTCATATATCACCACACCATCCTTTTCTATTTCTTGTTTTAATTCCTCTGAAATTGACTTATCTGCTTCTACCACATCAAAACTTAAAAGGGAATGTACTTTTTCTTTAATATCCCAATAAAAAGAATCAAAATCTCCACCATATACAGCAATATCAATATCACTTCTCTCTGTATTGTCACCTCTTGCCCTTGATCCAAATAAAATCACTTTATTGATTGAATATTTTTTTGCAAATACAGAAATATCCCTTAAAACTCTCTCTGGAATATTATATTTCATACCCTGCTGTCTCCTGATTTTCTACATTAAATGTAATCTTATGTCTTGGGATATTATAACATCTTTTATCTATGCTATCCAATACAAGTTTCTGTTCTATACGTTAAATGTGTATTTTATTTGCAATTTTTTGAACAATTTAGTTTAATTCTACAATTTACTTTATAGACTGACTTCTCCTGTATTCTGGTCGATACTTGAAACTTCTCTTCCTATCGGGTCATAGGAAGTTGTATCTTCCTGTGGCACTTTTCCCTGAATATCATTAAGGTACCGTAGCCCTTATGAAATCTGATTCTAAAATTTATTATGATTATTCTAATTACTTTTCTGATTTCTCTATGTTTTCATGTTTTATTGCATCTCTTTTTTCTTTTCTGACTTCATAAGGTCTACGAATGAAATGTCTTTACTAATTATGCTCCCATAGTAAGCTTTGTAATATAAAATATATCGCATCATTCAAGTAGCCTTCAATCTAGTACTCCTTGTGCAGCTTTATTTTTCTGGAAAATAGTAATCATCCTCATCTAATTTTACTTTTTTTAAAATAAAATAATTTGGATATTCTTTAAATCCTGGTAATGTTGATCTATACTTTTTCATTACATTTCTTGCCTTTTTCCAACTTCCAAAATAACCAATGGGTAATAGGTTTCCTTCATCTCTATATGTTAGTTGATATACATACATATTGCATCACCTCATTTTCTAAAAATATCTTTCCATCCAAAAATTTCAATCTGATATCTTTGTCTTACAAATTTTAACATATCTTCATAAGTATTTGCTTCATATTGAATCTTTCCTTGTTGTTTATCTAAACAATACATTTCCCCACTCTCAATATTTTTCAAACACAAAAATTTTTCATGATCATAATAACAATCCATGCTACCTTGATACACTAATCTATCTTCTTGATTTCTTATTTCTATATTATGATTTTCTGAATTATGCTCTTGCTCTTTTTCAATTACATATCCTCTTAAAAGTTGAATTATGAAATATGACCTTGTTGCTCTCCAAAATCCTTCATCCCACCAAGGTTCATTCATTTTAAAATCATGAATTTCAAAAAAATCTTCTTTTCCTTTAAACCTTGGTTGTTCCAAAAGTTTTTTTCTTGCTGATTCTGCTTTCTCATATGATGAATATGCAGCAATAATCATTTCTTCATCATTTTCTGGATCTTGATCATAATATGAAAAAAATAGCTCATAAACCATTCTTATTATTACCTCCTTCAATATATTTTATACATTTACAAATTACTTATCTTCTTTTTTTGTATCGGTATCCCCTGTCTGCCCATTTTTTTAATTCACTATATTCATGTCCTTGTCTTCCTTTCCTTTTCCATTTCCCTTTTCCATAACGTTGGTCCATTTCCCTTTTTGCATAAGCATTTCCATTTTCTCCTGCTTTTGGATTATGTCCATCTGCCCAACTTGGTATATCTGATGATTTTTCTTTTTCACTCATTTTTGACTGCTTTTTCTTTTTTCCCTTACCTTTACTATGCATTATTCTATTAGCTGCTCTCCACGTAAGCCATATAGATATTCTAGTTTTAAAAGTAACTCTTCTTCCTGCATATCGTGTCTTTATCCTTCGTCTTTTCCAAGTTGAATATGATACATAAAATACCACTCCTCCTGCAACTACCTTTACTAATGTATATAATGCCACTGCATAGTGACCACTAGGATCAACATGATTTATTGGATTATTCGCACAATATACATATAAATGTTGTGTATCAGGTTTATCATTTTCTCCACGATAAGTATCTTCTATCAAAAATCTTGCATCCTCAGGATTATAATACCTTGCATTCAAATAATATAATCCTGTACTCTGGTCATAGATTCCACCCGTATAACAAACCTCATTCTCTGCTTTGTTATCTCCGTTGATTGCTGTCTCTCCAAAGTCTGTATACCGGTATGTTGCATCAGCACTTCCATCTTCTTTTACAAGACTTGTGGTACTTCCCTGGATATCTTTATGATACAACAGATAGTCCGTATGGTCACTTCCATATCTCTGTGTTGCAAGGATATTTCCATCGGTTCCGATCAGGTTCTGGGATGTCTGGATATTATCTCCATCGGTTGTATAGGA
The DNA here is from genome assembly GCA_019423795.1 of Clostridiales bacterium. Classification (GTDB taxonomy): domain Bacteria; phylum Bacillota; class Clostridia; order Lachnospirales; family Lachnospiraceae; genus Anaerostipes. Next base: position 4,855 of record JAHZAT010000023.1, read on the forward strand.
AACTACTCCGTCCTGATAGTAATAGTTCGTTGTTTTGCTTCCTTCCACTTTCTGGATCCTCTGTCCGTCTCCGTTATAACGGTTCTGCTGGATCACGGCTGTCTTTCCGTCTTTGTCGGTGACAGATACTTTGCTTAAGCGGTTCTCTGCATCATAAGTATAGGATTCTGTCTGTCCAGTCTTTGTATTCTTAACATCTGTCTGGTTTCCATTGGCATCATAGCTGTACTGGCGCACTTCATCAACTGGGTACCGTAGCCCTTATGAAATCTGATATTTTTTATATTATTTGGTTTATTGTGATTTTTTTAGTTACTTTTCTGATTTCACTACGTTTTCGTGTTTTATTGCATCTCTTTTTCCTTGTTTTCTGACTTCATAAGGTCTACGAGCACTTAAATTCGATACAGATTATTTCCTGCAATTCATCTTCTTTTACTTTTACCCCCTGCTCATATTGTTCCTTACCGTAATTTTGATAGGTGTCATATATTTCTTCTTTTGTTGGCTGATGACCTAAAGATTCTAGTGTTTTAAAAGATTTTTTATCGCCGAAGGCTAAAATAAATTCCCATACATCACAAGGTTTTCCGTAATGATTTTTCTTGAAATTCACTTTGTCTTTTTCTATCAAAATCTTTGCATTGTCTAAGTTTCCTGCGACAATCGCAAAATCAACTGCTCTCACTTTATAATAATCTGCCTTTGCTTTTGAATTTAATTGTTGTTCTAACAAATATTTTACTACTGAAGAATGATTGCATAGTGCTGCGATCTGCAATAATCCTACTTTATCTGAGTCTTTCCAAGCAAAATCATATCCTTGTTTTTTCATGATCTTCAATGTATCCACATTACAATGCGCTGCTGCAAAAGCTAATACCTGCCCTTTATCTTTTTTATTTATTTTATCTGATATCACAAGTTTTTGAAGTTTATGATCATCTCCATTCATTGCTGCTCGTAATCCTTGTGATATATTTTGCTTTCCGTCATATTTTTCTAATTTTTTTAAAATTTGAGGCGTAAAATAATACTGCATTCCCCAATTGCTGTTATTATCGTTTAAAAGAAATGAAATTATATCGGAATCAGGCTTTGCACCTGATTCCAATAGTCTATTTAACATGTCCATTTTCTCATTATAATTTTCAAATGGAATCCTACTTACCGTTCCTTTTAGTGCTGTTATCTCATCTCCTTTTTCATTAACATCTGCACCACTCTTTATCAATTGTGAGCATATTTGTAGCTGTACCTTTTCGCTCTCAATCTCTCTGACGGCTAATTCTAACGGCTTCGTTTTTGATGATGTTTTAATTGTTTCTTTTGCAAATTCTGCATGATTTTTCAATGCTTCCTTTACGCCTTGCATATTGAGATTACAAATAAAGGTGTATAACTGTTTTTTGGATATATCCTTGTCCTTATCTTTACTGCATCCACATATGGTAAACAAAATGTTGAAAGCATCGCAATCATAATAAAAATCTTTTTTCTTATTTTCTGACTTCACAAGGTCTATGGGGTCAAATGTCCAAATTATTTAATTCGCTCCATTATGTACACATTATTTGAAGATTTATCATCTTCATATAGTATTACATCATCGATCAAAAAGTTTATGCCTCCTGTCTTATATGTCGGTTTTTTTATAATATATGATTTGTTATCTTTTAAATCAAATACTTGCATTCCTTCATGCTCAGAATCATACATAACTTCGTCTACAATAACTTTTGTGGAATCCGCTATGGCATTTGCTCCTCCTTGAAATTCAAAAATCTTTTTATCCTTTTCATTTTTTTCATATTCATACATGACTTGTCGACCTATATCATCTTTAGTTTCCCATTTTGTATAATATAGTTTCCCATTATATACTGTTATTTCCATGTATATTGGATGATTGTCCATCTCATAATCCTCATACCATTTTATTCCTCGAATTCTCTGTTGTTTCTGCGTATTTAAATTTATCTCATAAATACCAGCTCCTCCTTTATCTATATAATATAAACATTCTCCTCCAAAACATATTTGCCTCATGTAACCTTTTATAAGAACTTTATATTTTTCTTCATTATATTGAACAACATATAAATTTGTATAATCCTCCATTATTATATACAATTTATTATGGTACATTTTTACCGAAACAACTTCTGCATTTACCCCACATTTCTTCAAATTTTCTTTTGATAAAATCTTTGTGTATTTTCCTTTGAAATTACTTTTATATATTTCTTGATTATATATATAATACAGATAATTTCCTTCTAGAGATAAGCCGCCTTTATTTACTCTCTTAAATGTTACGATTACTGATTTTTCTTTACTTTGTTTATTTACTTTTATAATTTTTTTACCATTTTCTATGTAAAAAACATAACTTTTATTTTCTACAACTGGATTTATGATTCTTAATGATCCATACCCATCATCACTTTTTATCTGCATTTTTTTAACATCTAAAATTTGAGATAATTTTCTATTAGAATTAACTTGTTTTTTCGTCGTCTTTCCATTACAAGCAGTCAGCATTATTAAACAGAAAATTAATAACAGATATCTAGTTTTTCTTTGTTTCATGTTCTTCCTCCTCATTGTATAAATTTCAAATTCCATACCGCCTTGTTATCTTTTGCAATTTTCTTGCAACTTCTACCCTCTGAATCTTTTTTCTTGTTTTCTGACTTCATAAGGTCTGCTTCATTTGTCACTTCTTTGTTTACATGTCCGTTGGCATCTTTAACACTGGTCGTGGTCTTTCCATCCGTTCCCATGTCATAAGGAATACTGTTACTGATGGTTTCGTTTCCATTCTTTCTGCTGACACCTGTGACACGGTTCTGGTCATCATAAGTATAGATTGTGACATTTCCATCGGTAACAGCACTCTCATTTTTCCATTGACATCATATGCAGTCTCATTAATAATGGTATCTTTTCCTATAGTAATACTGTCTCCATCAACAACCGGCTGGCTGATCGTATGAGTTATTTTTATAACCATCTATGATTGTCATATCTTTTTAAGCATCAAATTTCTCTGGTAACTGTCTCTTTGTCATATCTAATAATTTTACCATACTGGCTGCACATTCACCTTTCTAATCAGCTTTCCACCATAAGAATAAATATACATTTTCCTGTTTTTATAGTCTTCACCTGTTATGTCTATTACTATATATGATTTTGTAAATATGACTGATGTCCACGCACTATTCTTATTATTTTTGCTTTCAGATGCAATCTTTTTAATTTCTCCTGTCTTTATATCTAACACAAAAACATCCATATTATTTGTACTATAGTATAATTTGTTATTGTCTATCTTTAAATTATCATTTAAAAAGTCTTCTTCTTTTTTCAGATCTTTTATATAATACTTTTTCTTCTTACTCTTTTTATCATATGAATAAACATTTAACCCATCCGTTACCATGAAATGTTCGTCATCTATATATCCTGCCCACATAATATCTCCCCTATTTTTACATTTCACGATGGTTTTATCACTTAAATTTATTTCATAGATTTGCTTATCTACATTATTGTATGTATACAATTTTCCATGATCCTGTCTTAATATATAGGAGAATTCGCCTTTTAGAAAAACTTCTGTTTTCCCTGTTTTTAAATTTTTTCTATATATATTATTTTTAAAATCACTTGCCCCACTTTCTTTTAAATAATACATATATTCTGGTGATATGGTGCAAATTCCTGCCTGATCCAACTCTTCTTTGCCAAAGCCAAATCCTTTTGTCTTTTTGGAATATAATTCAATTCCTTCTTCCGCTCCAAATCTGTTATAATAAATTTTTTGTTTATTTAGTATAAATTTACTTCCAAATCCATAATAAGGAATCATACTACTTTTTATTAACTTCCATTTATTATGTTCAACGTCATATAAATACAATCTGTTCCATGGCGTTGTTGGAAATGTTGTTACCCCACCTGTATCAAGTAAGATTTTATCTTCTTGTGTATATTCGTTCATATTTGAGATTATTGAATCAACTTTCATTTGAGGCAGATATTGAATTGCTAATAAAATTCCATTAATTACTATTAATACAAAAATTATCTTTACTATTAAAACTATTTTTTTCTTACCATTATATCATCTCCTCACATTAAATCGAGTAGGAGGCGGTGACTAACCGCCGTCCTCTCACAGCACCGTACGTACCGTTCGGTATACGGCGCTTTCAATAGTTGACGTGCACTGACTGATAGGCTATGGCTAAATCATAAAAGCCACGGCGTATAACTTAAGGTAGCGTAGTCCTTATGAAATCTGATATTTTTTATATTATTAAATTTATCGCGATTATTCTAGCTACTTTTCTGATTTTGCTATTCTTCCTTGTTTTATTGTATCTCTTTTTCCTCGTTTTCTGACTTCGTAAGGTCTACAGGACCCAATGTGGTCAACTCATGAAAATGTTCTAACATAAGCAGAACCTCTTAGATTTAATACCTTTACTAATTACTTTTTATACCAATCTATAATTTTTTCTACTCCCATTTCTTTGGCATACTCATATATTGTTTCCGTTCCGCCCTTATAATTTTTATCCTTTAACTTCAAAAACAATTTATAAGCATAATCTTCATTTCCCTCATTCATTGCTTCTATCACTGCCTGCTTTATATACCAGTCAGATCGTAAGTCTAAATATTTTAATACCAGCTCTGCCATCTTCACATTTCCTGTCTGTGCTGTTTTTAGCAGGGCTTCTTGATTATCCATACCTGCTTCCAATAATTGTTTTGCTGTTGTTATTTGATCTTTCGATATAGCATATAACAAAGCATCTTCTCCAAAGCGATTTTTGTGTGTCAGTTTTAGGTTTTGAGCTAACAAGTTATTTAACAGCTTTTGATTTCCATATCCCGCTGCTATCATAAGCATTGTATTTCCATCTTTATCTGTAAGTTTTGCTTCTTCTTTTGTCCCCTCTGTTTTCTGTCCTCTTGCTGCCTTTAAGAGAACCTTTTGTTCTGCTGTCATATCTGTTTCTGGATTCTGGTTTAATTTATCATATACCCAATCCAAAACCTTATAATTGCAACTTGCTGCTTTCCATCGATAATTCCAAGGCTGTATCACAGCATTTTTTGTTTCTTCCGTTATAACCGCACCCATTTTTATTTCATCTTTTAATTGTTTAAGAATCTGCTTCTCTGAAAGATCACTCCTAATTGCAAATTCTAGTACGCCTTGTCCTTCATTATTTCTTTTACTTATATCGGCTCCATTGTCTTTCAATTGATGAAAAATCTTCATATTGCCTGTATAAGATGCTATCATCAACAAAGTATTCCCTTGTGCATCTGCATAATTTATATTTGATTTGTCTTTGAGTTGCTTTATAATCTTCTGCTCATCAATCTCTTGTTTTAGAATGGAAAGATATAGTGGATTGTTGTCTTTTTTTGAGTAAAAAGATTCCCCTGTGTTATCTCTTTCATCATATTGTTTATTCTTTGACAGATTTATTTTTGTGCCATTGATATAAACAATGTTTTCTGATTTCCAGACAATATATGCCCATGAAGTATTTGGCTGCCAGTATATGTTTTTCTTTGTTTGATCATTTTTAAGTTCTACTAATACGGAAGCATTTTCTTTGTTTGTATCTGCTGTATATACATTAAGTTGATGATTCTTAGATGGTGAATATGTTGTAAACAATCTTCTTTTTAATTTGATTGTATCTATCTTATTGGATTGCGTAAAATATATATATGCTAAAATGATGATACATGGAATTATAAGTAAAATTAATTGGTATCGTTTCTTTGTGAATCCCTTTTTCATACCTTTTTCCTCCGTTCCTTATCATTTATATCACAATCTTGTATTGGAATCAGGCTTTGCACCTGATTCCAATAGGCTATTTAACATGTCCATTTCCACTCTCAATCTCTCTGACAGCTAATTCTAACGGCTTCGTTTTTGATGATATTTTGATTGTTTCTTTTGCAAGTTCTGCATGATTTTTCAATGCTTCCTTTACGCCTTGCATATTGGGATTGCAAATAGAATCGTATAACTGTTTTTTGGATATATCCTTGTCTTTATCTTTACTAATTATGCTCCCGTGGCAAACCTTGCGATATAAAATATAGCATGTCGTTCAACCAGCCAGCGATCTAATACTCCTTGTGTAGCTTTATCTACAGGATATGGTTCTATAATATATGCCTTCTGATTTGACTTCAATTTATGGCTCTTATCTAATATTAAACTTCCTGTTATTGCCTCTTTAGGATATCCTGATATAAATACACTAAAGCGAACAGCGCCTTTATCTGTCATAAAACTATAGATTAAAAGGATTATGATAACTCCATAAATTAGAAATTTTCTTATTTTATCCATAATTCATCCTCCTATAATTAATCATTTAAAATGAATTATTCTATGATTTTCAGCATCACTCCTTTGTTTACATGTACGTTGGCATCTTTGACACTAGTCATAGTTTTTCCATCCGTTCCCATATCATATGAAATACTGTTATTGATGGTTTCGTTTCCATTCTTTCTGTCTACACCTGTGGCATAGTTCTGGTCATCATAAGTATAAGTTGTGACATTTCTGTTCCCATCAT
>JAHZAT010000024.1 GCA_019423795.1 Clostridiales bacterium
AAATTCAAATTTTTCTATCGACTAATCATCATTTTCTTCCAACATTTTCCTTAATTCCACCAGATTCTTATGAATCTCCACCTCTAATTCCTCAATATCTTTCAATATTTCCTCTGTTGGTGGATATTCTACTGGAATATACTCGATTTCTTTATATTTATTGATAGAGAGATCATAGTCATTTTCAACAATTTCTTCTTTTGGCACAAAAAAAGACTGTTCTGTTCGTTTTCTTTCTTCTTCCTTTTCTAGATTCTGGTATCTCTCAATGATATCTGGAATATCATTTTCCTCGATTTCCTGACGTTTATCATCTAAGGTTCTTCCATCAGCTTTCATATCATAAAACCAAACTTTATCCGTACCACCTGCCCCTGTCTTTGTGAACAGTAAGATTGCTGTGGATACTCCTGCATATGGTTTGAAAACTCCAGATGGCATAGAAATCACTGCATTTAATTTGTGATTTTCAATTAATTCTTTTCGAATTGCTTTATGTGCACGGCTGCTTCCAAATAATACTCCATCTGGTACGATAACTGCTGCCCTTCCTCCAATTTTCATGATGCGAAGGAATAAAACAAGGAATAATAATTCTGTTTTCTTTGTTTTTGCAACCTTTAAAAGATCTGCTGATACTCCATCATAATCTAAACTTCCTTTAAATGGTGGATTGGCAAGAATTAATGAATACTTTTCTTTGTCTGTATTCATCTCTGACAAGCTGTCCTTATATTCAATATTTGGATCATCAACCCCATGAAGCAGCATATTCATTGCACCGATTCGAAGCATCGTTCGGTCCATATCAAATCCATAAAACATCTCATGATTAAAATGTTCTCTTTGTTCTGCATTCAAGAATAAATCTTGATGATTTTTACGCAAATACTGCTGTGCTTCCATTAGGAATCCTGCTGATCCCATTGCTGGATCGCAGATGATATCCGATGGTACTGGTTTTACCAGTTCTACCATCATCTGAATGATATGTCTTGGTGTTCGGAATTGTCCGTTCTTTCCTGCACTTTCCAATTTTGACAGCAGGTATTCATATAAATCTCCTTTGCTGTCTCCTTCCAGATTTAACCCGTCAATTCCATCGATTACTTTGGTAAGTAACGCTGGTGTTGGAATCTTGAAGATTGCATCTCCCATATATTTGCTGTAGGCAGATTCTCCATCTGGATGTAGATTCTTAATGAATGGAAATACTCCATTCATCATCAGATCATAAATCTCATTCGCATCTCCCAGATTCTTAAATTTGCTCCAACGATACTGCTGACAATCGGCTGGAAAGATTCCTTCATATGGAATTCCTAAAATATTCGCATCTCTTTCTTTTCTGGTCTCTACTTCATCTAACTGTTTGATAAATAATAGATAGTTAAACTGTTCGATAACTTCCAATGGATTTGTAATTCCACCTGTCCAGAAAATCTCCCAAATCTTATCTACTTTGTTCTTTAATTCACCCGTAATCATCTTACTTCCTCTTCTTCGTTTTCATTTTTATTGTACATGTCTCTTCAACGCTTCCAGATAAATTGCCCCAAGTCTGCTAGGTTTTGTCTTCTTATGTGTCACATACCCAATATGCATCTCGCCTTCTTCTGCAAGCGGAACTGCGATAATATTCTCTCCATTTAATTCCTTGTCGATCACACCGCTGCTGATCGTATATCCATTTAATCCGATCAATAAATTAAACAGGGTTGCCCTGTCTCTGACTCGGATGTTCTTTGAACGTACTTCCGTACTGAACATCTCTTCAGAATAATAGAAAGAATTATGTTCTCCCTGCTCAAATGACAGATATGGATAATCTTGTAAGTCTTCCATTGTCACTTGATCTTTCTGTGCCAGTGGATTCTTGTCACAAATAAAAATATGTGGTCTTGCCACAAATAATTCTGTAAATTTGAGATCATTTGCTTTCATGATCTTCTCTAATACAGATGCGTTAAATTCATTGAGATATAAAATTCCAATCTCACTTTTCATTCTTGCTACGTCATCGATGATCTCATAAGTCTGTGTCTCTCGCAGACTGAAATCATAATTTTCACTTCCATATTCTTTGATTAAGTCTACAAATGCATTGACTGCAAAAGAATAGTGCTGTGTTGAAATGCAAAATTCCTGTTTCCCACCATTTTTATGTTTATATTTCTCTTCGATCAATGCCGCCTGTTCCAGCACCTGTCTTGCGTATCCGAGGAAAATCTCTCCTTCTCTGGATACATGAATTCCTTTGTTGGTGCGGTCAAAGATCGTGATCTGCATCTCTTTTTCCAGTTCCTTTAGGGCTTTTGTAAGACTTGGCTGTGAAACAAAAAGTTCTTCTGCCGCCTTACTGATCGTTCCGATCTCCGCGATTGTTACGACATATCTTAGTTGCTGTAATGTCATCTTTTTCTTCCTTCTTTAGTCCTTTTTGTACCAATTATACAATAGATCATTTCATATGGCAAAGACTAGCTATTTCATGTATTTTTTGAAAAACTGCTCGATCAGACTTAATGTTGGTTCCACCAAAAGTATGGATGTCCATGATCTGCACCTTCTACCAGATAGAATGTGGCATCTTTTTCTTCTTCTTTTAACTTCTTATATAACTGAATGCTCTGATTTGGTGCTACCGTATCATCTGCTATTCCATGCATCATAAGAACTGGTGGTGATGGAAGTTCTTTTTTTACATAATTCATACATGTGATCTGGTCAGATAATTCTGGATGTTCGTAAACATTTTTACTGCCGATTTCTAATCCTTCCGGGCTGTCTGGCTCTCCTTGGTTTGGTGTTGTTGGAAAGTCTTCTTTGATTTTTACACAGCTTACACCATATAAATCTACAACTGCATTAACTTTGCAGGAATATTCTTTGTATACATCTGTATCCATGCAATTCATATCTGCCGTAAATGCTGTGATAAATGCCGTATTTCCACTGCTGGAATCTCCCATCAGGAAGATATTTTCCGGGTCAATCTTAGTTTGTATGTCCTCTAGTGTCATATTTTCTCCATTCCTGATCATCCACCAAGGTTGATCCTGTAGTTTCCATGATCTTTTAATAAAAATTGTTTTTGTATAGAATCTTTGTCATATTCTGATTTCTTTCCATGTCCCTCTTCTTTTAATTTTACCTTAATTTGCAGATATTGTCTCTTTTTTATTGTTCTTATGTTAATTTTCAAGTCAATATCGCTTTGAAACCAGTCATTTGCTTTAAAATAATTAATCTGAATCGTTCCTTTTGATTTCTTATGATTGTCGATCAAAGGAATTCTTGCCTCACATGTTCCATACCCTGCATTCTCTTTATCCAGTTCTAAGTGCTTCTGCTTTGTGATATAAAATTTATCCATTGTTTTGGTACCTGTCATATAAGCATGATCATAATCTATGCTCATAGTCTTCTGATATTCTTTTGTTGAATGAATTTTAACTTTTACATATGCAGCATTTCCACGAAAGTATGCAAATACAATCACACAAGCTGCAACAAACAATATACCTATAATACCAACCACTACTTTTTTATTTTTCATCCTAAAACACCTCCATATGAATAGTTTATCATATGGAGGCATCTTAGTTGCATCTTTATACTTATTTATTTTATTCGCGGTTCTTCAATGCATCGGAAAGTCCGACTTTATAAATTTTTCGCACTAACAGCTTATTAATTACCAGATATGTAATAATAATTCCTGCATAGATCATCGCATATAACTGCCATGAAAAACTTAAATTCATACCACAGGCAATATTAGAAACCATCGCTGGATACATCGCATCCATTAATTTCTTAGATAACGGAACACTGATCAACGCTCCAATTACGATCATATAAAAATTTCCATCGAGATAAAGCTTCTTAATCTCTTTCTTTCGGTATCCAAACACCTTCATCAATGCAATATTTTGTGCAGAGCGATCGATCATGACTTTGATCATCAGATACATAACAATTCCAAAGATTAAAACAGAAAGTCCAACAACCATTCCCATCATCGGTTTCATCATATTGATAAATATATCAGAGCTTTCCTCGATATTCTTTTTACTCGTCGTTGCATACAACTTTCCAGAGTCAATTGACAATTTCTTCTTTGATACGACCATGTTGTAATAGTCAGATGATGTCTGGAAAAGATCTCTCATGCTGTCAATATCCATAAATGCATACAAACCAGATGAATATTGTGTAATATCCGCTACCTGGAATGCATAATCCATTTCTTCTTCCTCGTCAGACAATACAATAGAATCACCTTTTTTCAGATCATATTTCTGTGCCATTGCTGATGAGATCACGACTTTATTCTTTGCCTTAGGAAGGTCTTTGTCCTGACTGAAATATGGATTATCATTTTCCATTCCGATCAAAGAAATCTCCAGATCATATCCCCATATTTCTTTATGCAATCCCTTTACAAAGCAGGCGTCCCCTCCTTTTGGTACTTTTTTATCTGGATATTTGTAAGTATACATATATTCAAACTTTGTATCTTTCTTATTTTCTTTACTGATATGATCACACATTGCATAGCAGTCCAGACCGATCATCATGACTAACAGTGCAATAAACATTCCAAAGATTACCGTAAATCCAGCTCTTGACTCACGCAATAACTGTCTGATCCTGAATTTTGTAAGAAATGGCATATGACCCAGTTTGACTTTTGAAATATGCCCTTTCTTTTGTTCATTTCTTATCATGGAAAGTGCAGGTCTTGAAAGTTTCTTTCTTATAACAAAGTAGTTTACAATCACCGCAACCAATGGCGGCATAATGACTCCATAAACCAGAAGATAAACAAGAAGTTCCGGAGTTAACTCTGGTATAGAGAAATAATCGTAGCAATCCTGCATCTGTACTGGAATTCCCATCGGACTGTATCCAATGATTGTTCCAATCAGTCCTGCAATAAATGTTACGAAGACCGGAATTCTTAGATAACATTTTAAAAGCTGCTTTTTGTTTACTCCCAATGCATATAATGTTCCGATAATGCTGCTTTCTTTCTCGATCCCATGAATGACAAAGACTGAAATCACATAGGTAAACAAGATCATGATGATCACACCTGCCACAATTCCCGCAAGTTTATTAATGACCTGATCATCTGCAGCTGCTCCGATTCTTGTATTATCCGATGCTTTTAAAAACTGAGTCAGATTTGATGTTTCCATATCAAATGCTTTCATCAGTTCTTCTGTGCCTTCTTCTAGTTTATCCGTACCTTCTTTTAACTTATTGCTTCCATCCGATGCTTTCTTCACACCATTGGTATATGCTTTGATTCCATCTCTGTATGTTTTTAATGCATCCAGCTGTTCTTTGGCTGATTCTAAGGATAATCTTGTCAATCCATCACTTGATTTTGCGATCAAATCTTTTAGAATACTTGCATAGTTATTTTCTGTCAGAGATGTTACTCCAAAGGATGCCAGCTGGCTTTCTGCTGTTTTTAAATATGCCTGAAAGATCTGATCGGCACCTTTTTGTAATGTTTCATTGTTTTCACTTAGTTTATTTAATCCGTCTGACATCTGGGTGCTTGCATCGGTCAGTTTTTTGATTCCATCTTTGATGTCATCTTTCTTACCTGCAGTTTCTTTCCAGTAATCTTTAAAATATGGATCATCGACATCATCTGGGTTAAATGTGATCTTCTTTAATTTATTTTTTAACTGTTTCTGGCTCATTGCACCATTTAATCGGTATGCATAGATGTATTCTTCAGATTGAATGCTGTTTTCATTGTCTTTTAGATTATCGTAAGCATCCTCTGTCACAAATGCAAGTCCAAACTGTTTGCTGTCTACAGTACTATCTGACAACTTTTCATAACATGCATCGTAGTCTGGAACTGATCCGATTCCTGTTACTTTATAGGAATCACCATCGATTGTGATCTTTGATCCTATTTTTAAGTTGTGTTCTAAAGCATATCGTTTTTCTACAACAACTTCGCTTGCTTTTTTTGCTAGTCGGCCTTGATCCAGATTAATTTTATCGACTTTTTTACGATTCTTAAAGATTCTCAGCTTGCTTCCATCTTTTTGTCTAAAGTCAAGATAGAATGTCTCTTCTAATGTAATCCCTTTCTTTGTAAGGTTCTCTTTTTGTTTTGTCGTTAATGGCACAAACACCTGAAACTGTCCGTCTTCCAGTTTATGTTTCTTAGCCTGCTTTGCAGTTCCGTCAATAATCGTATCCGCTGCTCCGACTAAACTGATCACCAGATACATACTGATAATGATCAGAAAAGCAAGCGCAAGATAGCGGAATTTATTTTCTTTTAAATCCCTCCATGCCCTTTTTCTCAATACTTTTTCCATTTACAGATCCTCCAGTAATTTGGCAGGTACTCTTGTTTCATTTTCGTATTCTTCACTGATCTGGCCGTCTCTGATAATGATAACTTTATGTACCATGTCACGAATTGCGTTATTATGTGTTACGATCAGCATCGTTGTGCCGTATTGCTGGTTGATCTTCTCTAATAAGATCAAGATATCTTTGGATGTCTTAGAATCGAGTGCTCCTGTCGGTTCATCACAAAGAAGCAGTTTTGGATTCTTGATCAATGCCCTTGCGATTGCACAACGCTGCTGCTGTCCACCCGATAATTGTGCTGGAAATTTATCTTGATGTTCTGTCAATCCGAGCGTGTCTAACAATTCATCCATATCTAATGGATCTTCCGTTAAAAACTGACAGATTTCTATATTTTCTTTCACCGTAAGATTTGGTACCAGATTATAAAACTGGAAGATAAATCCTAGATTGGCTCTGCGGTATTCGGAGAGTTCATCGGCATTTAAGCCTGAGATTTCGTTTCCATCGACTTTAATGGAACCGGAATCCATGGTATCTAATCCTCCGATACAGTTTAGCATTGTAGATTTTCCTGAACCGCTGCTTCCTTGGATAACACACATCTGTCCTTGTTCGATGTTAGTTGTAATTCCTTGTAATACTTGATTGTAGCTTTCGCCTGATCCGAAGCTTTTTTTCATATCTTTTATCTCTAAATACATCTATTATTTCCTCTCATTTTTAAAGTTAGTTTTTGCTAATATTTAGTTAGTATCGTCTAACATCATTATAGCAAAAAAGAAAGCTGATTTCTATATTTGTGCTTTAAAAGTTGTAGTTTGCGACGATAGTCTTTGGTTAATGTGTCAGAAATAAGATAACAAGAAATATTTATAATATACCGGTGGCAACACGCAAATTTTAAGAACGTTTTTTACAAATCGCTTATCCGCGCCTGTTCCTTTGAAAACTCCCTCGCTGTGAGCCAAAATGCCCACAGCCATGGTCAAACATTCAACCACAGGGCGCTGCGAATTTGTAAAAAACGTACTTAAAATATGCTAATCGTTGCCACCGGTATATTATAAATATTTCTTGTTATCTTATTTCTGTCACATAAAGCGAAAGTCTATCGAAATCACTACAATATGTGTATGTTAAACGATATTAGCTGATAATCTTTGTGCTCGTTAACGGAAGCTGAAAGGAATTTATCAACATCGATTTGCAACTTGGCAAACTGAAGTTTGGAAGGATCAGAAACACACAACGCCTCCCGTCTATGAAAACAAAAATTTTCAGCCAATATCGTACAACATACACTCTCCGTAGTGATTTGAATAGCCGTCCGTGTATATGAGAAAAACGAAATAATAGCATAGCAGATCCAGAACCATTGAAATTTTGCCGTCGTTTTGAACGGTTCGCAGCAAACTTGGTCGATTGTTTGAGCATCAAAGACTACTGATTTTAGTATCCTTGAGTGCGAGTTATCGAAGGAAAGTTTGCGAATCAGCGACCGTTCAAAACGGCGAGCAAAATTTCTGGTCTGGATCTGCTATGCTATTATTTCGTTTTTCTCATATACAATGAACGACTATCCAAATTAAAATTTAATTTCCACACTCAATACTGATCTGGTTAAACTGATCCAGAAGATCATCAACAACTAATTTTGCTTTTTCTTCTCCAGCTTTATCAAGTACCGCATGTCCCTGATGCATCATAAGAATACGATTACCATATTCCACGGCATAACGCAGGTTATGTGTAACCATGATCGTTGTCAGATTCTTCTCTTTGACAACTTTTCCAGTAAGTTCCATGATCAGTTCTGCTGTCTTTGGATCAAGTGCAGCTGTATGTTCATCAAGAATTAAAATCTCGATTGGTGCCATTGTTGTCATAAGAAGTGCCATGGCCTGTCTCTGTCCTCCTGATAAGGAACCTACTTTGCTTCCCATCATATCTTCAAGTCCAAGTCCTAACTGGCTTAATAATTCTCTGTAATAATCAATTCTCTTCTTATTTGTACCAAATCCGAGTCCAAATTTCTTTCCTTTATTGTCTGCAAGAGACATATTTTCAAGGATTGTCATGGATGGACAGGTTCCCATAGCTGGATTTTGATATACACGTCCAATCTTTCTCTGTCTGATATATTCTTTTTGATGAGAAATATCTTCTCCATTTAAAATGATGTTTCCTGCTTCCGCTTCTAAGCTTCCACAGATCAGGTTTAACATGGATGTCTTTCCTGAACCATTACTTCCGATCACAGAAATGAAATCTCCGTCATCTACCGTCAGATTGAAGTCTTTAAACAGGCAGACTTCATTGACTGTTCCGATATTATAATATTTGTCGATATGTTTTAATTCAATCATGCCTTTTTCACCTTCTTCTTACGGTCCATACTGATGATCAGAATGATCAGGAATAAGACTGCTGTGATCATCTTCAAGTCTGTTGCTGGTAATCCTACTTCGATCGCAATTGCTACACATGCTTTGTAGATCACGGAACCAATGACAACTGCTGTAGTTGCTTTTAAAAGATTTCCTTTAAATACGTTTGTTCCGATAATAACGCTGGCAAGTCCGATAACGATCGTTCCTGTTCCCATGGAAATCTCGAAGAATCTCTGTTGCTGACACATCACACTTCCGGCTAATGCAACTAATCCGTTTGAGATCGCAAGTCCTACGATCTTCACAAATCCACTGTCTTTTGCAAGAGATGTTACGATGGTTGCGTTATCTCCAACTGCTCTTAAGAGATATCCTGATTTTGTCTTTAAATATAAGTCTAATAATACTTTTGCAATGATCATAATGATGAAAATGATGATCACTGTCTTATATGGTGCTAATGCTTCTGGGAAGATTCCGTTGATGAAGTCATTATCAAATACGGATTTGTAGTTAAATAATGGAACATTTGCGCTTCCACCTACAATTCTTAAATTTAATGTGTAAAGACCTGTCATAACAATGATCCCAGATAATAGGTCTCTGACTTTAAATTTTACATGAATGATTCCTGTGACCATTCCTGCAATTGCTCCGGCTGCGGTTGCTGCAATAAGTGCCAGTAATGGGTTCTTTCCTGAGGAGAGCATGACGGTTGTCACTGCTGCTCCTAATGGGAAAGTACTGTCTACGGACAAATCCGGAAAGTCTAATATTTTGTATGTGATATATACGCCAAGCGCCATGATCGCATAGATAAATCCCTGCTCAAATACGCCTATGATCAATTGTTCCATAATGTTTTACATCTCCTGATTATTTTTCTGGTGTGCTGATCTTGTCAAATGTCTGTTTTGCCTGTTTTTTAACATCTTTGCTAATTGTCATGTTGATTTTTTTCGCTGCTGCTGTATTGATGATGACATCTCCATTGTTAAATGTTTCGAATTTCATATCTTTCGCTTTTTCTTCACCTTTTAAGACTTTAGCTGCCATCTTACCTGTCTGTTCTCCTAATTTCACGAAGTCGATTCCGACACAAGCAACGCATCCTAATTTTACCTGTTCTACTTCAGATCCGAACACTGGGATATTTAATTTATTTGCTTTCTGAATATATGTTTGCATATTGCTGACTACTAAGTTATCAGTTAAGTTTGTGATGCAATCAACCTTCTTAAGTAAGCTGTCTGCTGCCATTGGCATATCTGCGGAAGCTGTGATTCCCTGTGTGATGATCTTGAATCCGTATTTGTCAGCTACTTTTTCATAAGCTTCTATTCCCGCTTTGGAATTTGCTTCATTTGTGCTGTAGAAGATTCCGACGTTTTTTGCTTTTGGCATCATCTGACGGATCAGTTTTAACTGTTTATCTGCAAGTACAAGATCGGAAGTTCCTGTGATATTTCCAACGTTCTTTCCATCTTTATCTACAAATCCTGCTTTTTTTGGTGATGTAACAGCTGTATAGATGACTGGTGTATCTGTATCTTTTGCTGCGTTATATGCACTTTGTGCACTTGGTGTTGCGATTGCACAGATCATATCTAATTTCTTGGATGCATAATTTGATGCGATCTGATTATCTGTAGCTGTATCTGCCTGTGAGTTTTTATATGTAATCTTTAAGTTCTTTCCTTCTTTGATACCTTCGGATTCTAAACCTTTTAAAAATCCTTTGCGACAGTTATCTAATGATCCGTGTTCAGCAAACTGGATGATTCCTAAGTTGTATGTCTTAGATGCGCTGTCATCTTTCTTACTTCCGCATCCAACCATCAAGGACATTGCCATGACTGCTGTTAATCCTGCTGCTAATACTTTCTTCATTGTTCTCATAATTCATTCTCCTTTTGAATTCAAGTTGTACGTTTCTTCAATAGAAAAAAAGAAAAGCCCCAAGCAAATATGCTTGAGGCGAATTATCCGCGGTACCACTCAAATTGACACTAGCTGTGTCCACTTAAATCATATACTATCATATATGCCCACTCTGGTAACGGGTCGGGTGCCCGGCGATTCCTACTTATTACTTTCAAAATCACCCTCGAAAGTCCATTCACCAGGGAAATCATACTGCAATCTCACCACCTGCAGCTCTCTTTGAATCATTCTGATCCTGCTTACTACTCTTTCTCAACGGTTTCTTTTCTATTTGTCTAAAATCATAATACTTTTATGGTTTGTTGTCAAGCACTATTTGTAAAAAGAATGTCCTTGGTAAGTAAACAATCTGGTCAGTGCCTCATCAAACCATGAAACATTTTTGGGATTTGCCATCGTTTTTTCTACGAAATATAAGGCTCCTTCGGAATAGTCGATTCCATCTTCTAATGCTTTTTTTACACTTCTTTTTGTACTCTTTGTGATATGAACCGATTCATATCTTCCATCAGCTGTCGGTGAAAACTGGACTTTCCCATAAACTCTTTGAAACACAACGGCTTCGATCGAGTTTGGAAATTCTTTGCTCCTTACACGATTTAGAATTACATTTGCTACGAGTATCTTGCTTTTTTCATCTTTATCGGTTGCTTCTGCTTCTACGATCCTCTCAAGGATCGATCGTTCTCTTTGTGTGACTACATGTTCTGTTTTTGGAATATAGACGGGTTTGTCTTTGATCTGCTGCTCTAGGTTCACTTTCGTCATAAGCTGTGCCTGCATCAGATACGCCCGTTGTTCTTCCAAAAGTCTTGTCTGCACCACTTGTTCTACTTTGGCATTGGTTTTGGCTGGTAATCGTAAGAATTCTCCTGCGAATACATTTTGTCCAAAGCCACAAATGCCGATGGAACATAAGATGGCTGCGATTTCTATTTTCTTCTTCAATGTCACATACGCTCCTTTAAGAAAGAGTATATGCAGTTATTTTTTGATTATTCATGAATTTTCATATCTACAACCTTTCCACTACCACTTTACATCTTTTCTTGCAAAATGCAATTCCATATGCAAGGATATCATTCCGCCCTTCATTGCGGAGTTTTTCGCCGTAACGGCGGTCGTGAATCTGGTTCATCACTTCATCTTAAGCACCTCACATTTCTTCCAATTAACAGTCAATATAAAATAACCATTTATATAAAAAGTAAAAACACCACTTCCCTGATAAATCAATTATATCAGAAAAATGGTGTTTTCATCTACTTATTAAAACTTATTCCATCCAATTATTTCATTAATGACATAGCAGCTTCATCAGCTACGATTGTTACGTCTGGATGTAATCTTAAGATTGTTCCTGGTACTTTTGGAGAGATTGGTCCGCAGATTGTGTCTTTTAATGCCTGTGCTTTGTCTTCTCCGCTGACTACAACTAAGATTTTCTTCGCACGCATGATTGTTCCGATTCCCATGCTGTATGCCTGTTTTGGTACATCATCTGCTGATTCGAAGAATCGTTTGTTGGCTTCAATTGTGCTTTCTTTTAAATCCACACAGTGTGTTGGCTCTACAAAGCTGTCTCCTGGTTCGTTAAATCCGATATGTCCATTTCTTCCTAATCCAAGAAGCTGAAGATCAACTGTTCCTAAAGACTGTACTAATGCTTCATAACGTGCCGCTTCTTCTTCGCTGTCTAAGTTTGTTCCATCTGGTAAATGTGTATTTTCTGGTTTGATATTTACTTTGTCAAACAGATTGTCATGCATGAAGTAGTAGTAGCTCTGTTTGTTTTCTTTTGGTAATCCTTTATATTCATCTAAGTTTACTGTTGTAACTTCAGAAAAATCTAATTCTCCTGCTTCATATTTTTTTACTAATTCTTCGTATGTTCCGATTGGTGAAGATCCTGTTGCAAGTCCTAACATGCAATCTGGTTTTAATGTTACGACAGATGCAATAATGTTTGCTGCCTGTTTGCTCATGTCTTCATAAGTTTTTGTTTCGATAATTCTCATTTTCTTTCTCCTTTTAATGCTCGCACAGTATCATCGTGCATAGTTTCTTTTTTCTTTTTATCGTGTTCTAAGTAGTAGGAATATATCAGGTCTAACATGATCAGTATTGGAAACTGAGGTGAGATAACATTTCCATGATCTAAGTATTTTCTTGATGCAATCAAGACTAACTCATCACAGATATTTTCATAATCATCTCTATTCTTTCCTGTGATCAAAATGGTGTCGGCTCCTCTTTTTTTTGATTCTTCGAGTAAATAAAATACATCTTCACTTTCTCCACTGATACTGATTCCAATCACAAGACAGCCTTCTTTTTGGAATACTGCCTGCATTCTCATCAAATCTGGATCTTGAATGGAATTGATATCTACTCCAATCCTCATAAATCTTAAGCGCATTTCTCTTGCAGCAAGGCCGGAACTTCCTTTTCCGCAGACAAATACTCTCCTTGCCTGTCCTAATTTCTCACAGATCCTTAGGATCTGTGCTTCGTCCATCAGGCTGTATGTCTTATTTAACAGTTCCTGGTAAGTGTTTAGAACCTGCCTTGTGTGTCCCGTGAGTTCTTTATTTTTCTCCTCAAATGTTTCCTCATATTGATAAATGAACTCACGGTATCCCCGATATCCGCATTTCTTTGCGAATCTCGATAAGGATGCTTCTGACACAAATAATCTTTTGGCAATCTCTTTGGCCGAAAAATCAACTTTCTTCTGATTCTTCATAAAGAAATCTGCAATTGTTCTTTCCAGTGCTGTAAAATTTTCATAATTGGATTCAATGATCGGTATCACTGATTTTACATAATAGTCCATCGTATTGATCCTTTTTATCTATTTGATCGCATCTGCAAATGTCTTTGTGATCAGCTGTGGTCTTGTAATTGCTGATCCTACAACTGCACAGTATGCTCCTAACTCTAACACTCTCTTTAATTTCTCTGGTGTGTTGATATTTCCTTCTGCAATGACTGGATGTTTTACTTTGGAAATGATGGTTCTTAAGATTTCAAAATCATTTTCATCAATCTTAAGATTTTTACTTTGTTTCGTATATCCAACCATGGTTGTTCCAATAAAATCAAATCCTAATTCATCTGCATGTAGTGCTTCTTCAATGGTTGAGCAGTCTGCCATTAACAGCTGGTCTGGATATTTTTCTTTGATCTGATGGAAAAATTTATCTAATGTCTGTCCGTTTGGACGACTGGAAATCGTTGCATCTAATGCGATGATCTCTGGTTTTGCTTCCATTAGTTCATTGACCTCTTTGATCGTTGGTGTAATATAAATCTCACAGTCATCGTAATTTCTCTTGATGATCCCGATCACTGGAAGATCTACCTGTGTTTTGATCTCTTTGATATCTTCTGGTGTATTTGCACGGATTCCTGATGCTCCGCCCTGTTTTGCAGCAAGTGCCATTCTTCCCATAATGAAAGAAGAGTGCAGGGGTTCATCTGGCAATGCCTGACATGATACGATCAGTTTTCCTTTTAAATTCTCAATTCTTGGATTCATTTTAATTTCTCCCTTACGTGCTTTCGCTTTCAATACTTTTAGTATATCCATTTTAAAATTAATTTCAAGTTCTATTGATAATTTTGAAAGTTCTTTCATAGCTAGCTTAAAAACTTCCTTTTTTTACTGTTTTTCTTGTTATTTCTGCAATTCCTTTCAAGAATTTCTCCATTTTCTGAAAGAAATGAATTTTTCTATAAACTAAAAAAGAAGCTGCAAGATTCCTCTCACAACTTCTCTGATATTTCTCTTATAACGCTTAGCCAGACGATAAGCCGGGTTATGTCGTTGAATGGTCATCTATCTCGACTTACTGTTACCAGCAAGCTCCAGCGACCCACCTGAAAACAGATCGGGCCAATCTATCGTTTTCATCTCGGTCTTGCTTCGGATGAGGTTTACATATGCCCTGCCTGTTACCAGCCAGGCGGTAAGCTCTTACCTTACCATTTCACCCTTACCACTTATGTGGCGGTATATTTCTGTTGCACTAGCTTGAGGGTTGCCCCTACCGGACGTTATCCGGCATCCTGCCCTGTGAAGCCCGGACTTTCCTCACCGTTTCCCTTTCGTCTGAAACGGCGCGACCATTTGTCCGACTAAGCGCCAATTATTATATCACATCTTACACGTCAAAGCAACTACCACCGATAAATTCTCTTAAAAGAGACGTCTTTGGAATTGCTTCGCTTGGAATATTTAAGAAATATTCTAAAAATTTTAATAGTCTTTTTGCTTCCTGGTACTCAGGACAATCTTTTGGAACTGCAAAAAGCAAAGGTTCCGCATATTGTTTCAGTACCGCGATCTCATAGACTTGTGCAGAATTAAACATGACATCTGCTTCTTCCTGATATGGGAAGATATTGTCTTCTTCTCCCTTTCTTACGGAATCCCATCTGGAGATGGTCTCTCTGGCATCATTTCCTCTTGTCATCGCGTCTCTTACAATTCTTCGCAATAATCTTCCATCGGAACTTGGTATTCTGTTATGTTCATCCAAATTGATCTGATTTAATGCACTGACATAGATTCTGTATTTTGCATCTTCTGGAATCTCGTTTGTGAGAGTTCCATTTAATCCATGAATTCCTTCCATAACGAGAACATCTTTTTGTCCAATCTTTAATTTGTGTCCATGATACTCTCTTTTTCCAGTAACAAAATTGTAACTTGGAACATCTACTTCTTCGCCATTTAACAGCTGATTGATATGTTTTGTCAGAAGATTTACATCTAATGATGCAATTGTTTCAAAGTTATAATTTCCATTTTCATCTCTTGGTGAAAGTTCTCTGTCTAAGAAATAATCATCCATAGAAACTGGATGCGGTGTTAAGCCTGCAATCTCTAACTGAATAGACAGTCTGTGTGAAAATGTTGTTTTTCCTGAGGATGAAGGCCCTGCGATCAAAATGATCCGTTTGTTCTTGCTTACAATCTCATCTGAGATATCTGCAAGAAGCTTCTCCTGTAAACCTTCCTGTAATAAGATCAGGTGGTTAATATTGCCATATGTGATCTCGTCATTTAAAGCTCCAACAGTATCGACTCCCATTGTCTTTGTCCACTCTCTGGATCGCTGCATCACATGGAAGAGCTTTGGCTGCGGAGTAAACGGCACAATTTCTTCTGTCTGCTTCCGCTTTGGAATCTGAAGCACAACACCATGCTGATATACTGAAACTAAAAATGTAGGAATGTACCCTGTTGATGGTGCCATATATCCGTAAAAATAATTATCATATCCATCCATAGAATAAATATTTGTCTTTGATTCTCTGCGGAATTTAAACAATTCTCTCTTGCCTTTAAGTCCAACACTGTCAAAATATCTTGATGCCTGATCGGTATCTAATGATCTTTTTGTAATCGGTAAATCTGACTCGTACAACTGCTCCATACGTTTTTGAATAGAATGTGCAAATTTATCATCTACTATCCGCTCCATGGAAGAGAAATCACAAAAGATACTGTTTCCAATAGAATAATCAATTGCTATCTTCGTGCTTTCACCTTTTCCAAGAAGATCTTCACATGCCTTTAAAAATATAAAAGTCGCCGTACGTTTATACGCCATATATCCTGCTTGTTCTTTCAATGTAACAAAACGTACATGACAGTCTTTTTTGATCTCTGTAAATAACTCTGTTAGTTTCCCATCCATGTAAGCGAGAAGGATCACTGGTTCCTCTTTTTTTTGCAGCTGTTTCGCAAGCTGTTCAAGTGTTGTTCCTTCTTCTACTTCATAAATAGACTGACCTGCTGTAACTTTGATCATATACCATCACTTCTTTCTTTTTCATCAATAAACAAATTTATTTAAAAAACTTTATATGGACTTCCTGCTTTATATGTAATCACTTCCAGATTTTCTGTCTGATCACAAAGGAATTGTTTCATATCATCAATAAATACATGTTCTAATCCATAATGTCCTGCATCGATCACGCACATTCCCATATCTATAGCATCAAGACCTTCATGATGTCCGATATCTCCAGTTAAAAATACATCAGCACCTGTCTGCTTAGCTGTGCTTATCATACTTCTTCCTGATCCTGGAACGATCGCGATCTTTGAAATCTTCGTATTTGAATCACCAAATACCATAACACTTTCTAATGAAAATGCTTCTTTGACTTTCTTTGCGTACTCTCCAACAGTCACATCTCCTTCGATGTATGCTGTGATACCGATTCCTTTTCCCTGTGCCTTTTCATTACCAGATGCACTATCTTCTACAGGTCCACATAGATTATTAAGTCCCAGACGTTCTACCATACGGTCTCCCATTCTGCATACATCATAACAAGTATGCATTCCATAAGCACAGATTCCATGACTGATCAGCTTCAAAAGTTTATTCTGAAGAAAATCATCACTGGTACATCTGCTGATCTTTGAAAAGATCACGGGATGGTGTGCAAGGATAAAATCTACCTGCTCTTTGATCGCATATTCTACCACTTCATTTGTAATATCCAGAACAACTAAAACTTTTTTAATCTCTTTTTCTTTATCTCCAACAAGAAATCCTGGATTATCCCAGCTTTCTGCTGTCTCTAATGGTACTTCCATCTCTAAAAGGTCGATCAGTTTTCTACAATTCATAATAACAAAGTGCCTCCATGATATCTCCAAGTAAATCCTCTACTTCAGCTTTGCGTCTTTTAATATGTTCCTTTGAATCATCTGTAAGACTTTCTTTGATCTTTGAATATTTTATATATTCCTGATCCAGATACTCAAGAAGTACTGGATGTTTTGCAAGAATTAATTCTTCTCCAAAACGATAAAAACATTCTTTATTATAATGCTGTTTTCCATGAACTGCGCGGATCACAACATAATATTTTCCATCTTCTTTTAAAAACTCTTCCTCTAAGATGCGAAATCCATGATCATTTAAGAAATGGCGGACTCTTTCTAAATGAGACTGTGGGGATAAGATCAGTTCTTTGACGTTTGCTAACTTATCAAAATCCTGTTCTAAAATCCTTACAACTAAGTCTCCTCCCATTCCTGCGATCACAACGGAATCCACTTCATCTTGCGGTAATTCATGCAATCCATCAGAAAGAATGCAGGAAATGGTTTCTCCTGCATTCTCTTCTTCAATATGTGCTTTTGCACGGCTTAATGGTTCTTTATTTACATCCATCGCATAGGCTCTCGGGCAGTTTCCATTCTTTGTTAAATAGATTGGTATGTATCCATGATCTGTCCCGATGTCTGCCACAACATATCCTTCTGTGACAAATGATGCGATCGTCTCTAATCTGTTTGATAATTCCATAATCATACCTTAATCTAAATAATCTTTTAATTTTCTGCTGCGACTTGGATGTCTTAACTTGCGCAGTGCTTTTGCTTCGATCTGACGAATACGTTCTCTTGTAACGTTAAATTCTTTTCCGACTTCTTCAAGTGTTCTTGCTCTGCTGTCATCTAATCCAAAACGTAATCTTAAAACTTTCTGTTCTCTCTCTGTTAATGTTCCTAGTACCTCGTCTAACTGTTCTTTTAACAGTGTAAATGCTGCTGCATCCGCTGGTACTGGTACATTCTCATCCTGAATAAAATCTCCAAGATGACTGTCTTCTTCTTCACCAATTGGTGTCTCTAGTGATACTGGTTCCTGAGAAATCTTTAAAATCTCACGAACTCTTTCCACTGGGATATCCATCTCTGCTGCAATTTCTTCTGGAGATGGTTCTCTTCCAAGCTCCTGAAGAAGCTGTCTGGATACACGGATCAATTTATTGATCGTTTCTACCATATGCACTGGAATACGGATTGTTCTTGCCTGATCGGCAATTGCTCTTGTGATTGCCTGACGAATCCACCATGTCGCATAAGTACTAAATTTATATCCTTTACGATAATCAAATTTCTCCACTGCTTTGATCAGACCTAAATTACCTTCCTGGATCAAGTCAAGGAAAAGCATTCCTCGTCCTACATAACGTTTTGCAATACTTACTACCAGACGAAGGTTTGCCTCAGCAAGTTTCTTCTTGGCTACTTCATCCCCTTCTTCCATTCTCTTTGCAAGTTTGATCTCTTCATCTGCACTAAGAAGTGGTACTTTACCAATCTCTTTTAAGTACATACGAACTGGATCTTCAATGCTGACACCATCAGGAACGGCAATCTCTGTCTCATCCTCTATTGTATCATCGAGATCATCATCATCGTCTGCAACTGCGGCAAGAGTAAGTACATCGATTCCATTCTGTTCCAAATAATCATAAATTGCTTCCATCATATCGGAAGTCAATTTCATATCTTTGAAATATGAATCAATCTGTGCATACTCCAAAAAGTTTTTATTCTTTTTTCCTAATTCCACCAGACCTGCAAGTTTCTCGGTGAACTGTTCCATTGTACCTTCCATAATTCGTCCCTTTCTTCTCTTCCTATTTTAACCAACCTATAATGAAATATGCAATTTTGCAAGGTTTGCTTTCTCCCTGATCAAATCCTGCCATTTCAAAATATCATTTGTTGCGTTCATCTGTTGTTCAATGCTGTCTTCTTTTACTCTTCGCACAATATCATTCAACGCTTTATCACGATCTTCCGGTGATGGACTGATCTTTAGTGTTGTATTAAATAATTCTGCGATCTTTTTCTGATCTTCTAGATCTGTATATTGATTTAATATCTTTCCTGGTATTACTGCCCCTTCTTCTGCATATTGTTTAAAAAGCAGTAATGCCGCTCCATGATATATCTGTTCATAAAAATCATCTGGACCGATGATCCCATCCAGTTTTTCAAATAACTGTGGTTCATTTACCATCCATGTAAGAAGAAGTTTCTGCGGCTGTTTCCTCTTTTCCTCTTTTGCTTCACTCTGCTGCAGCCTTCTCTCTGACTGTCTTGGCGTATTTTGCTGTCTCTGTGCTGTTGCATAACTGGAAGTTCCATAATAATTAACAAGTTCTTCCAAATCTTTTGCATCAATATAATATTCCCTTGATACAGCATCAATATAATTCTTACGTTCCAGACGTTCTTCAATTGTTGAAAGTAATTTTGCTGCTTCATGCTGAAATTTTGTCTTCTCCTCTGGATCGTTCTGATCATATCTTCCTGCAGCTACCTGTATCTGAAACATAAAACTGCTTGTTGCATGACTGATTCTTTCTTCCAAAGCTTCTCTTCCTAACCCTTTGATGAATTCATCTGGATCTTTGTATGGTTTGAGATTTAATACACGAACTGTCAGTCCAGCTTCCTTAAGAATCGGAATTGCACGCAAAATAGCTCTTTGTCCTGCTTCATCGCTGTCAAAAGAAAGTATGACATTCTCTGTATAACGCTTAAGTAACGTTCCATGTCCACTAGTAAATGCAGTTCCAAGCGCAGCTACTGCATTTGTAAATCCCGCCTGATGCATAGATATAACATCCATGTATCCTTCACATAAAATAATCTCTTTCTTCCTTGAGCTTCTTGCAAAATTCAATCCATAAAGATTACGACTTTTATCAAATAATGTGGTTTCTTTTGAATTTAAATATTTGGGCGAACCATTTCCCATAACTCTGCCTCCAAAACCAATCACACGATTATTGACATCCATGATTGGAAACATAACTCTGTTCCAGAACTTATCACTTCCGCCTCGTCGCTCATCGATCGTTACGAGTGCAGAATCTTTCAATTCTTCATCACTGTATCCTTTGCTTTTTAGAAAACGATACAGATCATCATTGTAAATATCTGCATATCCAAGTCCAAATCTCTTGATCGTCTCATCTGTGATCCCACGATTTTTCAAATACGCAAGTCCTTTCTGCCCTCGTTTGCTGTGAAGCAGATAATAGAAATAATTGGCAGAAAGTTTGTTCATCTCTCGAAGTCTGGCTTTCGCATCCATTGTTCGTTTAGCTTCTTCATTCAATTCTTCTTCTGGAAGCTCCATTCCAGCTCGTTCTGCCAGATATTTTAACGCTTCCGGAAAAGAAAAGTTCTCATATTCCATTAAAAAAGTAAAAACATTACCACCGGCACCACAGCCAAAACAGTAATACATCTGTTTATCCCGGCTCACAGAAAAAGAGGGCGATTTTTCATTGTGAAATGGGCACAATCCGAAATAAGAACTTCCTTTTTTCTTTAGCGGTACGTACGTGGAGATGAGATCTACAATATCATTCCGGCTTCGCACCTCTTCTATGATTTCTTCTCCGTAAATCAATGCTTGTCCCTCCTTAAAAAATCCCTCTATAATATATTATTCTGCATCTTTTTTAATTTTCCTTTATTTTTGCATAAAAAATTTAGGAATAAAAATCTCTGTATATTGCTCAATCGCAAAATGATCTGTCATCCCTGCAATATAGTCACAAACCGCCTGTTCTTTATCTTCTTCTGAATTGATCATCTTCTGATTATACACTGGAAGTTCCTCTATATGATAAAGATAATGCTCATATAATGGTTCAATAATGTTCTTTATCTTTTCTTCCTCTTTCTTTGTATTTGGCTCCTCATAAACTCTCTGGAACATAAAACTTCGAAGACCTGTCATTGCATCCCTTATCTTCTGAGACATAACAATATCATTGATACCACTACTATGTTTTACAATATCAAGCACCATCGTATTAATTCTCTCACGATAGGTCGTTCCAAGCACATTTGTATATTCCTTTGGAAGATCTTCTTCCTTTAAAACTTTGGCACGTACAGAGTCATCAATATCATGATTGATATATGCAATTTTATCTGCCAAACGGACAATTTTACCTTCCAGAGTATGCGGCATGCTTTTCATTGAATGATTTTTCATACCGTCTAATACCTCCCATGTAAGATTCAACCCATCACCATTCTTCTCAAGATACTGAGCAACTCTCACACTTTGCTGATTATGTTTAAATCCTTTGGGATTCATCTCATTTAATACACGTTCTCCTGCATGACCAAATGGCGTGTGTCCAAGATCATGTCCAAGTGCAATTGCTTCTGTTAATGTCTCATTAAGATTCAAAGCTCTCGCGATCGTTCTGGCATTCTGTGACACTTCAAGTGTATGCATAAGTCTCGTTCTATAATGATCTCCTACTGGAGATAAAAACACCTGTGTTTTATCTTTTAAACGACGAAAAGCTTTACAATGCAAGATTCGATCCCTGTCTCTTTGGAAACAGGTACGTATCTCACATTCTTCTTCCGGCTTTCTTCTTCCTTTTGTATCAATACTTCGTGTTGCATATGGGCTTAACAGACTTAATTCCGTCTGTTCCTGTTTTTCTCTGATATTCATAAGATCATCCTCCCTTCTGTCAACACCAAGGATTTTTATGACTGTTTAATATCTGCTTCCATAACAGAAAGTGCATCGAGAGAAATCTTCATAATATCCTTTACCTCTTCCTCTGTCATAGAAAGATATTTTGCTAATTCTTCGATCTTTGGCTCTCTTCCAAGTTCTTTTGATAGAAATGTTGAAGCATCATCTAAGCGATTTGCCTTGATTGCCATTGCCTCTCCAACACTGTCAGAACCTCTCTGCATTGCAATTGCATCAAGAATAGAATCTTCTACTGCACTTTTGGCATGTGCAAGAAATCCTTCTGCATCTCCATCTTGATAGATTGCCATTGCTTCTAATAGACCAATGTTACCTTCCTGTACAAGATCTCCAAATAAGACACCTTTTCCCATATGATTCCTTGCAATTTCAAGAATCTGCGGAAGAAAGCTTTCAATCACTGCTTCTCCATCTTCTTTGTCAGCAAGCCATGATGTGATCAGCTCTTTCTGCTCTTCTTCCCCCGGAAGATCCATCTGGCTTAATTCTTCTTCATAAAAACGGATCGCACCCTGTTCTTCTTCGGACACATTAGCTTTCGCCTCCGCCTCTTCTTCAGCAACAATCTGTGCTTCATCTACTCCAAGCACACGAATTCCCGCTTCTATAAAGCTTGCGATCAAAAGTTTCTTTGCTTCTTCATTCAAATTATAATCACTAAAATAATCTAATAACTCTTTGTGGTCAATCTGATTCCCATTTGTCTTTGCAATGGCGATCATCTCTTCCATATTCTTTAGAAATAAATTCTTATCCATGTTTTACAAACTCCTTATTTGATGAATGCAAAATACACGATCACTAGCAGACCGAGTATAATTCGGTATACACCAAATGCCTTAAAGTCATTCTTCTTAATATATCCAAGTAAAAACTTGATCGCTACGATAGATACAAGGAAGGATACTACCATTCCAACGATCAGTACGATCAATTGTGTTGTTGTAAATGCAAGACCAAATTTCACGATCTTTAATAAACTTGCTCCAAACATTACTGGAATTCCTAAGAAAAATGAGAATTCGGCAGCAACCGTTCTGGAACACCCGAGTAAGATTCCTCCAAGGATCGTTGCTCCTGATCTCGATGTACCTGGAATTAATGCTAATACCTGAAACACACCAATTCCCAATGCCATTCCATAAGATAATCTTGTAAGATCATTCATTGGTCTTCTTCTGATTCGTTTGTTGCGGTTTTCAATTATGATAAATAATATACCATAAATGATCAGCATTGCTGCAACTACTGGAGGATTATAAAAATGTGCATTCAACCAGTCGTCAAATAAAATGCCGATAATTGCTGCTGGAAATACCGCAAGAATTACCTTTGTCCATAAAACAATAGTATCCATCTTTTCCCTATGGTTTTTCTTTGGTGAAAATGGATTTAACTTATGAAAATATAAAACAACAACTGCCATGATCGCACCTAACTGAATCACAACGTCAAACATTTCCTTAAAGGCACCTGTCATATTTAATTTAATAAATTCATCTGCCAAGATCAGATGTCCTGTACTACTGATCGGCAGCCATTCCGTAATTCCCTCGACAATTCCAAGTAATACGGTTTTCAGTAATAAAATAATGTCCATAAAAACTCCTTGTCTGTACAAAGAAGGGTGTTTAGGAATCCCTAAGCACCCTGTTTTGTTTTCCTTGTTATTTCTATTCTTCTACTTCTTCATCGTCTCCAAGAATCTTTACTTTTTCTTCCCAAAGCTCTTCAACTGCTGTAGATAATGGTTTTGCACCATCTTTTTCTTCTACTAATGGCATATCTCCTGCAATGATCTGTCTTGCTCTCTTAGCACTTGCAAGTACAATAGAGTAACGGCTTGAGATAACTTTTTCTTCCTCACTGTCACCATTGATAACTTTCATTAATTCTGTATATGATGGATGTAACATAATAATTCCTCCTATAGTTGTTCTAATTCTTTTTTAGTTTCTTCTATAAATTTAAGGTTATTTCCAAGCAGGCAGTCTTTTGCCTGTACAATGGCATGAATTCGATCTGCACAATCTTCTACCTGATCGTTGATCACAATATAATCGTATTTATCCATATCCTCAGATTCTTCTTTGGCACGATTAATACGTTTGTTGATCACTTCTTCCGATTCAGTTCCT
Source organism: Clostridiales bacterium (assembly GCA_019423795.1). Classification (GTDB taxonomy): domain Bacteria; phylum Bacillota; class Clostridia; order Lachnospirales; family Lachnospiraceae; genus Anaerostipes. The sequence continues at coordinate 24,205 of JAHZAT010000024.1, forward strand.
CTTCCTACCAGGCGTTCCTTGATTGCTGCAGCGCTTGGTGCCGTAATGAAGATCAATAATGCATCTTCATATTGTTTCTTAATATTAAACGCACCCTGCACTTCAATTTCCAAGATCACATTATGTCCTGCTGCAAGTTCTTCTTCTACAAACTTTCTTGGCGTTCCATAATAATTGTCCACATATCTGGCATACTCAATAAATCCATTATAGTCGATCAGATTTTTAAAATCATCTACCGTCTTAAAAAAATACTCCCTTCCGTCAACTTCACCTTCTCTCGGCTTTCTCGTTGTTGCGGAAATTGATAAACTATATCCATATTTTTCTACCAGTTTCTTTGCTACTGTTCCTTTTCCAACACCAGAAAATCCAGACAGTACCAGTAATGAACCTCTCTTTTCCATGATCTTTCCCTTCTTATCTTACTCTATGTTCTGAATCTGTTCTCTTACTTTCTCAACATTTGTCTTCAGTTCAATTGCATGATCTGCAAGATCAACATCACTTGACTTTGATAAGATCGTATTCGCTTCTCTGTTCATCTCCTGTGCCATGAAATCAAGCTTTCTTCCAATACTTTCATCACTTTCCAGCACATCTGTCATAGAACTGATATGACTTTGAAGTCTTACAATCTCTTCATCAACAGCAATCTTATCTGCATATAATGTAACTTCTGCCGCAATCCTGTTTTCTTCAATTGCTGAGTCTTCTAAAAATTCTTTCACTTTCTCTTCTAATTTTGCTCTGTATTCAGCAATGATCTGTGGAGAACGTCTCTCAATAAATGCCACATCTGCTGCCATCTGATCTAGTTTTCCAAGCAGATCTTTCTTAAGATTTGCTCCTTCGATCGTTCTTGTCTCTACAAATTTCTCGGCAGCCTGTCTTAATGCAGCTTCTAACAGCTCCCACCATACTTCTTCATCTTGCTGCACTTCTTCAAGTGTTATAACTTCTGGATACTTAGCAAGTGCTTCCGCAGTGATCTTTGTCTCAATACCAAAATCTTCCTGCATCTTCTTAAATACCTGCATATATTCTGCTGCCATTGCCTGATTATAATGAAGGCTTACTGCTGTCTCTGAAAGATCTTCATATGATACATAAATGTCAATCTTTCCACGACTCGCATATTCTTTCATGATATTACGGATATTTGCCTCAAACATGGCTAATTTCTTGGGAAGTTTTAATGAAATATCACAATATCTGTGGTTGACGGATTTCATCTCCACTGTGACTTTCTGATTCTTGTCATTGGACACTTCCCCATGTCCAAATCCTGTCATGCTTCTGATCATAAAATCTATCCTTTTCTACTCTGTGGCCAACATCCACAGGTTTTCTTTTTCGTCAATGTTATATTATACGCAAAATTTAGCTTTTCGTCAATCTTTTCGACACGAATCTTGCTGATCTTTTTGTTTCAGAACTTTCTGCAGACATTCCAGATAATGAAGGATCATTCCCTGCTTTAATGGAACAAAAAATCCAATATCTAATTCTTCATATTTAAAATGCTTGACTCCGCCCTCTTTTGCACGATTCCAGTATTTCATCATCTCCTGAAATGACATATAATAACAGACATGTCTTGATGTAAAATAGATCAATAAAAAACTAATGCCGCCCTGCTCTTCGTACTGCCGCATAAACTCTACCTGATGTTCATGAATGTTCTGAAGTGGAAATACGTCTTTTGCACATTCCTTTGCATCAAAACAGATAGGGATCCCCTGCACAACTCCTATGTAATCGACTGTACTTTTCTGATCAAAATAAGCAAGTGTGATATGACGTTTTGTTTTATCGAACCTTACTGGTTTGATCGATGTCGGTATTTTTTGCACTAGCGCAAGTTTTTGCTGGCGGTATTTTTCATTTGTATAATTGATCAATTCTTCCAGTACAGAGCCTCTAAGACCTTTTACATTCCATTTATCTTCCGCCATTATAAATCTCTCCCAAATAATTCCTGTTTGATCGTTTCAAATCTTTTTGGAAGCGGTGCCTGAATTCTCTTTCCTGAAAGATTACTACATGTTTTCATATGTTTCGGGAACACGATTTCCTGACAATGAAGTAACTGGTCTTTTAATCCAAATCTTTGCTTCATCTGCTGATTGATCTTTCTATCTCCGTATTTGAAATCACCGATCAGTGGATGTCCGATACTTGCAAGGTGGGCACGAATCTGATGTGTCTTTCCTGTGATAAGTTTTACCTTTAATAGTGTAAATTCATCATTTGAGATTATAGGTTCATAAGCCGTTTCAATATGATTTCCGCCGAAAATTTCTTGCTTTGAAACTGTTACTTTGTTTGTTTTCTCATCTTTTCTTAAATATGCACTAACTTTCTGTGGTTTGTTAAGTTTCCCTTTCACAATACAAAGATAATACTTCTCCATATCTCGATTCTTTAACATCTCTGCCATTGTCTGCAGTCCTTCCATTGAAATTCCACAGATGATGATGCCTGTTGTATTACGATCAAGACGATTACAAATGGACGGTTTGACTACTTGTAATTCTTTTTCACTGATCAATCCTTGATTCACTGCATATGGGATGATCTGATCGTTAATCGATATATCTTCTGATTTTGATTTCTGGGATAAGATTCCCCATGGTTTATTTACCATAATAACATTGTCATCTTCGTACAAAATATCAAGTTTCAGTTTTTGTTTTCCAGCCCTTACTTCTTCCCTAAATTTACTGATTGTATCTTCTGCAAGATAGATGCAGACCTGATCTCCTTTAGATAATTTTTCATTTCCAGTTGCCTTTTTTCCATTTAATTTGATATTTTTTTTTCGAAGCATTTTATACAAAAAACTTTTCGGTGCTTTATTTAAATATTTCGAGAGGATCTTGTCAAGTCTTTGTCCTTCCTCTCTTGCTGTTATGTTTAATTCTCTCATTTTTTATCCTTCTAACCCATGATTTTGGCAATCCATTTTCCGGGTAAGATCTTACAGATGATCCTTGTTGTTTTCATTGTAAATCCATAGACAGATACTGCTTTATTCTTCCTTGCATCACGGATTGCTTTACTTACAACCCTCTTTGGGTCTGCCATAGCAAATTTCTTATAAAACTTCATCTCTTCCTGCTCATATGCACGATCAAAGAATTCCGTCTTCACTGGTCCAGGACATACCGCTATGACTTTAACTTCCTGTCCTGATAGCTCCTGTCTAAGAGCAATAGAAAAACTTTTTGCATATGCTTTTGTTGCTGCGTAAACTGTGAAATCAGGCTGTGGTGCAAATCCTGCAGAAGATGCCATCTGATAAATAAAAGATCCTCTGCTTACATATGGAAGTACCAAGTAGGTAACTCTTGTCAATGCTTCACAATTTAAACGAATCATTCCTGCTGCATCTTCTTCTGTCTGATGCTCAAAAGAACCAGAAATTCCAAATCCTGAAGCATTTACTAAAATTCTTACAGTAGGACGTTCTTTTGCAAGAACCTTTCTAAGACGTTCAAAACTTTCTTCTTTCATAAGATCTAATGGAAGAATCCTAACTCTTGTTCCAATAATCTCTTTTTTTAGTTCTCTTAGTTTGTCTTTTCTTCTTGCGATCACCCAGATTTCATCGAGTCCCTTATATTTCTTTGCGATCTGTCTAACAAATTCTTTCCCTATTCCTGAGGATGCTCCAGTTACCAGTGCAATATCTCTCATATGATCACCCTTTCTCTTGACCTTTGTTATTTCTTTAATGTCTCATAGGTTCCATTTAATATGTCATAATATGTATCAATATAGTAATCTGCTATCTCTCGCTTTTCTTTGACCGCACGTTCAGAATATGAATCTTTTACCGCACAGACTTCCATCCCCGCACGTTTCCCGGCAAGCAGTCCATATGGAATATCTTCAAATACCAATGCATGTTCTGGCTTGGTATCGATCATCTTCGCCGCATGAAGATACACATCTGGTTCTGGTTTTCCTCTTGGAACTTCATCAGATGTACAAATATAATCAAACGCATCCAGAATGCCATTTGCTCTTAAACAGTCTTTCGCTAATTTTCTGGAATTACTTGTTGCAATCGCAAGCTTCATATCTCGTTCTTTTAATAACGAAATAAAATCTTGGACTCCATCTTTTAATGGAATTTCATTCACATAGATTTCAGAAGCCATATGATTCCATGTCTCCATAATCTCTTCAATCGTAAGAGGCAGTTCAAATCGCTTCTTAAAATATACTGCTGTCTCATGGAAACTGTAACCTTCCAACTCATCATTTAAACCTTCCGGCACCTGTAACCCATACTTTCCAAGAAAACGGATATCGATCTCTCTCCAGATCCACATGGAATCTACTAATGTTCCATCCAGATCAAAGATCACTGCCTTTTTATTTTCTAACATTTGTATGCTCCTTTAGTTCTTGTAACTCTGTCTCGCTTAATCTTCTGTACATTCCAAGTTCTAATTTTTCATCTAACTTTAAAGATCCCATAGATAATCTCTTTAGGTATAAAACTTCACTTCCAACCGCTTTTACCATACGTTTTACCTGATGAAACTTTCCTTCTGTGATCGTGATCAAAACTTCTGACTGATCTTCTCCTGCTGTCAGTATCTCAAGATCTGCTTCCTTTGATTTCTCTCCATTGCCAATATCCAAACCTTCCTGAAATTTTTTAACTTCTTCGTCTGTAAAGCTTCCAGATACTTTTGCAAAATATACCTTATCTACATGTTTCTTTGGAGAAAGCAGCTCGTGTGCAAGCATCCCATCATCAGTGAGAATTAGTAATCCTTCGGTATCCTTATCGAGTCTGCCAACTGGAAACAGCTTATCTTTAAAGTTTTCATGGATCAGATCAAGCACTGTCTTATCATGATCGTCCTTTGTCGCAGAGACAACACCTTGCGGTTTATGAAGCATCAGATAATGAAACTGTTCAAATATAACCGGCTGATGTTCTAATTCCACTTGATCATCCTCTGCATCCAGTTTACTTTCTGGTTTCTTCACTATTTCCCCATTGATCGTAACTTTTCCTTTTTTGATCGCTTCTTTTGCTTCTTTTCTTGTGATATTTAAACTGTCACATAAAAATTTGTCTAACCTGGTTTTCTTTGCCATTATAACCATCTCCAGCTGGAAGAATATTTGTTCTTCAGTCGTCCTTTTTTGATCTTTGCCCATCCTAATGGGAATTCATTTGTCCCTATCAGATGGATTCCTTCGGTTGCTGTATCAACATCTAATGTCTCGCATTTTAAATATTTTATGGTATTCTCATCGTTGATATCAAAAGAAAGATATGGCTTATATTCATCTGCTGAAAGTGCCACCGCAAATGACTGACTTGGCTCAAATCGACCTTTCTTCATCTCTCCTAGGTAGAGACCCTTTCTTAGAACTCTGACCTTTTTCATCTCTGGAATATCTTCTTTTAAATAAAATAACTTGCCTTGATGCTCCCTGACATGACTCCAGTCGATATCCATCTTACAGTTTTTAAAGAATTCTTCTGTCTCAGGAGTAAGTTTTACTTTCTTGATCTTCTCATATTTGAATGTTGGCTGTGGTCCATCTTCTTTCTTTAATAATGCAAGGAAATGACCTTCTCCTTTGATCTTATGAGGCCATAATCGGATACACTGCTTGATATCTTCTCTTCCTGTCAATGTCCATTCCGGATGTCCGTGATCAAAACCTTCACACATCTTCATTGGGACTAAAGAAAGATCATCATTCTTCTCTAAAAGGTATTCTATGACCTGTTCATTCTCTTCTGGAGAAAATGTACAGGTAGAATATAACAGCATACCACCTGGAGCTAACAGCTTGATCGCATCATCAACGATCTCTCGCTGTAACTTCGCATATGGTTCACTTCCTTTCTGCTGCCAGTTCTTGATCTCATTATTTCCTTTTCGAAACATTCCTTCCCCAGAACATGGGGCATCAATTAAAATCTTATTAAAAAAACCTGTCATTGATGGTACTAAATATTTGGCTTCGGTACAAAGGATCATATCATTTCTGATCCCGAACATCTCAATATTACGAATCAATGCTTTCGTTCTTGATATACTGACATCATTAGATACTAAAAGTCCTTCTCCATTTAACTTTGCTCCAAGTTCTGTTGATTTTCCACCTGGTGCTCCACACAGATCAAGTACGCGATCTCCCGGCTCTACTGGTAAGTAGGAAGCTGGTGTCATCGCACTTGGCTCCTGAATATAATAAAGTCCTGCATGATAATATGGGTGTTTGGATGGTTTTTCTTCTCTGTCTACATAAAATCCATTGTCTGTCCAAGGTACTTTTGTCACTTTGAATGGACAGATCTTTAAAAAATCCTCCACAGAAATCTTTAATGTATTCACTCTGATTCCATAGTATGCAGGATCATCTAAATGCTTCTCATACTCTTCAAAGTCCTCACCTAAGAGGCGTCTCATCTTCTCTTCAAATAATTCTGGTAATTTCATATCTCTCCTAAGAAATGCTTTGAGCACGATATCCTTCTGCAATGATATCTAACTGCTTATTAAAATGCTCTAAGCGTTCCATATCTCCTGTCTCGTATATTTTATAAAATTCATCCTGAATCTTTAAAACTTCATGACGATTTGCAACTTTATATAAATTCTGCATCGTATGAAGAATCTCTGATACAAGATTTGATTTCTTACGGAACGAATTCTGTGCGTCCATGATCTCGTCACGAACCGTTGACATCTCATGATCTAAGACATCAATCGCATCTGCTGCCACAAGAAGCTTATCAGTTACGTGTTTTGGAATATCTCCTTTATATTTATACTGTAATGAATGTTCTACCGTTGCCCAGAAATTCATCGCAAGTGTCCTGATCTGAATCTCTGCCTGAATTCGTTTCTTCCCATAAATTGTATTCACTTCATAATAAATGATCACATGATAGCTTCGATATCCACTGTCTTTGGAATGTGAAATATAATCTTTGTGGCTCTTGATCTCCATATCGGAACGGCTCTCTATGATCTCCAAAACCTTATCAATGTCTTCCACAAACTGGCAGATCAGTCGAACTCCTGCAATATCTTCTAATTCCTTCTCCACATCATTGACATTAATCTTCTTTCTCTGCATCTTATCTAAGATACTTGAAATTGATTTTACACGTCCGTCAACCTGCTCGATCGGTGAATATCTTCCGACGTTCCTGTATTCTCTTATAATATGCCGAAACTTTAACACAAGTTCATCTACTGCCAGCTCATATGGGGTGAGCATTTCTCTCCATAACTGTAATTCCATTAATTCGATTCCCTCCTGTACTTATCCACTCATTATACCATATTTTAACTTCAAAAAGAATCCTGCATTGCAGGATTCCTGCTATTATATTTACATAAAAAAATAGTCAACTCTTATTTTTCTATGTAAGCTGACTATTTTTATTCTCTTTCGTATCTTGTTGGTTATCCACCTACCATGTAAGATAAACAGATCCCCATGTAAGTCCTCCGCCAAAACCGCTTAAAACAATCTTATCTCCGCGATTTAACATACCTTTCTGGTTCATCTCATCTAGAAGGATTGGCACCGTTGCAGATGATGTATTGGCACATCGATCTACGTTCATCGGAAACTTTTCGATCGGCTGTTTTAATCTTCTGGCCGCTGCCTCAATGATTCTTCGATTTGCCTGATGAAGTACAAAATATTTCACTTCTTCTTTATCAACTCCAGCTTGATCAAGCACCTTTGTAATACTCTTTGGCACCATACGGACTGCAAATTTAAATACCTCCTGCCCATCCATAGTGACCTGCTGCATTGGTGAATCATCTTTTACAAGAAGGTTGTTAAGGTGTCTTTCCTCACATGTTAAGACATCTCCTTTTGCTCCATCAGACCCTGCATCAATGTAAATCTCTCTTGAATCATCCGCTTCGACGATCGCACATCCTGCTCCATCTCCAAATAATACACAAGTGCTTCGATCACTCCAGTCAAGAATCTTAGAAAGCGTCTCAACTCCGATGATCATCATCTTCTTGCCCATTCCTGCTCTTGCATATGCGATTGCTGTATTCAATCCATACACAAATCCTGAACATGCCGCATTGATATCCATGCACACTGCATTGACCGCTCCGATTCCCTTCTGCACCTGACAGGATGTACTTGGTGTCGCATGATCTCCTGATAACGTTGCAACAAAAATATGGTCTAATTCTTCTGCGCTGACCCCTGCATTCTCTAATGCTTTCTTTGCTGCTTTGACTGCCATTGTTGAGGTTGTATCTTCAATTGAAATGTGCCTGCTTCGAATTCCTGTTCTTGATGAGATCCATTCATCACTTGTATCCATTACTTTGGAAAGGTCATCGTTGCTTACTGATTTTTCTGGAAGAAAACTTCCTGTTCCTAATATTTTTACAGACATAATTACTCCACTTATCTTAATCGCTTCTTTTTCTATCTTTGATCCGTCTTTATTTTGCTAAATTCTATGAATCAAAAAAACACTTTGTCTATCAAAGTATATTCTTTTTCTATCCGTTTGTCAACGTTCTTAAATAATGATGCATACAAGACCTCCATTACTTTCATTGATAATCTTTTCCATTGTATCCTGAAGCTTTTGCTGACTTTCATCGGTCATCTTTAAAGCCTTAGTCTGCATGCCATCTCCGACAAGCTGTTCCAGCGTTTTTCCAAAAATATTAACATCCCACATACTCTCTCCCGGAGTCTGTGAACCTTGTTCAATATACTCCATCAAATCTTTCGCCTGATATTCTTCTCCGACAATTGGGGCGATTTCTGTGGAAATATTGGCACGGATCATATGAATGGATGGAGCACTTGCTTTGATCTTTACCCCATATTTGTTACCATGCTTTACGATCTGCGGCTGTTCTAATACAATTTCTTCCTTCGTTGGTGTTACCACTCCATATCCTCGCTGCTTAACTGCTGCAAGTGCTTCCCCGACTTCTTCATATTCTTTCTTTTTCTTTGAAAGTTCTCCCATGATCCGGATAAATTCATATTCATTGTGAATTTCCATTCCCGTAGTTTCGCTTAAGAAATCATAATAATAGGAATCTCCCACTTTTACAGTTATGATTACTTCGCCACTATCCATTGATACCGATTCTATTTTCTGGCTTGTTATGTATTTGTATTGTTTATCTTCATCATCATAGATATCTTTCATCGTTGTTTTGTTTGAAATGACATCTCTAGCCATTTCTAGTAATTCCATTTTTAACGGATGATCTTTTTTTAACATTTCCGTCCATCTTGGAACATAAAATCCAATCGATGAAATTGGAAATTCCATTAATATACTCTTTAAAAACTGGTAGATATCATCTTTTTTCATTTGCTCCAAATTCATCGGCAACACTTTTGTTCCATATTTTTCTTCTTTTTGTTCTGCTAATTGTTTTGTACTTTCTGAATATGGATGAATCGTATTTAATAATACTACAAATGGTTTCTTTAAAGCCTTTAGCTGGTTGATTGTCTCTTCTTCCGCAGGTTCATACTGCTTTGCATCAATTTCACCAAAAGACCCATCACATGTTACAACCACCCCGATCGTAGAATGATCTGTGATAACTTTTTTTGTCCCGATTGCTGCTGCCTTTGTAAATGGAATCTCGTAATCAAACCATGGTGTTTTTACAAGTCTCTCTTCTTCTCCTTCCATATGACCTGTTGCACCTTTTACCATATAACCTACACAATCAATGAGGCGTACATTTAATTCTATTCCATCTTCTACTTTAATAGAAACTGCTTCATTTGGGACAAATTTCGGCTCAGTTGTCATGATTGTTTTACCGCTTGATGACTGTGGAAGTTCATCATTCGCACGATTTCTGTCATTCTCGTCCTCGATATTGGGTAATACCATCAGGTTCATAAAACGCTTGATAAATGTGCTTTTCCCTGTACGCACCGGACCAACAACCCCTATGTAAATCTCCCCATTTGTTCTTGCCTTCATATCTTTATATACATTAAACTGATCCATAAGTTCCTCCTTCATAGACTGATAAAGTATATGAAGGTTCTAAAAAAAAAAGACCAGAAAACAGTATATTTACCGTATCTGGTCTTTTGTAACATTCCAATATGTATCTTATACTCCCTGGAAGAATCTTTCTTTTACTTCATCAACAGGCATATCTTTTCCTGTGAATAATTTAAAAGATGCAACTCCCTGCCATAATAACATTCCTTTTCCTGGAACTGTGATACATCCATGTTCTTTTGCTTCTCTTAAGAATCTTGTTTCTTCTGGATTGTATACAACGTCTGCTACAACTAATCCTTCGTGGAACATTGTTGTATCTGTGATCACTGTTGTATCTTCTTTTGGTTTCATTCCAAGCAATGTTCCATTTACTAAGATATCTGCTCCATCAATCTTTGTGCGCATTGTATCTTTTGCATCCAGATCATATAATTCCACCTGACATGCTGGTACTTTGGCTTTGATCTTCTCAACCATCTTCTGGGCTCTTTCAAAAAATGGATCTCTTGGGTTAAAAATTGTGATAGATTTTGCTCCATCTAATGCACACTGTACCTGAATGGCTGTTGCTGCTCCACCTGCTCCAAAGATTACGATATCTTTTCCTTCAACGCTGATTCCATGATCTTTTAAGTTTGCAACAAAACCTTCACCATCTGTGATATGTCCGTATAATTTTCCGTCTCTGTTTACGATTGTGTTTACAGCTCCGATCAGTTCTGCTGCTGGTGATAATTCGTCCATATTCTGGGCTGCTGCTGTCTTGTTTGGCATTGTAACGTTGCATCCCTGGATATTTAACAGACGCATGGATTTGATGAATTCTGGTACTTCCTCTTCTTTAATATCAAAGGCAAGATAAGCTCCATCGACTCCGCATGCCTGAAACCCGTAATTCTGCATCGCTGGTGATGCGGAATGTGAAACCGGTGAACCGATCAGTCCAAATAATTTTGTTGTTCCTGAAATTCTTGCTTCCACGTTTGTAATTCTCCTTTATTTCTTTATATTTTAAAAGGCAGATATTCTATCTTCCTTCGATGATTTCCTGAATCAAATCTCTCTCATCCATGTGATGTTTCACACCTTTGATCTCCTGATAATCTTCATGTCCTTTTCCTGCAAGGATAATAATATCTCCTGCTCCGGCATGTTCCATACAATATTTGATTGCTTCTTTACGGTCTGGGATTGTAACATATTCTCCATCTGCTTTATGAACACCAATCAAAATATCATTGATGATATCCATTGGTTCTTCATTTCTTGGGTTATCAGATGTTACAACAGTAAGATCTGCAAGTTTTGATGATACTTCTCCCATCTCATAACGTCTTGCTTTTGCTCTGTTTCCACCACATCCAAATAAGCAATAGATCTTCTTTGGATTATATTTACGGATCGTTGTTAAAAGACTTTCAAGACTCATAGCGTTATGTGCATAGTCGATCATTAATGTATAATCTCCAGGAGTCTTGATGATCTCTAAACGTCCTTTGACCTGAATTGTATTTAATGCAGATAATACATCTTCTTTGACAATTCCCATATGGCGGCAAAGAGAGATTGCTGCCAATGAATTATATACTGTAAAATCTCCAGGGATATCTACATGTACGTTATATTCCTGTTTCCCCTTAAGATCATACGCAACTCCAAGATATCCAGGTTCCTGAATTCTTGTGATATTCTCTGCGTAGACATCATTTGTATCTTTCATTCCATAAGTTTCAATCGCACATGTATGGTCTTTGATGATTCTTTCTACATAATCATCATCTCCATTAACGATTCCCTGCTTACACTGCTGGAATAGTAAACTCTTGCAATGAATATAATCATCCATATCTTTATGCTCATTTTCCCCAATATGGTCTTCTGCAAGGTTTGTAAAAATTCCATAATCGAATTCAAATCCACTTGTTCGATGAAGCATCAAAGCCTGTGAAGATACTTCCATTACAACATTTTTAAGACCTGCATCTGCCATCTTACGGAAAGATTCCTGTACGATGTAAGATTCTGGTGTTGTATTGACGGATGGAATTTTTTCATCTCCAATGATCGTCTCAATCGTTCCGATCAGTCCTGTCTTTTGTCCTGCATGTTCTAAGACTGCACGGATCATATATGTTGTTGTTGTCTTTCCTTTGGTTCCTGTGATTCCGATCGTTGTCAATTCTTCTGCCGGATATCCAAAGTATGCTGCTGACATTTCAGCTAATGCAAGTCTTGTGTTATCAAACTTGATCACTGTTAAACTTTCTGGAACTTCTACATCTTTCTCTACAACGATCGCTGCTGCTCCAAGCTCTGCTGCCTGTGCTGCAAACTTATGTCCATCAAAAGCTGCTCCACTGATACATACAAATACACTGCCTTTTTCAATCTTTCTTGAATCATATACTAATGTAGAAATCTCTACATCTTCACTTCCCTGTACAAGGGTATATTCTGAGCGTTCTAATAATTCTTTTAAAATCATGTTCTATCTCCAATAATTCTTCTGTCTTTCTACTCTTAATCGTCAATTCCTGTAAGATCGATCTCACCATCAAATACTGTTGTTGCTGGTCCTGTCATAAAGATCGTATCTTTCTCTTCATCATATTCGATCTGAAGGTCTCCACCTAAGAGATGTACTAAGACTTTCTTTCCTGTTTTCTTATTTAAATAAGATGCATAAGCACTTGCACAGGCTCCTGTTCCGCAGGCAAGAGTTTCTCCTGCACCTCTCTCCCATACACGCATCTTAATTGTATTTTCATCAACTACTTCGATAAATTCTGTATTCACGCGATCTGGAAACATTGGATGATTCTCAAACTTCGGTCCGATCTTCTCAATGTCAATATCTGCAACAGAATCCACAAATACAACTCCATGAGGATTTCCCATGGAAATACATGTGATATTATATTCTTTTCCATCAACGATCACTGGCTGATCGATCACTTCTGTAAGATCATCATAGATTGCTGGAATCTTAGAAGCTTCTGTAATTGGTGCTTCCATGTCAACCTTTACCCATGTAACCTTGCCATCTTCTACTGTAAGGTCTAATTCTTTGATTCCACCCTTTGTCTCGATCGTGATCGTCGTTTTATCTGTTAGTCCATAATCATAGACATATTTAGCAATACAGCGGACACCATTTCCGCACATGGCTCCTTCAGAACCATCAGAGTTATACATGGCCATTCTAAAATCAGCCTTATCTGACGGACAGATACAGATCATTCCATCAGAACCAATTCCAAAATGCCGGTCACTGATAAATTTTGCCACTTTATTCGGGTTATTGATCTTTTCTTCTAAACAGTTTACATATACGTAGTCATTGCCACAACCGTGCATCTTTGTAAATTTCATGTAATCAACTCCTTTTTTGTTGTTTTACGAATAAACATTTTTATTTTATCACATCAACGTGTTAATTGTACAGATACAATCTTTGAATTTGTATTTCAAAATCAAATGATATCATTACAAAAATAAATGAGGAATACTCCTTATCATCTTTGATAAAGAATACTCCTCATAATATTTCTTAACGATGCATAAATCTTATGCCTGTTCTAACAGTTTTTCAATTCCTGCTTTCTTTACACATACACAAAACAGATCCATTGCCTGCTGTAATTCTTCTACTGTAGGGTAAGAAGGTGCAAGTCTGATGTTACTGTCTTTTGGATCTTTCTTATATGGATATGTAGCACCTGCTCCAGTTAATGTAACTCCTGCTTCTTTGGCAAGTTCCACCACTCTCTTTGCACATCCTGGAAGAACATCTACAGATACAAAGTATCCACCCTTTGGACTTTCCCATGAAATTAATCCGCTTCCAGCAAGTTCTTTGTCTAATGTATTAAGAACTGTCTCAAATTTAGGTTTTAAACAGTCTGCTAAAATCTGCATATGTTTTCTGATTCCATCTGCATTCTTAAAGAACTGTACATGACGAAGCTGATTGATCTTGTCATATCCGATTGTCTGGGCTGTCATAACTTTCTTGATCTCTGCGATATTATCATCACTAGATGCAATAATAGATACTCCTGCACCTGGGAATGTAATCTTTGATGTTGAGAAGAAATAGTATGCTCTGTTATCATTTCCTGCTTCTTTACATGCATCTAAGATATTCTTAACTTTCACATCCTCAAAGATTGGATGTACTCCATATGCATTATCCCAGAAGATTCTGAAATCTTTGGCTGCTGTCTTCATGGAAGCAAGACGGTCAACTGTCTCATCACTGTAGCAGATTCCCTGTGGGTTAGAATATTTTGGTACACACCAGATTCCTTTGATACTTTCATCTTCTGCTACTAATTTCTCTACCTGATCCATATCTGGACCTTCTGGTGTCATATCAACTGTGATCAGTTCAAATCCTAATGTTTCTGTAACCATGAAATGTCTGTCATATCCTGGTGCTGGACATAAGAATTTTACTTTCTCAAGCTGTCCCCAAGGTTTTTCTCCTTCTGTTCCAAATACGACCAGTCTTATCATCTGATCAAACATCAGATTCAGACTTGCATTTCCTCCAACGATGATATTCTTCGCTGGGATATCAAGCAGATCACTGAAAATCTCTTTCATCTCTGGAAGTCCATCAAGGACTCCGTAATTACGCACATCTAAGCCATCTTTTGCATGATAATCCGTCATCGTCTCAAGCATTCCATTTGCATGATCGATCTGGTCTGGTGCTGGTTTTCCTCTTGCCATGTTGAGTGAAAGATCAAGATCTTTAAATTCCTGATACTTTTTGTTTACTTCCACTTCCTGCGCCTGTAACTCTTCTTTTGACATTTCCCTAAATGATTCCATTGTTGTCTTCCTTCCTTCATGTTTTTATGTTTTGTATATGTTTATGTTTTTATATTATATAAAATCTGATTAATCCCATTCCAGATTTGTATGTTCCTGTTTTTTCTCACGAAGGAGTAAGTTTGAAACTTCCTCTTTTGGATCTGCATTTTCAAATAGTACTCTGTTCACTGCTTCCACGATTGGTACAGATACATTGCACTTCTTTGCAAGTCCAAGGGCTGCTTTGGCTGAATATACACCTTCTACAACCATTTTTACTTCTTTCATGGCCTCATCGGCAGTCATACCTTTTCCCATTAAGTATCCTGCTTTACGATTTCGACTATGTACACTTGTACATGTAACGATTAAATCTCCAACTCCTGTAAGTCCTGAGAATGTCTCTGGCTTTCCTCCCATGGCTTCTCCAAGACGTGTAAGCTCCGCAATTCCTCTTGTCATTAACGCTGCTTTTGTATTGTCTCCATATCCAAGACCATCAACTGTTCCGGCTGCTAATGCGATAACATTTTTTAATGCTCCTCCTAGTTCGATTCCGATAATATCTGAACTTGTGTATACACGGAATACTTTATTCATAAATACGTCCTGAAGCATCTCTGCTGTCTTTTTATTTTTTGCACCAATTACAACCGTTGTAGGAATTCCTATTCCTACTTCTTCTGCATGACTAGGTCCTGATAATACGCAAACTTCTGCATTTGGAATTTCTTCTTCGATGATATCAGATAATGTCTTATATGTAACATCTTCAATACCTTTTGCAACATTCACAATGATCTGCCCATCTTTCACGAAAGGAGACATCTGTTTTGCGACCGTACGAACAACTGGTGAAGGAACTGCCATAACAACAACATCTTCATCTGTTAAAGCTGTTTCAAGATCTGCTTCAATTACGATATTATCTGGTAATTTTACACCTGGTAATTTTTCCTGCTGTTCTCTCTTTGTAGAAAGCATCTCGATTTCATGTGGATCATGTGTCCATAAAGTCACCTCATGTCCATTATTTGCTAATAACACTGCAAGAGCGCTTCCCCAGCTTCCTGCACCAATAACGCTGACTTTCTTCATAGTCTTAGTTCCTCCTAACGTTTTACTTTCTGACCTAATTTATTCTCAGTACCATTCATCAAACGAACAATATTTGCACGATGGCGCCAGATTGCCATGGCCGTAAAAATACATCCAACAACGACTAATTTCCAGTCTTGTGGATTGTTAAAATACAAAATAAACGGTATGATCAGTACCATGCAGATCGATCCCAATGATACATACTTTGAAATGATCGTAATGATCAAAAATACTGCTGCACAGATCAACCCAAGCTGCCAGTGAAATGCAAAAATAACTCCCCCTGTTGTTGCAATTCCTTTTCCACCTTTAAATCCAAGGTAAAACGGAAAATTATGTCCTAGTACTACTGCAAACCCTGTCAAAAGCCAAAGATAAGCTTCTCCCTCTACACCAAATGCAGGCATGATCACATATCTTGCAAGATTAACTGCCACAAGTCCTTTGGCTGCATCTCCAAGAAACGTAATGATCGCTGCTGTCTTTCCGAGGGTTCTTAATGTATTCGTTGTCCCGGAATTTCCACTTCCGTAATCTCTAATGTCGATCTTGTTTACACGCCCGACAATATATCCTGTCTGGATGCACCCAAATAAATATCCGACGATCATACACACAACAATACAAACTACCATTATCTTTCCTTCCTTTCCCTCGCAATGATATGGATTGGTGTTCCTCTGAATCCAAATGTATTACGGATCTGGTTTTCAAGATATCTTGTGTATGAAAAATGCATCAATTGACGATCATTGATAAATACAACAAATGTTGGTGGTTTCACAGAAACCTGTGTAATATAGTAAAGTTTTAATCTCTTTCCTTTGTCTGATGGTGGCTGTTTCATAGCAACCGCTTCTGTAAGAATCTCGTTTAAGACTCCTGTCTGTACACGTAATGCATGGTTCTCGATAACCATATCAAGTACATCAAAGATCTTAGGAAGTCGCTGTCCAGTCTTCGCAGAAATGAAAACAAGTTCTGCATAAGACATATAAGATAGTACTTCTCTGACCTGATTTGTAAATTTGTAAATTGTCTTATCGTTCTTCTCGATCAAATCCCATTTATTGACCGCAATGATCATACCTTTTCCGCGTTCATGTGCAATTCCTGCGATCTTGGCATCCTGTTCTGTGATTCCTTCTTCTGCATCAATAACTAAGATTGCCACATCGCAACGTTCTACAGCTGCAACAGTACGGATGACACTGTAACGTTCAATATCTTCTTTCACTCTGGCCTTCTTTCGAAGTCCCGCTGTATCGATGAATACATATTCTTTTCCATTACGTTTCACTGTTGTATCGATCGCATCTCTTGTTGTTCCAGCAATATCAGAAACAATTAAACGATCTTCTCCTAATAACTTGTTGATCAGAGAAGATTTTCCTGCGTTTGGTTTTCCGATAATCGCAACTCTTGGTCTCTCATCTTCTTTCTCATCTGCATCCTGTGGATTACAATGAACAAGAACTTCATCTAACAGATCACCAAATCCAATCTTAGAATTTGCTGAAACTGGGAATGGCGTTCCAAGTCCCAGATTGTAAAATTCATAAGTATCCAGAACGAATTTCTCATAATTATCTACTTTGTTGACCGCTAAAACAATTGGTTTTCCAGATCGTCTTAACATATCTGCCACCTGATAATCGGCATCAACAAGTCCCTGTCTTACGTCTGTAAGGAAGATGATCACATCAGCTGTTTCCATCGCGATCTCTGCCTGTCCTCTCATATGACTTAATAGCAGATCACCGCTATCTGGTTCAATACCGCCTGTATCAATCAATGTAAACTGGTAGTTTAACCATGTTACATCTGCATAGATACGGTCTCTTGTTACTCCCGGTGTGTCTTTTACAATTGAAATTTTTTCTCCTGCCAGTGCATTAAACAATGTAGACTTTCCTACATTGGGTCTTCCTACAATGGCAATGATCGGCTTACTCATAATCTATATACCTCTCTAAATGTTTCAAAAACCTGTACTGTTTCTAAGTATACCTTATCTTATGAAATTCGTCCAGTGTGAAGAATTTCACAAAATAAAATACTATTTTTATATCATATTATAATACGATGAATGCTGCTAAATTCCCACGTTTTCCATGACTTGCTCTATGTGAAAATAATAAGTCCGGATTGCAGCATGTGCAGATATCTGTAATATCTAGATTCTCTGGAAGAATTCCTGCTTCTGTTAAAATGATCTCATTTGCTTTCCAAAGATCTAACTGATATTTTCCATTTCCTTTATCATCCAGAAATTCCTTTGCATCATGTCCTGTCAGTTCTTTCTTAAATTTCTCTGCAACATCCTCGCTGACTTCATAGCAGCTTCGACAAATTGATGGCCCGATCGCTGCAACGATATTTTCTTTTTTGCATCCAAATTCACTTTCCAAAAATCGTACCATCTTGGCACCGATCCTTCCAACTGTTCCTCTCCATCCAGAATGTGCCAATGCTGCAACCTTTTCTACAGGATCATAAAAGAATAATGGAACACAATCTGCATATCCTGTATAAAGCGGAATCCCTGGCTCATTTGTTGCAAGACCATCCATATCTTTCATGACTTTTCCGCAGTCTTCTTTTGTTACTTTATGGATTTTTGTCTCATGGATCTGATTAGAAAACACAAGTTTTGTATGATCAAATCCAATTGCTTTCCCGATTCGCCTGAAATTTTCATCCACGGCTTCCTTTTTATCACAACGGTTATAGCTTAAATTCAGTGTTGCAAACATCCCTTCACTGACTCCACCTATCCGAGTTGAAAATCCATGTCTGACTCCTGCTTGATCTAATTTTCTAAATGTCAGATATGGAACATTTCCTTCATGTAATATCGTAGACTGATTGTCATTTGATTTCTTAAAATGCATGTTTTATCACCCTGATCTTCTTTCCTAAAATCTCTACTACATCAAAACGCATCTGCTGTTCAAAGGATAAATGATTCTTCTTTAAATAAATCATTGCACTCTTTCGAATCTTTTGCTGTTTTCTTTGATCTACAGCCTGTGCCGGATATCCTTTTTTATCATCTTTTCTGTATTTCACTTCCACAAAAACCAATGTTTGACCTTCTTTTGCTATGATATCAATCTCTCCGACTTTCGTATAGAAGTTTTGTTCAAGAATATCATATCCTTGCTGTCCTAAAAACCAGCAGGCAATCGCTTCTGCCTTTGCCCCGGTTTCTCTGTTATTCTTCTTCATATTATATAGTTCTTTTTATATGTATTTCTTTACAAATGTTCTTCTGTGAATATCGCAGATTCCCTGTTTTTTGATTCCTTCAATATGTGCTTTTGTTCCATATCCTTTGTTCTTTGCAAAATCATATCCCGGATAGACTGCATCATATTCTTTCATCATTCGGTCTCTTGTAACTTTTGCAACAATACTTGCCGCTGCAATTGACGCACTTTTTGCATCACCTTTGATGATCGGTACCTGCTCGATGTCTACCTCTGGGATTGTAACTGCATCATTTAATAAAAGATCTGGTTTTACGGAAAGCTTTGAAATTGCCTGCTGCATTGCTTTATAGGTTGCCTGCAGGATATTGATCTCATCTATCACTTTCTCTGAAGACATTCCAATTCCGATTGCTACTGCTTTTTCATAAATCTCATCATATAAAAGTTCTCTTTTCTTCTCAGAAAGTTTCTTGGAATCATTCAGATATAAGATATCACAATCTTTTGGTAAAATCACTGCTGCTGCAACAACCGGACCTGCAAATGGTCCTCTTCCAACTTCATCAATTCCGCAGATGGACTGACGATCCGCATATTCTCTCTCGAAAGAAAACATTTTATACATTCTTTCTTTTTCAAGTCTTAACTTTTCTAATTTTCTGGCTTCTCGCTCTTCTTTCTTTGTCATAAAATCCTTCCTATGGGCGGATCACTCCTGCACTCTTCCAAGGATAGAATCTAAAGACGACCCTTCCTGTAATCTCTGCCCTCTTTACTGTACCAACCTCTTTGTATCTGCTGTCATTGCTGTTATCTCTGTTATCCCCTAGAACAAAATATTCATCTGATTTAAGATGCAGTTCTGACTTCAACTCACATGGATCCGTTGTATGATCCTTAGAATAATCTTTCACTTCTTTATTGTTCACATAAACTTTTCCTTTTGCGATCTTCACAGTTTCTCCCGGAAGTGCGATCACTCGTTTCACAAAAAACTGATCCCCGCCTTCTGGACCAGGAAATACGATAATTTCGTATCTTTTAGGATTACGAAAACAATATGTCAACTTATCTAACAACACTTGATCTTGGTCATGCAGCTGCGGCTCCATTGAATGCCCGCTTACTTTTGTTCTCTCTCCCACATATGTGATCATCAAAAAAGCAAATGCGATTGTGATCAGAATAGTTACCAGTAATCTTATTATACTTTTAAACATTGTTTTACCTGCCCCATAAGAGACTTTTATGCCTCTTTTATTTCCTCTGGAACTTCCAAAGAAATCTTTCCTAATTTCCCATTTCTGAATTCTTCTAGCAGAATCTTGGATGCTTTTTCGTAATCTAATTCATTTCCTTTCATCTTACAATTACGATTCATTGCAACCTGCTCTAAAATCTTCACTTTGTCTTCGCTTTCATCTACCTGATAACGATCTGCTAAAATTCCTTTATAATGATTTTTCAGATATTCGATCAGTTCAATTGCCATTTCATCTTGATTTAAAATCTCATCTCTGATAGACCCGATCAATGCAAGACGTAATCCAACCTGCTGATCTTCAAATTTAGGCCACAAAATCCCTGGTGTGTCTAATAATTCAATATTTTTATTTAACTTGATCCATTGTTTTCCTTTTGTAACACCTGGTTTATTTCCTGTCTTTGTACAGGCTTTTCCAACCAGACTATTAATAAAGGTTGACTTCCCAACGTTTGGAATTCCTGCGATCATTGCTCTGATCGGACGATTTTTAATTCCTCGTTTTCTGTCTCTTTCTAATTTTTCTTTGCACGCATCCATGACGATCGCCTGTGTCCCTTTGACACCTTTTCCGGATCTTGCATTTGTCCTTGCTACATAAAATCCTTTTTCTTTAAAATATTCTTCCCATTGTGCAGTCACTCGTTCATCCGCCATATCTGTCTTATTTAATAAGATCAGTCTTGATTTATTCGCTGCTAACTGGTCAATATCAGGGTTCCTGCTGCTTAGTGGAATTCTTGCATCCACAAGCTCGATCATGATATCGATCAGTTTCATATTTTCCTGCATCATACGTTTTGCTTTGGTCATATGACCTGGGTACCACTGAAAATCCATTTTTCTATCTCCTTCCCTCTGTTATCACTGCCAGTATTTGATACCGACTTTTCCAACAATATTTGATCTTTTTATATTTCCAACACTTGCACTTCTGGAGTCCTCACTATTATTGTAGTTATCTCCTACGACAAAGTACTGTTCGCTCTTTAATGTAATTTCTTCTGATGCAAGTCCTGCGGATAAAATCTTTTGACTGGAATATGCTTTTGTTTTCTTTCCATTTACATAAATTCGTCCATTCTTGATCTGAACTTTTTCTCCAGGAAGTCCAACAACTCGTTTTACATAATAATTTCCATTCTTATCATCTGCCTTAAATACGATCACATCATATCTACTTGGTCCCTTGATCTGATAGATCAAACGATTTACCAGATGCTTTTCACCTTTTTTGATCGATGGTGACATTGAATCTCCCTGAATCGTAAAACTGAAACATACGAATCGCACGATCAAAAATGCAAGTAACACAACACCTACAAATTTAAGTGCATATTGAATAATAATTTCTCTTTGCTGACGTTGTTTCTTACGCATCTGATAGGTCATTGTATATCCTTTCCTCATAGAGAACTCCTTTCCTTATATAATTTCTCTGTGTGATATTATATAGCAAAATCCTATATAATAAAACAGGGATAAGCTTATACAGCCTATCCCTCTCTTTTGATAATCTCTGTCTGATTATACTCTTTCTTTTACTTTTGCTGCTTTACCAACACGATCACGTAAGTAGTATAATTTAGCACGTCTTACTTTACCACGTCTTACTACTTCAATCTTTTCGATGATTGGAGAATGTACTGGCCATGTTTTTTCAACACCAACACCACTTGCCTGTTTTCTTACAGTAAATGTTTCGCGTGCTCCACCATTCTGTCTTTTGATGACTGTTCCTTCGAAAACCTGGATTCTTTCACGGTTTCCTTCTTTTACTTTCGCGTGAACTCTTACAGTGTCTCCTGTTTTGAATTCAGCAACTTCTCTTAACTGTGCATCTTCGATGCTTTTAATAATATCCTGTGCGCTCATTGTTGTTCCTCCTTGAACGTTTTTAGATGTTCTTAATACCAAATGTAACAGAGGACCATCCATATTTATAACAACTTGAACATATTATCATATTTTTTTGTATGCTGCAAGCCTTTTTTTGTATTTTTTTCAATTCAGATATCTTTATATGCTTGCTCTATATATTAGTATTAAATTAATACAAATTTCTCCATCGCCTTGGCAACACCATTTTTCTCATTCGTTACCGTAATATAATCTGCAATCTCTTTTATTTCATCGATTCCATTTTCCATGGCTACAGAAAATCCTGAGCATTCTAACAATTCCCTGTCATTATCTGCATCTCCACAGCCCATGACCTCTTCCCTTTTAATTCCAAGACTCTTAGCCAAATGAAGAAGCCCATCTCCTTTATTACATCCTTTTTTGGATATTTCAATGTTCTTTGGAAGAGAACTTGAATACTGGATATCATCAAATCTTTCTAATGCTTTCCAGACCTTTGCTCTTTCTTCCTTTGTACGAAATAATAAAGTTATTTTCTCTACTGTTTCCGTCTTGTCATGTTCTTTTAAAAAATCTTCCAGATCATTGATCAGTTTTCTTGAATTATGAATGATCGCTTTCGTATTAGAATCTAATTGATAATAATCAACATTTTCCATGTCTTTTCTCGCAGCATATGATTGTCCATTCATACTGTAACTTTGCATTACATCAAATTGTTTTAGAAAATCCATTAATTCCAAAATCCTTTTTTGCTCAAACTGATTTTTATAAAGAACTTTCTTTTCTTTTAAATCATAGATTGTCGCCCCATTACTGAAAATCCCATAACGGATTTCTTCCATATCTTTTAATTCTTGTGGAAGTGCATTGACCGCTCGTCCTGTTGCAGGTGCAAAAACAACACCTTGACTAACCGCACGTCGGATGACATTCTGTGTATATTGTGTGATCTTACGTTCTCTATTTAAAAGGGTTCCATCCATATCAACCGCAACAAGTCTGATCTTACTTGTTCCCATTGTTTTCTTCCATCTCCTTCTCATATGCTTTCCAAAGATCTGGTCTTCTCTCTTTGGTTCGTTTCACTGACTGTTCATGTCTCCATTTGCGGATATTCTCATGATGCCCTGAGAGAAGGACTTCTGGTACTTCTTTATCTAAGAATACAGGTGGTCTTGTGTACTGCGGATATTCAAGCAATCCATTTTCAAAGGATTCATCCCCTGCGGAATCATCATTATGTAAGACTCCTGGAACCAGTCTTGAAATCGAATCAATCATAACCATTGCTGGAAGTTCACCTCCAGTCAATACATAATCCCCAATAGATACATAATCTGTAACGATCTCTTCTAAAACTCTCTCATCGATTCCTTCATAATGTCCACATAAAAAGACCAATTCTTCTTCCTTTGCAAGTTCTTTTGCCATCTCCTGATGAAACGTTGTTCCCTGCGGAGTCAAATAAACGACTCTTGGCTTTTTCTTCATGTTTTTTGTAAGATCTTTATACGCACGATAAACCGGCTCCGGCTGCATCACAAGTCCAGCTCCACCTCCATATGGATAATCATCTACTTTCATATGCTTATTGGTAGAATAATCACGGATATTAACCGCATTGATCTCAAGAAGTCCTGCATCGATCGCTCTGCCGATAATACTTGTATTAAGCCCATCCATTACCATCTTTGGAAACAATGTTAATATATGAAATCTATTCATCTAATAATCCTTTCATCACATGAACTGTAATCTCGCCTTTTTGAAGATCTACTTTCTTGATACATTCTCTGATCGCCGGAAGCAAAATTTCTTTCCCATCTTCCATTTTCACTTCATAGACATCATTTGCACCCGTCTGTAAAACATCTGTTAATTTTCCAAGAACTTCTCCATTATCCTCTCTGATCACAGAAAGGCCGATCAGATCTGCAATAAAGTATTCATCTTTACCAAGAGGCACTGCCTGATCTCTTGTAACAAACAGTCCTTTTCTCTTATACATCTCTACTTCATTAATATTTGTAAATTCTTTAAATTTTAAAACTGGCTGATTCTTTACGAATTTACATGATACTACATGTAATAATTTTCTTTCTTTTCCTGTATCTAAATATACTTCTTTTAATTTCTTAAATCGTTTGATATCATCTGTCATCGGAAATACTTTGACTTCCCCTGCGATACCATGTGTGTTCGCGATCGCTCCTACTTGTAAGAATTCTTCCATAAGTTTAATTCCTTTCATTTATTTTCTTCTTATTTATTGTATAGAAAGGTTTGGGAAAACTCAACTAGTTTTTTTCATGACAGAAGATATGAAGTTTGAATGTATCTCAAACTTCTCATCAAATCAGTGTTCTTAAGTTCCTTTGATCTTCTGTTAACGAATACAAAAGCCTACCATCGCAAATTAGAATTTATCCCCACACTTCTTCTGCGATTTCTTTTACAAGTTTAAGTTTTGCCCACTGCTGTTCTTCTGTCAGTTTATTTCCGATCTCGCATGACGCGAATCCGCACTGTGGGCTTAAATATAGGCGGTCAAGTAGTACATATTTTGCTGCTTCATGAATTCTTGCGATCACTTTTTCTTTGTCTTCTGGTTCTGGTGTTTTTGTAGTCACTAGTCCTAAAACTACTTTCTTATCTCCGCTTACTTTCGCAAGTGGCGCAAATCCTCCTGATCTCTTATCATCATATTCCAGATAATATGCATTGACTGATTATCTCTGTGCGTATCAACTCTTACATAATCGATCCTGGTTCCAATGTCCATTCTTAATCACCTGATACGTCGGTAAATTCTCTAGCTACTCTTCTGATCGTTTATTTATTTTTTATCATATACTCGAAATCTACAGTTGGCCAATTACAAAATTTAAAATTTATTTCAATGCCGCCAATGTCTTAACAACCAGTTCCCATGTACGTTCCGTAGATGAAATACTCAATACTTCATTTGTCGTATGAATATGTTCCATCTGAGGACCAAAGGATACCGCATCAAGTCCTGGTAATTTTGAAGCAAAGATTCCACATTCCAGTCCTGCATGAATTCCTTCAACCACAGGTTCTTCTCCATTGTATAAATCTTTGTATGCCTCAACCATAACTTCACGTAGTCTGGAATCTGCTTTATACTCCCATCCTGGATATGGTCCTACGATTTCTATCTCTCCACCTAATGTTTCAGACAGAGATGTCAATTGAGCGATCAGATACTGTTTCTCTGTTTCACTGGAACTTCTAACTGCAAATGTCATCTGTACTTCAGAATCTTTCGTTATTAAAATTCCCATATTTAGTGATGTCTGTACCAATCCTTCAATCTCTGGATTCATTCTCTGAACACCATTTGGCATATGAACCATTGCAGTCACTACTGCAAATGTTGTATCTTCTGTAAATGTCTCTACGTCAGCAGTTTCTTTTACATTTACTGTTAATCTTGCACCAGGATCTGTCACTTTATATTCTTCTTTGATCTGTGCAAATGTATTTTCAATGATCTGTTTTGCTTCTTCTACTTCTTCTGGAAGTACTGCAACAGATGCTTCGCTGAATTTCGCGATCGCATTGTCTTTTTCTCCACCATTTACTGAAACAAGCTGCATTTCAACCTCATTGAACAAACTTAACAACACTCTTGCCATTGCACAGTTTGCATTCATACGTCCTTTGATGATCTCAACTCCAGAATGTCCACCTGTAAATCCATCCATTTTAATCTCGATGACTGATGCATTGACTGTTTCTGTCTCATATGGAATCTTGCAGATCACAGATGCTCCACCTGCACAGCTGACTGTGAATACGCCCTCATCTTCAGAGTCCATATTCATAAATAAACGTCCTTTCAGATCAGAAACATCAATGGTTGCTGCTCCTAACATACCGATTTCTTCATTGACTGTGAAAATCGCTTCAATCGGTGGATGTGCCATTTCTTCATCATCTAATACGGCAAGTGTGTATGCAACGGCGATTCCATCATCTCCACCTAAGGAAGTTCCTTTGGCTAAAATATAATCTCCATCAATTTCTAAGTCTAATCCTTCTTTTTCCATATCTTTGTCGCAGTCTGATTCTTTCACTGCTACCATATCCATATGTCCCTGAAGGATGACTGGATCAGAATCTTCATACCCTTTTGATCCATCTTTCCAGATGATCACATTTAAATCTTCATCCTGTCTGTATTTTAATCCATGTGCTTTCGCAAAATCTACCAGATAATCACTGATCTGCTGTAAATTTCTTGACCCATGAGGGATTGCACAAATCTCCTCAAAATATTGAAATACTTTGTTTGGCTGTAATTCTCCTAATACTGACATCTCTATGTCCTCCTTATTTTTTATGCATTTTATAACGACTACCCTCTTTTTCAAGCTGGTTCGTCTTCAGCATATATTCTACAAGTTTTTTTGCATAGTCTCTCTTATCCTTTACAACCGCTCTATTTCTTGAAAATGGCTGTTTTGCTTCGAGACCTTCGCAAATTTGTTCCACTTGTGAAATTGTAATGTATTCATTTTGTTTTAAATACTTTTTTATTTTATCCTGTCCTTTGCTAAAAAGCAAATTCATCAGGTCATTTGTCTGATTCTTTTGTTTAACGATTCCCCATCCATATAGGATCATCGTCGCTATGGCAAATAAAACAATACCTATGATCGCTGTTGATAATTTCATTTTAAATTCCTTTTACCTAATAAGGTTTATTCTTCAAAAATAATGTATTTGTTTCTTTCTAAAATTGCAAAATATTGTGACAATCTCTCGTATAATTGTGTCGCTGCACCTTCATGAGCGCTTTCAAGTTCTTTCCCTATCTCGTAAATACTTTTCTTTCCATCGATCTTCTGCCACACAAAACTTCCATATTCATCTAATTTGATGAAACTATATCGTGGCCTTTTAAACAATTTCTGTGCGATTGTATTATAGAATCCCTTATTTTCTACAGTGATTTCTACAATTCCATCTTCTAATACTTCCCATTTCATATCATTGATCTTCGGGATATGATCAATATAATTCTTCTTATCTTTCATCAATTCACCTTTTTATTTAGAAAGCACTACTGCATGATCGCAGCAGTGCTTTCTTCTCACTGAAATACATATTTATTTTATTATTTTTCTGCATCTACTTCAATCGTCTTTTTATTTCTTGTGAAGTAGAATAGTGTAGCAAGTAATACTATAAACGCTACTAAACCAACCCAGTTGCCAGTCGTTTCAAAAGCTCCTCCATATACGGAAGAAAGATCGATCTTATCCGCAACATTAAATACTGCTAATACAGCAAGAAGGATACCAACGATACCTTCTCCTGCGATCATACCTGCCGCATAAAGGACACCTCTGTCTGATCCATCTTTTCTCGCTTTATCACTGTCGTATTTTTTCTTATTGTCAACAAACCAACGAATAACTCCACCAACCATGATTGGTGCACTTAAGTAAATTGGTAAATAAAGACCAATAGAGAATGCTAATACTGGAATTCCAAGGATCTCAACAACAATGGCGATAAATGCTCCCATGAAGATCAATACCCATGGTAATGTACCACCCATAACACCTTCAACAACCATCTTCATCAAAGTTGCCTGTGGTGCAGGAATCTGGTCAGAACCGAATCCCCATGCTGCATTCAGAAGATACATAACTCCTCCAATTGCAAATGCTGCCACAATAGCACCGATCAATTCACCGATCTGCTGTAATCTAGGTGTCGCACCTACGATATAACCTGTCTTTAAATCCTGTGAAGTATCACCAGCCATAGCTGCAATGATACAAATAACTGTACCAATGGAAATTGCTGATACCATACCTGTTGCTCCTGTATTACCAGTTGCTTTTAAGATAAATGTTGTTACGATCAGTGTTGCGATCGCCATACCTGATACTGGGTTATTGCTACTTCCTACAATACCAACCATTCTGGATGATACAGTTGCAAAGAAGAAACCAAAGACAACGATCATCAATGCTCCTAAGAGGCTTACTGGAATCTCTGGTAATAACCAGATTAAAGCTGCAATGATCAATACTCCTCCAAGAACAACTTTCATAGATAAATCCTGCTGCGTTCTTAGCTGACTATCACCTGTCTTACCAAATCCTTTCATGGCATGTCCAAATGTCTTAACCATAGTAGGAAATGTCTTGATCAAACTGATCAGTCCACCTGCTGCTACAGCACCTGCACCGATATATCTGACATAATTACTCCAGATCTGAGAAGCAGATAACTGATTAAAAGCTAGTGCCTTTCCTGCTTCATCAACAACCTTTGATACAGAATCTCCACCAAAATAAGCGATTGCAGGAATTAACACAAGATATGATAACACACCACCTGCGAAAATATAACTTGATACCTGTGCTCCACAGATATAACCTACACCTGCTAACGCTGGAAGGACATCCATACCAACAGAGGTTGTATAATTTCCCTGCATTGAGAATTGAACTTCACTAGGGAAAAGTTTTAAACCATCTGCAATAAATTTATAAACTGCTGCAATTCCAAGTCCTGCAAATACAACTTTTGATTTGCTTCCACCCTGTTCTCCGGCTAAAAGTACTTCTGCACAAGCTGTTCCTTCAGGATAAGGAAGTGTTCCATGTTCTTCTACGATCAGGGCTGTACGAAGAGGTACCATAAAAAGTACTCCTAAAATACCACCGCAAAGAGCGATCAATGCAATAGATACGAAAGATGGAGCACTCACTCCACTTCCTTTTTCTGATGCCCAGATAAAAATAGCAGGAATTGTAAAAATTGCTCCTGCCGCTAATGATTCACCTGCTGAACCAATTGTCTGTACCATGTTATTCTCAAGAATGGAATCTTTCTTTAAGATCATTCGGATCACACCCATAGAAATAACTGCCGCTGGAATAGAGGCTGATACAGTCATACCAACTCTTAATCCTAAATAAGCGTTGGCACCACCAAATATAACCGCTAGGATCATACCAAGAATTACTGATGTAACTGTAAATTCAGGTAACACTTTATCTGCGGGAATAAATGGCTTAAAGTCATTTTTCTTTTCCATTTTTCTCTCCTATTTTCAATATATATTTCACTGTATCTCTCTATTATACTAAATTGTTGAAGAAAATGGAACCCCTTATTTTTTAAAATTCTAACCCGTCATTCAACACATCTTACGTTTTTCCCTGATTTCATCCAATAAGTCACTTGCTCCACTTCCCAATAAAAACCACAATTCCATCAAACATTTCATATTATCTGTCTGAGAAAACCTTAATTCTTATCTGATACCATTCTCCATACACACCACATTAAATTGGCCAACTCCACAACTTAAAATTTAAAATAAATCCAGCATATTATCCAAATATACTTCTTCCCTCACATGAATCTGATATTCTGGCTTTACCATATAATAAAGCAGAAACTCCAATACTAAAGCACTTCCAAGGCTTCGTCCTTCTATTTTGAAATTAGAGAACCCCATTGGCAAGTAAGTATTTTTAATATCATCAACACTTATAAATCCTGGATTTTTCATTGCTTTTGAAAAACGGTATCCTTGATCAGCTTCTGGTGCTTGGCAGATATGTTCTGAAATATTTTCTCCTAAATTTTTCCTGCTGACTGTTTCGTAGCACTGCTTTCTTTCCTTACATCCATACCAACAGCATTCATTGCATAAGAATTCTACCTTATCTTTTTCCACGTTTGATAATTTTTTCAATTGATCAAATGCTTTATTCAAGCGAAAATCTGGTACAACGTATTTAAAATCTTCTTTCTTTACCTCATTTAAAAATTCTTCAAAGTTTGTTAAAACTTTTGTCGTTGAAGAAACAAAATATAAGCCTTTGTAATGTTTTTTTATATAGTCAAGTAATAAATCAGAATAGATGATCACACCATTTCTTTTTTGCCCTGTTTCTTCAAATAATTTACATAATTCATTACATTTCCTATCCGACAGATGTTCTTCTCTTAACAAACTATTGCTAAACGTTAGTCGTGCCGAGATTCCATATTCTTTCATTAATTCTAAAGCTTCTTCTGGATTACCCGAACCAAAGCCAGCACGACCTCCTCCCCAGATACAATCCGCCGGAGATCCATAGATAGAGCTGATTTCACACCATTCATAGAAATATTCTCTATGTTTTCTATATAATGGAAGAAATACGCAATACAGCTCATAAAATTCAAATAGTCCTGGTAGATGATAGTATGCTTTTTTATTTAACTTTTCCATATAGTGATACTCTCCAATTTCTTACTTATCTTTCTATTTATTAATATGCCAAAGATTATGAAACATCTCTAACTATACTGTTCTGGCCTTCTGGTTATGCATTGCCTGAACACGCATTTCCCATTCAAACGTCTCCATTGGTTATGCTTTCGTATTCGCTGTTGGAACTATGACCAGATCCGCACCTTTGCTTTGTCACAGTATTGCAGACTTTTGTCAAGATTTTTTTGTATGTCTGTTTTCATGCTCATTTGTACTAGTGCAAGTTTCATTTTCCTCTCCTTCAAAATCTTTGTTGTTTCTCCTATTATATCAGTTCTTAATCAAATTTAACACTCTGATCTTTGAGATTATCATCAAAACATGATACAATAGCCTACAGTGTAAAATTTACATAAGAGCGGAGAATTATTACAATGGAAAAAGACCTTACTACTGGAAATATCACACCACATTTATATTGTTTTTTCTCTTGTATTGTCTATTCTTTGCATCTTATTTGCTCACCCAATCCTGACCTTAATGCAGGTGGATTTCGTGATCATTCCTATGACAAAACTTTATTTAAGGATTATTTTTTCTGGGCTTATCTTTACATTTATGTATAATTGCTTTGCAAGTACGCTTCATGCTCTTGGAGACAGCAAGTCTCCTCTTTATTTTTTGATCATCAGTTCTGTTGTCAATGTATTTGGAGATCTTATTTTTGTGCTTATTTTTCATATGGGAAGTGAGGGATGTGCGATGGCAG
This sequence comes from Clostridiales bacterium, assembly GCA_019423795.1. Classification (GTDB taxonomy): domain Bacteria; phylum Bacillota; class Clostridia; order Lachnospirales; family Lachnospiraceae; genus Anaerostipes. The sequence goes on from JAHZAT010000024.1 coordinate 55,531, forward strand.
CTTTGATGGCACAAAATAAAGGTGCAAAAAAGACCGATCGTATTAAGGCTGCTTTTCGTTGTGGAATGAAGATTGAACTTTTTTATGGAATTTTTATCTTTTTTGTATGCTTCTTTTTGGCTCACCCATTGATGCAGCTTTTTTCAAATGATCCTGTCGTGTGCAAGCATGGTGTGACTTATTTGAAACTAATCTCTTTGATGTATCTGTTCCCTGCAGTTACAAATGGAGTTCAGGGATATTTTCGCGGAATCGGAGATCTTAAGATTACTTTGATCAGTAGTTTTGTGAATATGTCGGTTCGTGTGATATTTGCGGCTGTTCTTGTGTTTCATTTTTCCTTGCAGATCGAAGCATTGCCATTTTCTTATCTTGCCGGGTGGATTGGAATGCTTTTAGCAGAGGTGCCGTTGCTTTTGAGGAAATTTTAATTTGCGTGATCGAAACCACTACCGAACACGTGTGGAGAATGTTATTGGCTATAAATTAGGAATTTCTCAGACAGAGGATTGAAGCTTTGAATGTATTTTAAACATCTCGTCAAATCGGTGTTCTTAAACTCCTTTCATCTTCCGTCAACGAATACAAAACTTATCAACCAACATCGTTTAACATACACACTGTGTAGTGATTTGAATAGCGTTCCTTTGTATTAGTCAGAAAGAAGATAAGAAGAAATATTTATCTTCTTTCTGACTAATATATACAACACTACCTACAAATGAGAATTTTATCTTGGTGTCAGCTCCAAATACATATTCTTATACTGCCATGCACTTGTCTCCCAAGATACATCTTTATTCATATCGCGAATGACCATATCATCCCAGTTTGCTCGATTTTCAAAGTAGCAGGTCTTTGCTCTGTTGATCGTATCATAGAGCAGACCGCCTTCATATCTATCAAATGTAAAGCCATTTCCCGTATTATCAAACATGTTATATGGCTGAACGGTATCTCTAAGTCCTCCTGTTTCTCTTACGATTGGAATCGCACCGTATCTCATAGCGATCAGCTGTGTCAGTCCGCATGGTTCGAATCTTGATGGAACTAAGAGGGCATCACATCCTGAGTAAACGTTGTGAGCTACATTCTCATTGTAGGCGATATAAGCACAGAAGCTTCCCTTGTATTGATTCTCATAAGAACGGAATGCATCTTCATACCAGGAATCACCTGTACCAAGGACAACGACCTGTGTATTTCCATCCATGACACCTGGAATTACATCATTTACAAGATCCAGTCCTTTCTGGTTTGTCAGACGAGAAATCAGTCCGATCACCATTTTATTTTCGTCTACTTCTAAACCTAAAGATTCCTGCAGTGCTTTCTTATTGATCTTTTTATTTTCGATTGCATTGCTTGCATCATAATTGGCTTTTAACAGTTTGTCTGTGGATGGATTCCAGATATTAACGTCAATACCATTTACAATTCCTCTGATCTTATTTTGATGATATCTTAGGTGCTCTGCAAGTCCTTCTCCGTATTCTTCTGTCTGAATCTCTCCTGCATATGTATTACTTACAGTTGTAAGTCTATTGCAGTATGTGATTCCTCCTTTTAACATATTCGCATCTAACCAGTTTTGAGTCAGGCAGTCTTTGTTAAATACATAGTCCGGAAGTCCTGACCAGTATTGGATCATCTTTCTATCATAAATACCTTGGAATTTGAGGTTATGTATCGTAAGTACTGCACTTGCACGTCCTACATTTGTATCGGCAAAACATGTTCTTAGATACAATGGCACCAAAGCTGCCTGCCAGTCATGGCAATGTACAACATCTGGAACCCAATCCAGATAATTAAGTGCCGCCAATGCTGCCTTGGAAAAATAACAAAACTTTGGAATATCATCGATCAGATTTGTATATGGATTACCCCAGGAGAAAAATTCATCATTGTCGATAAAATCATAAACAACGCCGTCTTCCTGATATTCCATAATACCAACATAGTATTGTTTTCCATCAGAGCAAAGGTTCATATAAAAAGAGCCTTTATACTCCATCTTTTCTTGATATTCCCAAGGAATACATTTGTATCTTGGAAGAATAACCTTCACATCAACATTTAATTTTGCAAGACTCTTTGGCAATGCAGACATGACATCTCCAAGTCCTCCTGTTTTTACAAATGGATAGCATTCTGAGCCAATGAAAACGACACTTCTTCTTGGTCCAAGATCTACATATTCCTTTGGTTGCTCCTGTTCTACAGGTGCTTCTTGTTTAGCAACTACTTCTTGCTCAACTGGAACAGTTTCTTTTTTAGTATCTTCTTTTTTTGCAGTGGAAACAGCTTTCTTTTTCTTAGCTGCCTTTTTTTCTGTTGAAGCAGCCGCTTTTTTCTCTTCCGTATCTTTTACTGTCGGAATATCTGCTTTTTTCTCTTCCGTCTTCTTAACTGTTGGAACTATCTGTTTTTCTTCCGTTTTCTTTACTGCTTTAACAGCTGTAGTTTTTTCATCCGTATTTTCTACTGTTGAAATAGTAGTCTTTTCTGTATCCGTATTTTTCGCTGTTGCTGTAACAGCTTTTTTCGTTCTAGTCTTTGCATTCGCTCTTGTCTTGCTTTTTGTTCTGCTTTTTCTGCTCATATTTGCCTCCAATCTGCAAAATAAGTCCTACACTTTGTAATAAATCTGATGATATTCTCATCTATATTTTTATTATATCACAAAAATAACGGCACTGTATATCACTTTAGTAATATACAATGCCTCATCATCACATTTCTATTATCTATGCAAATTCCCAATTTTGTGAAACTGCATTTGCAACCCTCTTGTGAAAAATTTTATTCTTCCTGCTGATTATAATCAATGATAATCTTCTTACAATCCCCACATCGATAAGCAACGCTTTCATATTCCAATGGTTGATCTGCAAACCATCCAGAGCTAACTGCTAATACTCTCTTTTTTCTATTCCATCCAAGACCATGCTTTGACTGAATATATCCTTTTTCCATTTCTTTGTTACAATATGGACACTTCATCCTCATCCCCTCCATTTCATTGTAACATATCAAAGTTTCTTTTAATCTTTCGATTAATTACTTATATTTTACCACAACTTTCTACCTGTCGCTATTTTTTCCATAAATAATTCCTTTTTCAAATGCAAATATCCACACAATCCATGATCATCTTCTTACACCTTGCATATCCCAACTGTGAACTGTTTAATGACAATGTATAATTCTTAGCCATTCCCCATTTTTGTTCCGTATAGAAATTATAATTTGTCCTTCGTCTTTTATCTGTATCCTTTATCAGTTTCACTGCCCCATCTTCCGTAACATCATATAACTTACAGATACGTTTGATCTTCTCTGGCATATCTCCATATATAAATACATTCAGCACATCTTCTCTATCTTTCAATATAAAATCTGCATTTCTTCCAATCAAAACACAAGGCTCTTTTTCTGCGATTTCCAGGATTACTTTTCTCTGTGCCTCATACAACATATCATCCACGGATTTTCCTGTAATATCACGACCTGAAAATGCATAGGCAAAAAATCCTCTTTTGGGTGATAATTCTGCATTTTCTTCGATATATTCTGGTGATAATCCAGATTGTTGTGCAATCTGATCTATGATATTTTCACTGTAATAAGCAATTCCAAGCTGTTTTGCCACTTCTTCTCCAATAAAACGGCCGCCACTTCCAAATTCTCTACTGATCGTAATGATTCTTTTTGCCATGATACTTTCCTCCTTCTTAATGTGTTAACCGATCCACTTTTGTTTTTCTTATCTTCTTTAAAAAGACAAATCCGATCAAACATGCCGCAAGTTCCGTGATTGGAAATGCCCACCAAATCAAAGATACTTGCGGATATTCTACGACAGCTCCTCTCCATAGTTTTGGACCAGCCGTCCGCCCACATTATTTAATTCATTTTATTTTAAACGGGAAAGGAATTTTTCAAAAAGGTGATAAGACCTATCATTTAGAAACTGGGCAAGGATTCTTTATCGAACCAGATGAGCTTACTTTTTACCAAGCTGATGCAAAAGAACCATGGGAATATTTATGGGTTGGATTTAACGGAACGATGGTTCCTGAATTATTAAAACAGATTGGTCTTTCTTCTTCGCAGCCAGTTTTTCATTGTGATAAAGGGAAAGATTTATACTGGCTTGTCAATGATATGCTAGTTCATGCAAGATCTGGTTTTGCTTCAGATCTTCGAAGAACTGGTCTTTTATATGAGTTTCTTTCAATTCTTGCAGAAAATCCAATGGAGACAGATACACAGACAGATTCTGAATATGTTTATATCAACAAAGCAGTCGAATATATTAAAAATAATTATTGGGATGGGATTCATATTTATGACATTGCGAAATATCTTTGTATTGATCGAAGTTATGTTTACTTATTGTTTCAAAAATATTTCCAACAAAGTCCTCAAGATTATCTTGCGACTTTTCGACTCACGAAAGCATCTGAGTTATTAAGTACAACGACTCTTTCTATTGAAAGCATCAGTAATTCCTGCGGGTATGGAGACCCTGCAACATTTTCTAAGGCATTTAAACGATGGATGGGTGTTTCTCCCTCTGGATATCGAAAAAATCAGCGTAGCCATGGGACTGTACTGAGTAATTAGCATTTTTATTTCATAGGGGATTTCATCGAAATTTTCTATAAAAAAGTGTCTTCGACACTTCAACTCCCCTGCCCCTCATTCTTGAGGGGTGGGTTTCTTTTTTTGTCTTTTTCCTTCATAATAGAATCATGAATATCCTACAAGAGATCTTTACAGATCATTAATGTCAGACACCGTCATTGCGTTTTTACCATTGATGCGTCCCTCCGTGATTTTTTCCTGCAGGATCGCTCTCTCCTTAACTGTCTCTTTCATTCCGTCTCCAGTGTTGTCCTTCGTTTATTCTCTAAAATGAACAAACACAAAAACTTTACCCCTGGTTTTATCATGGTCCTGCATACTTTCGGCAGGGATCTTAAATGGAATCCTCATATCCATTGTCTCATCTCTGAAGGCGGTTACAGTGATGATGCTTTCTGGCGTAATGTCTCTCATTTCAACTATACTTTCCTTCGCAATGCTTTCCGTAGTTTTAACCGGTGGCGTACTGCGATCCTTTCTTCTTTTGGCTATAATCCTCATATAAAGGAGGAACCCTACCATGAAAAAGATATCGCTAAGAATACTTCTATAGCGATATCTTCATTACATAAATAATCTGTGTTTTAAAAGTTTTATTGGAGTTATTTAATGTTGTCTCAAGGAACACATCTCCTACAACTAATTTCCCATCATCTGTCACATCTTTAAATGCAACTGGCACTACATTTGGTTTTCCATTTGCACATGTTGCAAGATCCCACATACCTTCTTTTAATAATTTTACTACGGATTCATTTAACATTTTGTATACCTCCATCATTGTTTGATCAATTTTTTTATATACTTATGTCATCGAATTTGCTTGTATTTTGGAAGATATTAGGGAATTTATGAGTTGATATTAAATTTCTTATCGTTCCTGTACTTCTTTTCCACTCATATGTTCAATCTCTATCTCAAAAAGCTGTGCAGCTTTTCCTGCCTGTGCAATCTCTTCATCCACCATCTGTTCATTTGGATAATATTTCATTGCAAATTGTTTTAATAAGATTCCTCTTTGACCATTTCATTTCCATAAACTGTAAAACATATTTTATCACTGGATCGCAGGGAGTCGACTTTATGTCCTGATTGTTTGCCATAACTGCCAAATTGTGCATGATTTCCGCCTTTAGTGACTTCTTCTTTATAATTAGCTTTCTTAAAATATTTTCTGCAATTATTCCTTACACATTTGTTCAATCACACATGTATGCATCTTTGTCCCTTTATCATAGTTAATTCCTACTAAAAGCAATTCTCCACGATACTCATCTAACGCATCTACATATTGTTTTTCCTTAATCTGACGAATTGCTCCTTGGGCTGTTTTATCCCATTTTAGTTCTATGATCACAGCAGGCTTATCAAGATGTATTTTTCTTGGAATGAAGCAAATATCTGCAAATCCTTTTCCTGTTGGAAGTTCTCTTATGATTGTATAATATTCCCTTGCAAAATAAAAAGCTAGGTTAATTGTACAACTTAATGCATTTTCATTATTATATTGAAGAATTGAAATTTCCCTATGTGCTTTATCAATTCCTGCTGCCACAGCTTTTTCATCCATATTCCATAGAGCCTCTAATAGCATTTTGGAATCTTCCACAGATCTTGTAACCTCAGCCCAATCCATTGTACTGATCGCATTAATATATTCTTGAGAAACTTCTTTATTTGGAATTGTAACTGTCTTATCAGGCCAATGATAGCTCAAATATCCCAAGTGAATCAATAATGTCAGAACGTCATCTTTCCCCTGAAAGCTTGTCATATCATTCGAAAATGTTCCTATATTAACTTGAACTCTTTCTCCCGCAAGCATACGAATGATTGCATCTTTTAATCCATCAAAGTTTAACTTTATATATGATTTTAACGCCTCATATGTTTCTGTCTGATTCCAATAGTTGTCAAATACCCCACTTAACATTACATCAACAACTGATTTTGGACTATACATGGAATAACAAATTTTTTCTTCTCCATCCACTGTCACAAGTTCATATCCATCATACCATGCGCGTGTTTCTTCAAAATTCCGATGAAATCTTTCACACAGCTTTTTAACTTCTACTTCTGTAAAGCCAAAATATTCTGCCATTTCTCTTGGATTTGTCATTGAATATTCTGTAAACATATTCAATGCAGAATGAGATCCATATTTTTTGATTGGAAGAATTCCTGTCATATAAGCAAGTGCCACATAATCTTTATCTTTCAACCATGCACGCAAAAAGTCCAGATATTTTTTCTGTGCTTCTTTATTCTGTTTATATTCACGAAACAAGCAATCCCACTCATCGATCAAAATTACAAAAGGACATCTTGTGTAAGAAAATACATCTTTCATAACCTGAATCAAGTTCTTTTCGTCTCGAAACTGTATTTCTCGAAATGCTTCTTTGAAATCTGAAACCAAATAATCTTTCAGCATCTGAAGCATTTCTTCTACTGTTTCTGACATACTTAGAAATTCCTGCATATTAATTTTTATCACATCGTATTGATTCAGATTTTCTTTGTATGATCTATCCTTACTGATTGACAGATTCTGAAATAATTCTTCTGTATTTTCACTTCGATCATAATATGCAGCAAGCATATTTGCTGCCATGGATTTTCCAAATCGTCTAGGACGGCTTACACAGATATATTTTTGCTCTGTATAAAGAACTTCGTTTGTCTTTGCAATTAATTCACTTTTATCTACATATATTTTAGAGCGAAGACTACCTCGAAATGAAAAATTTCCGGGATTTAAATAACTTCCCATATCTGTATTGCACCTCCTGTAATTACCATATTTATAATAAATAGTATCATATTTCTTTATAAAATAAAACTCTAGCTTCTTTAATCTTCCAAAACTTCAATATAAAAACTAACTGGCCGGAATCCATCATTACAGCTGATCATTGCTGACTTTTTATTCTTCATCCATCCTTCATAAATATCGCTGCCGCCATAAGCCAACGTCATAACAAATGGAGAGATACTTTCCCATGCACTTTCACAAAATCCTTCGGGACGTTTCCATCCTTCTGCAATAAATACTTGCCCTTCTTCTATATCGCAAGCATGCTCCATAGGATTTTCATATTGTTCCATTAAGTCTTTATATTCTGTTTTACGTATTGCTGTAATTTTACATCGTTTCACTAGTTTGTTCCTTTCATATTTCAATATGTTAAATTTGTATCTTCATTATAACATAAAAAAGTGTCTTCGACACTTCAACTCCCCTGCCCCTCATTCTTAAGGGGTGGGTTTCTTTTTTTGTCTTTTTCCTTCATAATAGAATCATGAATATCCTACAAGAGATCTTTACAGATCATTATGAAGAAATTAAATATACTCTTCATCCCAGACCTGCTGAGATGGAAAATATCGATAAGATAATCAACTGTGGTGATCCTTCTTTTGGTGGTGCCATGTATGGCTGTACCAACTGTGGAAATCTCAAGTTTGTTCCTTTCCGTTGTCACAGTCGTTTCTGCCCTACCTGCGGTAATAAATATTCCATGGAACGCACTACCTCTATGTCCTTTAAGCTCATTAATGTCAGACACCGTCATTGCGTTTTTACCATTGATGCGTCCCTCCGTGATTTTTTCCTGCAGGATCGCTCTCTCCTTAACTGTCTCTTTCATTCCGTCTCCAGTGTTGTCCTTCGTTTATTCTCTAAAATGAACAAACACAAAAACTTTACCCCTGGTTTTATCATGGTCCTGCATACTTTCGGCAGGGATCTTAAATGGAATCCTCATATCCATTGTCTCATCTCTGAAGGCGGTTACAGTGATGATGCTTTCTGGCGTAATGTCTCTCATTTCAACTATACTTTCCTTCGCAATGCTTTCCGTAGTTTTAACCGGTGGCGTACTGCGATCCTTTCTTCTTTTGGCTATGATCCTCATATAAAGGAGGAACCCTACCATGAAAAAGAAGATCAAAGAGCTACGCGAAAAATATATTTTAAATTCTCCAGAAGGTATGACATCCGAGAACATTCGCCATATGAGCGAGGAGGACCTGCTGGATATGGATTATTTCCTAAATGAAGATGTGTTTGGTGATGATTTTGGTGAAGAAGGTTTTTATATTTTCTAAAACCATGATCATCTGTTTGCTCTGCCCACTTTTATGTGGGCTATTTTTCTTTTGGAAAAGAGCCAAAGGCGAACTTTCCTATAAATCAACAGAAAAGCGCCTTAAAGCGCGCTTATACCTATCATTGCTGGTTTATACCGTTGTTGGATATGGTTTGACCCTTATCTTGGACTACATCTTTTCAAAATTTGACAACGGTATTTTTGCATGGCTCTACTGGCGGCTTGATCTGCTTTTTATTTTGTATCTGATGCTCGGCTTTATATGTATCTTCAATTACTATTGGAAAAAGCCGTGGGGCTATCTGGATGAAGTAATTGACGCAACCCAAACGGTCTATGAGCAGAACAATCATACAGTATCGTTGTCTGAGCCACTGAAAGAACTGGAGGAACAGCTCAATCAGATTAAAATGTCTGTTCTGTTGAGCAAGCAGGCAGAAGAAAAGAAAAATGAAATTGTTATGTATCTGGCACATGATATACGCACCCCTCTCACAACGGTAATCGGCTATTT
>JAHZAT010000025.1 GCA_019423795.1 Clostridiales bacterium
ACTTGTTATCCAGCCATTTCTGATACAGGCGTTCTTCAATCGCACCTGGATCATAGGTTTTTTCTAGTTCTTTCTTCATCTCTAAACTCCTTCTATAGTTTCGGAATCTGCTTGTTCACCGATTCCTTCTAAAATCTGCTCATGACGAATCAATTCCTTGCTACATATATCTTTTCTCTGATTCAATGCATTCAGATAATCCCTTCGTTTGATCAGATTATATAAAACCTTTGGATGATACATCCAGAATCCAGATGTCTTCCATTGGTTCTTGTCTAATAATTGTTCCAGATCAGCGGACGCTTCAATGATTGCATCGCTAAATCTTAATCTGGCTGACACTTTACCACAAAAATCAAATAATTTCCACTGTTCTGGGGAAATATATGAAAATACGTTCTCAAATTTCTCATAGTAGAATTTAAGATCATTTCCAATCTCTCTTTTATCATCTTCCAGCCGTTTTCCTGTATGACCTTTGTGAGTAACCATCATCTCTAACAACTTTAACTGGTCAGAAACTTTCTTGTGTGATTGAAATAAGATTAGTAGGAATAATACCACGATCACGCCCGCACACGCAAGCTGCCATGCATACTGCTTGACTGGCACTGTGAAATGATACAGATAAAATCCTGTCACACAAACTGCCGCAACAGCCATCAGGCAAAAAGAAATCAATATTGCTTTCTTATTCTTCTTCTTTTCATAAACTGCCGCAATCCTGCCATCCATGGAAATCTCTTCTTCATTGGCACGTGCAAGTTCTTTCTCCAGCTGTTTTTGTTCTCCTTCCAGCGAATTAATGGAATTGATCCCTGTTTTTAATTCTTCTTCGCGTTCCCAAAGATCAAAGAACTCATCATCACTGACTCGTCCCTCACAGACATCATAAAATTCTCTTGCAAATGCCCGGTAATAGGCTCTTGCTTTCTCTTCCACTTCTCCTTTTGCATCAAAATCTTTCTGATCAAGTTTCTTAAGATCACTGATCTGTTCATCAATCTTATCAATCTCTGATTCATACAATTTTACAAAACGTTTTTCTATGATGATTTCGCCATCATTTAACAGGTCATTAGATAATCTCTGCTTTGTATTCATCTTTCCACTTCCCTAACGTTGTTTTTACTAACCGGCGGGTCATGCTTTTATCTGCTTTCTTTCTATGATAATCTATTTTCGCCAGTTTATCAAACTGTTCTTTCTCAAAAATCTCTTTTTCACATTCTTTGAGGTTTTCATATATGGTTTTGCAGTGTTCCTCGTCAAAAGAAACTGCTTTTCCATCTTCGATAAAGCTTTTTTCATCCCCGCTTAGATAGGATATCATAAAATACGCTTCCTGAATCTGTTTTTCTGGTTTTAGCATCAATGCTTTGCGAAAAGATTCTTTTGCCTCATCAAAACAAAACATTCTACTCTGGCATAATCCCATGTGATACCATACATGCATCTGTTCATTTGGATTTAATTTTCCTGAGACCATCTCTAATTTCTGATAAGATGTTAGTGCCATCAGATATAAATGATGTTTCAGGTACATATCTGCCAGAAGCTTTTGTTTCTTTGCAGCGGAATATAAGTAAGTTGTCCTTATCTTCTGCTGAAACTGAATCTTTTCATCTGCTGTAAAATAATTCTGAAAATTTATGATTTCTTTTACCTGCTGGACTGCATCTTCACTCTTAATCTCCAGATTCAGATATTCTTTTAAATAATTTTTTAATGAACGGTCAATCCCCTCACTTAAAAAGAAGATCAGATAATGTTCCAACAGCCAGCAAAGTTCTTCATAACTTTGAAAACTTCGATTGATCTTATGAATCGTATACGCTGTTTTTGCAGGTTTTGTTTCACACAAAACAATCTTACTCATTATAATCACCTCTTTCCAGATAAATGATCTGCTGCCATGTCTGATAACTTGCCGGTCTTATCTTTCCAAATCCAAGATCTGTGATCTTAATCTTGCACTGATCTGCTTTTATGTATTCTCCCTGTATCTTTAATTTATACACAATATCTGCATCCTTTTTCATTCCATCAAGCGGCATACGGATAGATGCTTTTTTCATTCCAGAACGATTTCTTACTTCAAAGCTTAAGCCATTGATTCCAGATACAAAGATTTCCATCTCACCTCTGCTCTCTTCCCATGGTTTTCCCTCCATGATCAGTGGGCAGAACATATCCCTGCCATGATGATGAACAACCAGACCAATCTGACTGATCGTTGTATGATTTACGGTTGCCGGAACTTTTTGTTCTCCCTGTCTGTTTGCACACAAATACGCCGCTCCAGATGCAAAGAGATGTTTTCCCATAAACACTCGTCTTCCGATACAAAGAGCATTGGTTGACTGACTAAACCAGTTTCCATCAAATCCTTCTCCACATAAATAGATCGTCGTTGTAATTCCTCTAGCCAATGCCTGTTTGATGATCGTTAAAAATGCTGCATCTTTTTCCTGGTCTGTAACAGCATGTTTGATCTGTTCTGTGTAGTCTTTTGCTTCCACGATCACTGAATCTTTTTGTTTCTTTACTTCATAATATACAAAATGTTTTCTTGTGTAGTCAAAAATTCCTGTGTTTCCTTTTGCCAGATTGTCTCCTCGAAATAACACAACCCCAAGTGCTGCTTCTTCTTTTGTAAAGAAATTTACCTGTCCTTGCCGCAATCCAGATCTAATGCATTGTTCTTCTGCATCCTTTACGATCTTTCCTGTTGCATCATCAAAAACAACTGCGATTTTTCCTTCTTCCTGTGCCTTGGCAGTCTGAATCACAAATTCTACTCTCGATCTTCCATAGGAAACAGGCTCTTCTTCTTTAATTTTTCCATGATCAGATACACATATATATGCCTGATCTCCCTCAAAATGTATCGCTGTCTGCATATTTTATTCCTCTGTCATTGGTTTTACCATCTGTGTCATCATTGTTTTTACTGCATAACGTTCCATCATTTTCTGAACATCTTCATCCTGCTGATGAATTAAAAGTTCATTTAATTCATAAAATCTGCTGCCTTTGCTGTATTTCATATGGTCTGATATGATCACATCTTCTCTGTATCTTCTTAACTCTCCTGATACACTAACATAGCAGTCTGACAGCTCATGATAAAAGACTGCCAGGGACAAAACATAATATCCAGGGAGTAACTCATTCATTGGCTCTTCAATCCAATGCCCATTGTCACTGTCCATATAATGAAATACTACATTGGCACTGCTCTTTGCATAAAACTGTACAAATGTTTCAGCACAAAGATATTTTGGCAGTGAGATCACATCAACATATTCAAATAGTACAGGCAGAATATGATCTCTCCTGATGATCTGGTAGTCTTTGATCTTTTCAATACGTTTTAAACTTCGCTCAGATAATTGTTCTTTCTTATCTTTGTAGTAATCAAGATACAATTGCTGGTACATCCAGTCCATCTTCCCATGATCAATCTTCTCTCCGATCAATTCGTAAAATTTCTCTGGAAGTTCTTGCTTATTATCATATGCATAATTTACATATTCCACCAACATTGCATTGATCAGACCTTTGTCTGTTTCTGACTGGTTTAAGTATTCTTCAAATACTTTAAATTCAGTTCCATCCACGCCATCTGCAATACATGCTCTTAGCACACTCTCCACAAATACTCTGTCATACATACTGACTTTCTGTCCTGCATCAAATACAGCTAACATCTCTTCTTTTGTTCCATGGAAGTATTTTTGCAGATACTTGATCACTTCGTTATTTTCATTGCCTAACTCAAAAGATTCCATACACATTTCTACCAAAAGATCTGACCGTCTGTTGCTCAATGTTGTAAGTGCATACAAACAGACCTCTTTTAACTGATCTTTGTCAAGAAATTGATATCCGTACTGTCCAATTCCTTTCAGTGCATCCTCATACAGTCCTGCAGCAATAAAATATCCAATCATGTGTCTTCTGTTCTCATCTTTTAAATTCTTCCATTCGACATAAGACAATGCATTCTGCAATTCTTTCTGCAATTCATGTGCTTTATAATACTCAAGAACTTTCTCAAACAATTCCTGCTCATAATCAACATCTAAGTTTCTGCTTTTTAATGCATATAGCACAACTGGGAAATCTTCTTCTTTAAGCTTTTCTCTTATTCCAAATCCTGCTGCTTTATACATAACATAATGTGGATTATTTCCATCCGCACTCTCACAATACATCTCCATCTGTTCTCTTGTAAAAACTGGTTTTAACTGATAAGCAACGGATCCAATATAACGATTTCCTTCATTGTCAAAGAAAATAAATGCTGCATTCTGGTCAAAGATTTCTACATATCGGTTAGGCTCTGACAGATAGCAGACGTCCAGATTTTTCTTCCACTCCTGACTGATCTCTGCTTTCTGAATAAATTCATTATCACATATCAGCTTCTGTACAAACACAACATTTCCAAGATTTTGTCTGGACACCTCATCCTGAAGAAGTTCCTCATAATAATAACGATACAGTAAAATAAGATCTTCGTTGATCTGTCCTTTTTGCAGTTCTTCTCTTAAAAATGTACGAATCAGTTCTTCATAATTCGGAAAGATCTTATGATAGTTGCGTCTGTTATGTACTACATTGGCAAACAGGCGGCTTTGTTCTTCTGCCCCAAGACTCATGCTGTATGTAAAATACATAAGAATCTCTTCTGGCAGTAATGGGTACTCTCCTTTGGGAATTGTTCTTAAAAATGCTTCCTGTAATCCAATCAGCTGTACACCTCGCTGCAATGCTTCCTCATAGTATGGATGGCAGTCTTCATCCATACAGTTTCCCTGAATCATCATGGCACAAATTGCCTGCAGCACATCTGTCTGTGGATATTCTTTATATATACACATAAATAACCATAAGATTTCTTCTGAAAATATCTTATTTCTTGAAACAAGAAAGCATAACTTTCCAATCAATCTTGTATTTAAAATCTTCTCCTGTGCACCGAATTCCAGTACCCATAATTCATAAGAATCTATACATGTTAATAATTGTTCATCTTCCCCTAAAATACAGCAGCCTTCAAAACGAAGCAGAGGGTTTTGACATCCCTCCTGATATAATTCTTTGATCTGTTTCATTCGAAGTGCTGAATCTTTCATCAAATCTTCACTTAAATTCATAAGAAACCAGAACAAATATCCTTTAACATTGATATCATCGCTGTTTTCATAGAGAATTTTCATCTCTTCTCTGGCTTCATCTATCGTATCATCTTCTTTATCGTAACATGCCTGCAGATACCAGACATATCCCTGACAGATTTCAAGCGATTCCTTCTTTGCATCTTCCGGAATGTGCTCTTTTAGATCTTCCTTGCCACAAAGAATATCCAGATGAAGTTTCATAAGATCATAAATCCGATTTCTTACCGGATGATCTGGCATCTTATCAAGTACAGATCTTGCACGTTCAGCAAACTGCTCCAAGCGGATCCTTCCACTGCAAAAATCAATGTATAATTCATAAAGTTTCTTTTGTCTAAACTCTTCTTCCTTTTTTCTTTCACTTTTTTCTTCTTTGTATATCACTTCAATCTCGATCGTCTGATAGACAGTCTGCACGATTAAATGGTCTCTGTCTCCATCTCGTGGTATTGTTTTAAGATCCACATAAATAGCCATCTGTCCATCTTCAAAATCTTCAGCATGAAATGTATCTTTGTGAAGAGTAATAAACTTTCCTTCTGTCTTAACTCTTCCTGCAATGTATCCCCATCCATCCTTCCTTATCGTAATTTCCAGCGGTTCATCTAAATTTGCAATTGTTGCATGATACATTGTTTTTGTTACATCAAGCAATACTGGTGATTTCTGGTCTGTACTTAGTAAAAATTCTTCTAAGATCTGATCTCTGTTTCTTCCCAACAGCAGCTGATGATATAGTTGTTTTTCTTTTTGTTTATCTTTCAGAAATTCTTCCTTAAATGCTTCAGAAAAAAAGAGCGTTTTAGCTCTTTGATGATCTTCCTTCGCAATACTTGTAAACTTTTCTAATGATTCTGACATATTCTTATTCTGCTCCTTGCCAACCAAAAGATTTTGTGGGTATAATAATACATAATTTCAATTAGTATTCATTATACCAAATTTCGACACAATATTAAAGGAAAAGAGGAATTACCATGTCAGAAAAAAAACAAGAATTTCACGGAAGTGATCTTGAGAAAGTCGAAGCTTATTATGGAATCAAAAAAGAGACGATCATTCCTTTTGCAGGAAATGTCAATCCTCTAGGAATTTCACCTTTATTGAAGAAAAGCATGGCATCTCATATTGAATGTATCAGCGAGTATCCTGACCGTGATTACAAGGAACTTCGTTCTACCCTTTCACTATACTGTAATGTCCCAATGGAACATATCATTGTTGGAAATGGTGCAACCGAGATGATCAGTCTTACAATGCAACTATTACGTCCAAAACACGCACTGCTTCTATCTCCTACATATTCCGAATATACACGAGAGATCGATCTTGTCGGTGGTCATGTAGAAGAATATTATCTAAGAGAAGATCTTGATTTTCAATTAGATCTTGATGATCTTTTTGCAAAACTCGATGACAGTGTTGATCTTCTTGCAATATGTAATCCGAATAATCCAACCTCTAGTGCTCTGAATACGGAGGAAATTTCAAAAATCCTTACACATTGTAAAAAACATAATATCTTTGTTATGATTGATGAAACTTATGTAGAATTTGCCTCTGATATCCAAAAGATCTCAGCGGTTTCTCTCACTACAAAATTTGATAATTTCATGGTTCTTCGCGGAACTTCCAAATTCTTCTGTGCTCCAGGACTTCGTCTTGGTTACGGAATCTGTGGAAACCTTTCTTTCCTTGAACGTATGAACAGCATCAAAAATCCATGGACGATCAACACACTGGCTGCCCTTGCCGGAGAAGCAATGTTTATGGATAAGGATTATATCAAAATGACGAAAGATTATATTGATTCTGAGCGTTCCCGCTGTATGAATATTTTATCCAAACGTCCTAATCTTAAGGTTTTTAAGGCTTATGCAAACTTTATTCTTGTAAAACTTTTAGATGGAACTACTTCTTTTGAAATGTTTGAACGATGTATCAAAGAAGGTCTGATGATCCGCGACTGTGCGAGTTTTCATGGACTTGATGGTGAATTTATTCGTTTCTGTATTCAGAAAAAAGAAGATAATGATCGTTTATTAGCATTATTAAAATAAAATATTTATTTTATATAAAACTAAAAAAGTTCCGGTAATGAATCTGTTTATCCATTATCGGAACTTTTTATTTTCTTGTTATTATTTTACTGCAATAACTTCAATCTCGATCAGTGCTCCTTTTGGAAGAGCTCCTGCCTGTACACATGATCTTGCTGGTTTGTTATCTCCAAAAGCTTCTTCATAAATTCCATTGATCTCTGCGAAATCATTGATATCTGCTAAGAATACTGTTGTTTTGATAACATTGTCTAATGTAAGATCAGATGCTTTTAATACTGCTGTTAAATTTGCTAACACCTGTTTTGTCTGTTCAGCGACACCTTCTTTTAACTCCTGTGTCTGTGGATCTAAACCAATCTGTCCGGATGTAAACACAAAATCTCCTGCTTCTACTGCATGGCAGTATGGTCCAACAGCTGCTGGTGCATTCTGTGCATTAATGATCTTTGTATCCATGATAGTATTTCCTGCCTTTCTTCATCTGTTACTTGATCCGTTTGATTGATGGGTAATATCGAAACCACGCTTTTCCTAAGATCTCGTCTCTGGAAACATAGTGTATATCCCATTCTCTCGCATCATTTGAATTATTCCGATTATCTCCCATAACAAAATATCCATTCTTCGGCACTGTATATGGTCCAAAATCTTCTACTGGTTCTTCTTTGATATATGGTTCACTAAGTGGTTTACTGCTTCCGTTAATGTAGACTTTACCATCTTTAACCTGCACAGTCTCTCCTGGAAGAGCGATCACACGTTTAATATACCATTCCCTTTCATCCTCTGGATACTTGAAGATAATAATATCTCCCCTTTTCGGATCTTTAAACCAGTAAGAGGTCCTAAGAGCAATCAGCTTGTCATTCGTCATGATCGTATTCTCCATCGAACCACTTGGAATATTGGCGTTGATAATTACAAAATTCAAGATAATTTCTGTGAGAAGAATGGTCACCACAATACAGATCACCCAGCTTAAAGCTTCTCTCTTAAAGCCTTTCTTCTCTTCTTTATCTGCTTTCTCTCTGCTCATATTGGCTGTCCTTAAAATTTAGTCCTCAAAACCACGTCTGATGATATCATGTCTTTCTGGTCCGTTGGATACTAATGTGATCGGATATCCAATCTTCTCTTCTACAAACTCGATGTACTTACGGCAGTTCTCTGGAAGATCTTCGTAGTTCTTGATTCCACGAATATCAGATTTCCATCCTGGAAGTACTTCTAAAACTGGTTTTGCTTTCTCAAGTTTTCCTGTTGTTGGGAAGTCTGTTGTTACTTCTCCGTCAATTTCATATCCTACGCATACTGGAATCTCATCTAAATATCCAAGTACATCTAATACTGTAAAGGCAACATCTGTTGTTCCCTGCATACGGCATCCGTATTTAGTAGCTACAACATCAAGCCATCCCATTCTTCTTGGACGTCCTGTTGTTGCTCCAAATTCTCCACCATCTCCACCACGACGGCGAAGTTCGTCTGCTTCATCTCCAAAGATCTCACTTACGAAAGCCCCAGCTCCTACGGCACTTGAGTATGCTTTTACAACTGTTACAACTTTCTTGATCTCATATGGAGGGATTCCTGCTCCGATCGCACCATATCCTGCTAATGTAGAAGATGATGTAACCATTGGATAGATTCCATGGTCAGGGTCTTTTAGTGATCCTAACTGTCCTTCTAATAAGATATTCTTTCCTTCTTTGATCGCTTCGTGTAAGAACAATGATGTATCACATACATAAGGTGCTACCATCTCTTTGTATTCCATTAATGTATTGTATAATTCATCTGGATCAAGAAGTGGTTTATGATATAAATGCTCTAACATAACATTCTTTTTCTCACATACTGATTTTACTTTTTCTCTTAACACTTCTTCTTCATCGAATAATTCACTTACCTGAAATCCGATCTTTGCGTATTTGTCTGAATAAAATGGTGCGATACCGGATTTTGTTGATCCAAATGAGTTCTTTCCAAGACGTTCTTCTTCATACTGATCGAATAAAATGTGATAAGGCATTACCATCTGCGCACGATCTGATACTAAGATCTTAGGCTGAGGAACCCCCTGGCTTACAATTCCTTCAATCTCTTTAAATAATACAGGGATATTTAATGCCACACCATTACCGATCACACTTGTTGTATGGTTGTAGAATACCCCAGATGGTAATGTATGCAACGCAAACTTACCGTAATCATTGATGATCGTATGACCAGCATTTGCTCCTCCCTGGAAACGAACGATAATATCGGATGTTTCACCTAACATGTCTGTAATCTTACCTTTTCCTTCGTCTCCCCAATTGGCTCCAACGACTGCTTTTACCATATGTGTATCCTCCTAATAAAATCAATTATTTGACTTTTTCTTGTATTTATTGTGTGGTCGTACTTATCTTAAATACTACACAGCAACAACTTTCATTCTATATCGTTTTAGGCACTCTGTCAAGACAGAGTGCCTAAAGCTTTTAATTTCTACATATTTTCTTTTGATTTTTTATATTACTTACCATTTCCTACGGAAAATAATGTATTACTAACATGTTTTGTATCCATCAAACTGTTATATTGCAGATAGTGATACTCATTGATCAGTTTTGTATATTTGTTCTTTTCGGAAAATTCATGATCTTTTCCATCTTTATCCACATAACCATTCGCATTTAACGCTGGTATTGTCTTTCTTAAATTTAACAAATATTCATTATATCTTGATAATTTTAAGTTTGTCTGCTCAAGCATCATGCTGGAAAGATAGTTTGCACTGACATTTTCCATATCAGAAGCTTCATCAATATCATAATTTGCCCATATGATAAATGGCACCTTGTATTTCTTCTGTAATTCCTTAAGACTTAAATTATTTAAAGATTTTCCATATAATAATTCATAGAAAGAATCCGGAAGTTTTGGCTGATGATCTCCAAACATTACAACAATCGTTGGTTCTTTTTGTTGTTTAAAATAGTTGATGATCTTTTCAAACGCACGGTCTGACTCATGGATCAGTGACAGATAACGGTTTGCTGTATCCGTTGCTTTCTCATCCTGAATCTTGATCTCTTCTTTAAATTTGGTATCTTTGACATAATAACCACCATGATTCTGGATCGTTACATTAAAGAAGAATAGTGGTTTCCCTGATTCCTTTTTATTAAACACATCAATGATCTTATTATAATCCTCAGAATCAGAATACCATCCACGGAATTTTTCTCCGTTTGGATTCATAGATGTCTCGTCAATGAATTTATCAAATCCAAGCAATGGATATACCGTATTTCTATTCCATCCATTCGCTTTATATGGATGGAATGCCATCGTATCATATCCTTCCTGTTTTAACTGCGATGCAAGACTTGGCACTTTATGTTTGATAAACTGTGTATAAGCATTACCATTTAATGGCAATGTTGATACAGAGTTTCCTGTCAGAAATTCATATTCTGAGTTGCTTGTTCCTCCTCCAAATACAGATACAAGCATATGCCCTTTGATCGTATTTTCTTTTAAACTGTTAATAAACGGCATAACCTCTTTGTTGGTCTTAATATGATTGACTACATTTAAATCTGCAAATGTTTCATTCATGATCACGACTACATTTGGTTTTTGTTTTAAAGTTTTATTCTTTCCTGTTGTTACCTGATAGTTATCTGCAATCTTATTTACCGTCTGCGGATTATATCCATCTGGCTGAGAAACAAGAGTATACTGAACATTTAAAATAAAGCTTAAAATATATCCATTTTTCAAATATCCATTTTTCTGGTTGAATAAATTAACTTTGATTCCATTTTTGGCAAGATCATCTACTTTTGTCATGTGAACGGAACTTGCAACTATCACTATTGCCGTGATAACAATTGCAACCAGTCGTTTCTTGATCGTAAATGCCTTGAAAGTTTCTAATTTACATGCGATCACACATAAACCAAGTAAAATGATCGTTGCAATAATGGCTGGTTTATCAAAACTTAGTACATAATGATCTGCAACATCCATCGCTGTTCCAACCGCATAAATATCTGCTGGTGTGATTGGATTTCCTCTAAATGCAAGTACAAAATAATTTGCGATCGCTGCACCGTAGAAGAAAATATTTCCTATCATCAGTGCCCATTTAATACGGTTAAAGAGCATCAGCAATACTGCATATATAATGTAATACCACAGCATATTTAAAGCAAATGTCAGTGGCTTCATAACGCTGATCGGATTATAAAACACTTTCTCAACCATATAAAATGCGATCCATGGATTCACAATAAATAATATCCAACTAAATCGTTTATTCCATTTTTCTGGAAGTTTTAATGGAATCAGAATAATAGCCATCAGTGCAACTGCGATTGCTACTGTCATTATGATCGCACTTACATCAATACGATTTGTCCATACTCTCATTCGGATATGAAAGTCTTTTTGTGACTTTCCATTGATCACTGCTGGCTCATATATCTTGCCCATCTCCTTTGATGTATATAAATACAATGGATGGTCTTTTTTGATTCCTCTGGCTTTGATCGTAAGAGTATATGTATCGCCCTTTTTGATATCCTTATTAACGATCAAGCTATACCATTTTTGGGATGTATATCTGCTTGTCTTTAAAGACGGCTGAATGTTTCTCATTCCATCCACATCCAGCAAATCTTTTGTGACATGATAAACTGATTTTCCTTTGCTGTCCTTGATATTAACAGAAATACTTCCTGCTCTTTTATAGCTCTGATTTCGATCGATCATGAACGTGAAGCTCTGAATGTTATCATACGTCGCTTTAAACTTCTGCACAATCTCATCATTACCTGTCACTGCGATCTGAGAAATTTCCTTATCTGGTCCACCCTTAGCGATTTTTTCTGAAAACTCAGCCTTATTCTTTAGTACAAAAATAATAAAAAGAAATAATGCGAATACAACCACGCCTTTCATCGCTTTGTTTATTATATTATGAATTTTATTTTTTCCATTTCGTTCTGACATATTTCTTTCCTCTCGTCCTGCTTATTTCACAGAAAACAAATCTGTACTGACATGTTTCTTATCCATCAAACTATTATACTGCAGATACTGATACTGTGTGATCAGTTTTGTGTATTTATTTTGTTCTGAAAAATGATGATTTTCTCCATCTTTGTCTACATACCCATTTGCATTCAATGCAGGAACATTTTTTCTCATATCTAATAAAAATTCATTATATCTTGACAATTTTAAGTTTGTCTGCTGAAGCATCAAGCTTGATAAATAGTTTGCACTGACATTTTCTACATCGCTTTTTGCATCAATATCATAGTTAGCCCATATGATAAATGGTACTGTATACTTCTTCTGCTGTTCTTTCAAACTTAAGTTGCTTAATGATTTTCCATATAACAGTTCATAGAATGAATCTTCCAGTTTCGGCTGATGATCCCCGAACATTACAACGATCGTTGGTTCTTTCTTATTCTTAAAGTAATTAATGATCTTCTCAAATGCACGGTCAGATTCATGGATCAGTGACAGATAACGATTTGCTGTATCTGTTGCCTTTTCATCCTTGATCTTGATCTCTTCTTTAAAGTTCTTATCAGCGATCAGATATCCTCCATGGTTCTGAATCGTTACATTAAATAAGAATAATGGCTGCCCTGCCTTTTTCTTATTAAAGATATCAATGATCTTATTGTAATCCTCGGAATCAGAATACCATCCTCGGAATTTTTCTCCATTTGGATTCATGCATGTTTCATCTAAGAACTGATCAAATCCAATCAATGGGTAAACAGTATCTCTGTTCCATCCATGTGCTTTGTATGGGTGGAATGCCAACGTATCATACCCCTGTTGTTTCAACTGGGATGCAAGACTTGGTACTTTATGTTTTACAAACTGTGTATAAGCGTTTCCATTTAATGGAAGTGCTGATACAGAGTTTCCTGTTAAAAATTCATATTCCGAATTACTTGTACCTCCACCAAAAACAGACACTAACATATGACCTTTGATGGTATTTTCTTTCAGATTGTTAATAAATGGCATAACCTCTTTATTTGTCTTGATCTTATTAACCACATTCAGATCAGAAAACGTCTCATTCATGATCACGACTACATTTGGTTTTTGTTTTAAGTTTTTGTTACTTCCCTGTGTAACTTCGTAGTTGTCTGCAATCTTATTTACTTTATTTGCACTATACCCTTCTGGCTGGGATACGATCGTATACTGAATATTCATTAAGAAACTTAAAATATATCCATTATTGGTATAACCTAATTTCTGATTCCAAAAATTCACCTTAACTCCCTTAGATTGTAGTGCATCAACTCTTGTCAGTGTAAAAGCACTTGCTGCTGTAACAAGAACCGTAACTAAAACAGCAATCAATCGTTTTCTCCATTGAAAGATTGGATATGTTTCAAGTTTGGATGCAAACACACACATTCCAAGTAATACAACTGTTGCTACGATTGCTGCTTTATCGTAGGATAATACATAATGATCTGCTACGTCCATTGCAGTTCCAAGGGCATAAATATCTGCTGGTGTGATTGGAGTTCCACGGAATGCAAGTACAAAATAGTTACCTATCGCTGCTGCATAGAAAAATACATTTCCAACCAACAATGCCCATTTCACTCTGTTAAATATAAGCAACAAGATCATATAAATAATATAATACCATAATACATTCAGCCCGAATGCCAGCTTATTCATAACACTGATCGGATTATAGAATACCTTCTCAACCATGTAAAACGAAATCCAAGGTGTTATAACAAACAATATCCATGTAAATCTCTTATTCCATTTTTTCGGCAAATATATTGGAATAAGAATCAATGCGATCAGTGCCAATGTAATTGCAACTGTTAAAACAATTGCTGAAACATCAATCTGTGTTGTCCATACTCTTGTACGGATATGTACATCCATCTTCTGTCCATTGACTTTCACAGGACTAAAAATATTTCCCATTTTCTTTGATGTATATAAATATAATGGACGATCTTTCTTGATTCCTTTTGCTGTGATCTCAATCGTATAATTCTCACCTTTGTTCAGTTTCTGGTTTACTACAACTCTGTACCAGCGATATTCAGCTCTTTGGGTACGTCTCATTGTTGCCGTCATATTCTTTAATCCATCAACCTCTAACAGGCTCGGCATAATATGATAGATTGATCTTCCCTTACTATCTTTTACATTCAGATCAATACTTCCAGCTCTTCCAACCTGTTCATTTCTGTCAACCAGAATATTCAAACGTTCCATCGTATCACATGTTGCTTTAAACTTTTGTACAACTTTATCACCATCTGAAATTGCAATCTTTGATATTTTCTTTTCTGGAACACCTTTTGCAACTCTTTCTGAAAACTGATTTTTATTTGTTAAAACCAATACAATAAATGCGATCAATGCAAGGACAATCCCATATTTTAAGACTTTTTGCATGATGCTGTGAAATTTTTGTAATTTTGTTTCACTATTTCTCTGTGTCATTTTACATTACCTTCCATTCGTTTGTATTTCCCCAGTCTTTTTTTCACATTCATAATTTTTAGAAATTTCCTAATATTTTAAAAGCCTTTGTCTCTTCTTTGATTCCTGCCAGTGCATTACGGATTGCTGGATCATTTAAATTCCCGATCACGTCAACATAAAATCCATACTCCCACTTTCTTCCTGGAAGCGGCCTGGATTCAATATTACTCATACTGACATTATTAAACATAAAATGAGTCAAGATATTATACAAAGACCCTGATTCATGTGGTACGCTGAAACTAATACTTACTTTTCCTGCATCTTTTCTATATTGTTTCTTCTTTGACATGATCACGAATCTTGTTGTATTGTTTCCTTCATCATTTACCTCTCTTTTTAAAATCTGAAGACCATACATCTTAGCTGCACGTTCACTGCAGATCGCAGCTTTTGTATTCTTGCCATCATCTGCTACTTTCTTTGCACTAATCGCAGTATTAGCAACTTTTACCTGCTCCCATTCTGGATGTTCATCTAAGAAACCTTTGCATTGCATCAATCCTTGCGGATGTGAATACACTTTCTCGATCTGTTCTAAACTGCTTCCTGGAAGTGCTGCAAAAACATGTCTCACATCAACAGATTCTTCTCCTACCACACAGATATCGTAATCAAGAATCATATCATAAATTCCACTGACAGTTCCTGCTGAAGTATTCTCAATTGGAAGCACTCCATAATCAGCTTCCCCTCGATCTAATGTCTTTACAACATCTTTAAACTCCGGTACAGAGAAATTTTTAACATTTTCTCCAAAATACTGTACCATTGCCTGTTCCTGATATGCACCAGGAATTCCCTGATATACGACTTTTGTATTTTCATTGATATCCAGAGAATCAACTTCTTCAAATGTTCCATCGATATAAGCATCTTCCTGTGATAACAGACTATACTGGTATCTGCGACTGATACTCATCATCTGAAGAAACATCTCTTCCACAGATTTCTTAATGATCGTTTCCGTTTCATCTTTTGTTAAAACATCAATCTTCTGTCTTTCTCTTACAGGGTCATAAATTGCTTTCCCTGTCCCTCTTTTATATTCTGCTACGTCCGCAGAACATCTCATTCGTTGTTTGAATAAAGAAAGCATCTTCTGATCGATCTCGTCAATCTGTTGTCTTATTTCCATCAAATCTCTCATAGTTTATTGTTCCTCTTTTATCATTTCTTTTAATTGTGTGACTGTTTTGCCAAGCAGTGGATGCATAAGATATGGTGCAATCTCTTCTAATGGTTCTAAAACAAACAGTCTTTTGTGCATCTCTTTGTGAGGGATCGTTAATTTTCTCTCATTCATCACAAGATCATCATACATTAAAATATCAAGGTCCAGTGTTCTCGGTCCCCAATGAATTGTTCTGACTCTTCCTGCCTGTGCTTCCACATCCATCAGAAAATCAAGCAGTTCTTCTGGTTCTTTTAACGTATCGATGGCAATACATCCATTCAGAAAATCCTCCTGCTTAACTCCTCCATATGGCTTTGTCTCAATCAGGCTTGAAACATGAACAACTTTCGTATCATCCTGTGCCTCGATCGCATCGATCGCTTGATTGATATATTCCATACGGTCTCCCATATTGGACCCAACACCAATATAGGCTCTATGCCAGCCACGTTTAATCTTAACAGAAACATAATCAAGAGGCAATCCAATTGGTGCCCATGGTTTTTTTACTTCAATCTCAAGTTTTCTGACTAATGGAAATTTAAGAAGCAGTTTCTTTGCCACAGTTTCTGCCACACATTCGATCAGGTTAAAGTCATTCTCTGTCAGAATATCCTTGATCACGTGGCATACTTTTCCATAATCGACAGAAAACTCCATCTGGTCACTGACACCTGCAAGCTTCGTATCCACATAAAGTACTGCAGATACTAAAAACTTTTGTCCTAATACCTTTTCCTCTTTATATAGACCATGATTTGCATAAACTTCCAAATCTTTGATTATAATCTGATCCATCATCAATTCTCCCTTATTTTGCACAAATTGCTTCTATCATCTTCATAGCACGCATGTTTTCTTTTACATCATGTACTCTGAAAAATCTGCATCCTTTCATGTATCCACTCACTGTTGTTGCAACAGTTCCTTCCACTCTCTGATCAGATGGAAGATCCAGAATAAGTCCGATCATTGATTTTCTTGAAGTTCCAAGAAGAACAGGTACATCCCACTGGTTTAAAAGTTCTAAATGATTCATAAGTTCTAAATTCTGA
Organism: Clostridiales bacterium; assembly: GCA_019423795.1. Classification (GTDB taxonomy): domain Bacteria; phylum Bacillota; class Clostridia; order Lachnospirales; family Lachnospiraceae; genus Anaerostipes. The sequence continues at coordinate 17,039 of JAHZAT010000025.1, forward strand.
TCAAGATCCTTGGCAAATCCGATTCCTGGATCTAACATGATCGTATCTTTTTTGATCCCTGCCTTCTCTGCCATCTCCATTGTCTCATTCAGATCAGCTATCACATCATTTAAATAATCTTTGTAGTCTGTATCCTTGCGGTTATGCATCAAACAAGAAGCAATTCCTGTTTCTGCTAACACTTCTGCCATTGTTCCATCCCACTTAAGTCCCCAGATATCATTGATCAGATCAGCTCCTGCTTCAATCCCTGCTCTTGCCACACCTGATTTGTAAGTATCCAGAGATACTGGAACATCAAATTCTTTCTTAAGGGTCTCAATCACTGGTGTTACCCTTCCAATCTCTTCTTCATCGGAAATCAGAGTGTACCCAGGTCTTGTAGATTCTCCACCTACATCAATGATCGCAGCTCCATCTTTAATCATTTCTTCTGCATGTTTTAATGCTGCATCTAGATGATCATATTTTCCTCCATCAGAAAATGAGTCTGGTGTCACATTCAAGATTCCCATAATATATCCATGGTGTTTCGTATCAAATGTTTTATTTCCAATAATCATTGTATCTCTCCTAGTAAATATACCTGCTGTTTTTCTTCTCTTGCGGCCAATAACATTCCTGTCTGGCTTTGCAGTGGATACAGTCTCTAGAAAGTTTGTCTGCACGATAAAAAATAGCTGCAAAGCTGTCTTCTTTCTCTTCAACGTCACGATGATTTAAGATCGTATCGACCATGATTTTTCTTTCTGCGGCTGTATAGCCACAATCTTTTAAAATCTCTTCTGCAAGAATTGCACCTGCCTCATCATGTGAAATTCCTTTTTCATACTGGTCAGCTCTTCCCATATCATGAAGAAATGCCGTCGCATATATGATATCTTTCGGAATATCAAGATTCTTCTCAAGCACCATAAGATAACTGATTCTTGCTACCGAAAGAAAATGTTCCATATCATGCCCGCAAAATTCACGGTCTTTTTCTAATTCTTGTAGTTTTTCGTACGTTTGTTTGTATGTTTCATGGCATACGATCTTCTGGAATCTTTCCACTTGTTCATCCTCTGCTATTGGTTTATTAGTTCATTTTGAAAAGATAATGTTCCACAGATTATGATCACATCATCTTTCTCTGCCTTCTGCCTTACTTCACTAAGACATTCAGCGAGTCTTTGTCTTTCCTCTACGTTCTGATGATATTTACTTATACAATTACACAGCTCCCTGCTTGAAAGAGCTCTTGGATTATCCGGTGCTACTGTATAAATCTTATCTGCCGCTGGGGCAAGAATCTGTACCATCTGTTCGTAATCTTTATCTGACAATACTCCCATTATATAGATTAATCGCTGGTTTGTAAAATTATTTTGCAAAAAACTTAATAAACTCTTTGCACCATCTGGATTATGTGCACCGTCACAGATCACCATAGGTTCTCGTTCCAATATCTCAATTCTACCTCTCCAGATTGTTTTTCGCATTCCGTCTTCCGTCTGAAAATCACTGATACAATAATAGTTTTTTATAACATTTAAAGTTTCTAGCGCAAGTGCTGCATTGTTGATCTGATGTCTTCCAAGAAGTGGTATCTCAATCTTTTCATACCATCTTCCATCAGAAGAACGATAAGAAAAACTTTCCCCATTCAGTGACTCCTGAAGCACTCTGATCCCTGCAGAATTCACAAAAGTTACTTTTGCATGCATCTGTTTAGCTTTGTTCTTTATCACTTCATTAACTTCTTTTGTATTGTCATAAGAAATGACCGGACATCCTTCTTTGATGATCCCCGCTTTTTCTGATGCTATTTTTTCCAGTGTATCACCTAAAAATTGCATATGATCCATTCCAATTGATGCTATAACTGTTGCAATCGGCTTCTTTACTACATTTGTTGCATCCAGTCTTCCGCCCATTCCCGTCTCTAATAATACAACATCTACTTTTTTATCGAGAAAATAAAGAAAACTAAGTGCTGTCTCAATCTCAAACATTGTCGGATGGGATAGACCATCTTTTACCATTTCTTCGGCAACATTCTTTATTTTTTCCATATAAAAGCACAGGTCTTTTTTAGAAATATTTTCTTCATTGATACGAAACCTTTCTTCATAGGAAAAGGATGCAGGGGATACATATCTCCCTGCACGATATCCACTTTCCCTAAAAATACCTGCCAGAAATGCAAGTGTTGAACCTTTTCCATTGGTTCCGGCAATATGAACCACTCTAAGCTGGTCTTGTGGATTTCCAAGTCTTTCTAATAACTCTCTGATATTATCAAGTCCTAAGACACTTCCAAATTTATTTGTATTTTGTATAAAATTCATTGCTTCTTCGTAATTCATAACTGCCTCCAGTTTTTATTTTATCATGATATTAATGTACGAACGCTTCTTTGATCACTTGTGTCATTGTTTTTACATAAACGATCTCAAGTCCTTCGATTACTTCTTCTTCAAATTCCTTAACATCTTTTTCATTCATCTTTGGAACTAAAACTTTTGTGATCCCAAGTCTTTTAGCTGCAAGAAGTTTCTCTTTTAATCCACCAATCTGAAGGACATCCCCTCGGATCGTTACTTCTCCTGTCATCGCAAGATTTCCATAAACTTTGTGCCCTGTGATCGCTGAGAGTACTGCTGTTGTCATTGTAATTCCGGCAGATGGTCCGTCTTTTGGTACCGCTCCCTCTGGAATATGAATATGAATGTCATGTTTTTCAAAGAAGTCATTCTTGATCTTATATTTCTTACTTTGACTTCTGATATAACTGATCGCTGCCTGTGCAGATTCTTTCATAACATCCCCAAGAGAACCTGTGATCTGAATGCCACCCTTTCCTGGCATAACATTCACTTCAATCTTTAATGTTACTCCTCCAACTGCAGTCCATGCAAGCCCATGAACAACTCCAATCTGATCTCGTAATGTATCCTTCTCCCATTCATAGACTGGTTTTCCAAGATAATCTTTGATTGCCTTCTTTGTGATCGTAACTTTTCTGTGTTTCTTCTGGTAAATGTCTCTTGCAACCTTTCTTGAAACCTGTCCGATCCTTCTCTCTAAATTTCTGACTCCAGATTCTCTTGTATAATCAGAGATCAGAAATCTCAGTGCATCTTCTTTCCAGTGAATCTGTGTATCATCTAATCCATTGGCTTCCATCTGCTTCTTCACAAGATAATCATTTGCAATGTGATATTTCTCATTCTCTGTATAGCTTGTAACTTCAATAATCTCCATACGATCAAGCAATGGCCTTGGAATTGTAGAGAGATCATTGGCTGTCGCGATAAACAAGACATCACTTAAATTTAAAGCAACTTCAAGATAATGATCTGTAAAATTCTCATTCTGTTCTGGATCAAGGACTTCTAATAATGCAGACGCTGTATCTCCACGCTGATCTTTTCCAGTCTTATCAATCTCATCTAATAACATCAGCGGATTTCTGACTTTGACTTTCCTTAATGCATCAACGATTCTTCCAGGCATCGCCCCGACATACGTCTTTCTGTGTCCTCGAATTTCTGATTCATCACGCACACCACCTAAAGATAAACGAACATATTTCTTATTCGTTGCCCTTGCGATTGATTTTGCAATCGATGTCTTTCCTGTTCCTGGAGGTCCTACCAAGCAAAGGATCGCTGCATCTTTCTTGCCGCTCATTGCACGTGCTGCCAGATATTCAAGCACTCTCTCTTTTACCTTCTCCATGCCATAATGGTCTTCGTCTAAGATTTCCTGCGCTCTATCTAGATCTGTACTGTCCTCACTCATTTCTTCCCATGGTACAGAAAGCATTGTTTCGATATATGTTCTTAACACAGAACTTTCTGGTGTCTGATTTCCCATTGTCTGAAATCTTGAAATCTCTTTTTTGATCTTTTCTTTGACTTCATCAGATGCCCTCAGTTCTTTTAACTGATTCATAAATTCATCCGCTTCATCTTCTACATTTGTCTCACCAAGTTCTTCACGGATTACTTTCATCTGCTCTCTGAGCATATATTCTTTCTGATTCTTATCAACATTTACTTTAACTTTCTGCTGAATCTTCTGTTTCAGTTTCAAAACATCCAGTTCTTCTTCCAGCATAACGAGCATCAGTTCACAGCGCTCTTTTAAATCCATCTCTTCCAGAATCTTTTGTTTCTCCGGATAGGAAAAAGGAATATGTGTTGCCAGTTCATCTACCAGAATCTCTACATCAGACTGAAGCAGGATATAATTAATAATATTCTGGTCCAAATGCGACCATGCCTGTGCATAACTTTCAAATGCTTCTTTGATCATTCGTAAAAATGCTTCTCTTTCGAATGCTTCAAATGGTTGCTGCTCCACATGATCATATAAAATCTCTACTTTAAATAATGGATCATATTCTACAGTTTTGCTAAGTTCTGCACGGAATAATCCCTCTGCAAACACTCTTAATGTATTCTTAGGGAGTTTTACCACCTGCTTGATCCTTGCTAACGTTCCAACACGATATAAATCATCAATTCCTGGATCTTCTACCATCGGATCAATCTGATTATTTAAAAAGATCAGCTGGTCATGCTCCATTGATTCTTCTATTGCTTTAACCGACCGGCTTCTTGACACATCAAAATGAATCACCGTATTCGGAAATATGTACTTTCCTCTGAGTGGAAGCATTGGTAAAGTCTTTTTCATCTTGTATTTCCTTTCGCTTCATAAATTTAATTCTAAAATGTATGTCCATAAGAAGAAAAACTGCTTTGACACAAGAATCTCTTGCACGAAAGCAGTTTTTATTTTGGCTAATCTATCTATGCAATCTCATGATTACTTGTTTTAACCCGTTTCTTTGGTACTGTAGCTTTTACCTTCTGGTCTGAACATCCAATCTGTGGATCTTCTGTGCCTTCCACAACACCTTTCGTGATCAGACACTCTGTCACATCCGTCTGTGATGGAATCTCATACATTAAATCCATAATCACTTGTTCCACAATAGCTCTTAATCCTCTGGCACCTGTCTTACGATCTAATGCTTTCTTAGCGATCGCACTTAAAGCATCATCATCAAATGTAAGTTTCACGCCATCCATCTCAAACAATCTCTGGTATTGTTTCACAAGAGCACTCTTTGGTTCTTTTAAGATTCGTACTAATGCATCCTGATCTAAAGGATTCAATGATACATTGACTGGAACACGTCCGATAAATTCAGGAATCAATCCAAATTTCACAAAATCCTCAGGTAATACCTGTTTTAATAATTCTCCCAGGTCCTTCTCTTTCTGTCCGAAAACATCTGCTCCAAATCCAATAGACTTCTTGCCAATTCTTGATTCAATGATCTTCTCTAATCCATCAAATGCACCTCCACAGATAAACAGGATATTCGATGTATCAATCTGAATAAATTCCTGATGAGGATGTTTTCTTCCTCCCTGTGGCGGTACAGATGCTACTGTACCTTCGATAATCTTTAATAATGCCTGCTGTACACCTTCTCCAGAAACATCTCTTGTAATTGATGTGTTCTCAGATTTTCTTGTAATCTTATCAATCTCATCAATATAAATGATTCCACACTGTGCACGGTCAATATCATAATCTGCTGCCTGAATGATCTTAAGAAGAATATTCTCAACATCTTCTCCAACATATCCTGCTTCTGTAAGAGCAGTCGCATCTGCGATCGCAAATGGCACATTTAACATCTTTGCTAAAGTCTGGGCTAATAATGTCTTTCCTGAACCAGTTGGTCCAAGCATTAAAATATTACTCTTCTGCAGTTCTACATCAGAGTTCCCGCCCATTAAAATTCTTTTGTAATGATTGTATACAGCAACGGAAAGTACTTTCTTTGCCTCGTCCTGACCAATGACATATTGATCTAAAAATTCTTTGATCTCTTTTGGCTTACGAAGATTGATCTCCCCATCATCCTCTGTATACTGTTCAAATTCCTCTTCAATAATCTCTGAACAAATGTCAATACATTCATCACAGATATAAACATTCTTTCCCTTTGGCCCCGCGATCAGTTTGCGGACCTGGTCCTGTGTCTTATTGCAAAAAGAACATCTTAATACTTTTTTCTCATCATTATAACCTGCCACCAGATCACCCCACTATTCTATCACTATCTTTTTTCCATAACCTTATCGATCAGGCCATATTCCAGTGCTTCCTGTGCAGTGAGCCAGTTGTCACGTTCTGTATCCTTGACGATTGTCTCGTATGGCTGTCCTGTATTCTCGCTTAAGATCGTATTTAATTTCTTCTTTGTTCTAAGAATATGCTCTGCTGCGATCTCAATCTCTGTTGCCTGTCCCTGTGCTCCACCAGATGGCTGATGAATCATGATCTCTGCATTTGGAAGTGCCAGACGCTTTCCTTTTGTTCCACCTGATAATAAGAACGCTCCCATACTGGCAGCCATTCCCATACACATCGTAGATACGTCACACTTTACATACTGCATTGTATCATAGATTGCCATTCCGGCAGTTACAGAACCGCCAGGGCTGTTAATATATAAGTTGATGTCTTTGTCTGGATCTTCAGATTCTAAGAATAATAACTGAGAAACTACAAGTCCTGCTGTGACATCATTCACTTCTTCTCCTAAGAAAATGATTCTTTCTTTCAGCAGTCTGGAGTAAATATCATAAGATCTCTCTCCTCTGCTTGTTTGTTCAATGACATAAGGTACTAAACTCATCCTTGCATCCTCCTAACGATAGTTAAGGCAGTTTATTTATGTCTATCAAAAGGAACATAAAGTCATAAATGCCTTGCTTATTTTGCTTCGCTTACAAGGAAATCTACAGCTTTCTGTACTGCGATGTCATCCATCATCTGGTCTTTCTGAGCTCCCTGAATGATCTTTTCAAGCTGCTCTGTTTCCATCTGATACATTTTTGCCATCTTTTCCAGTTCTGCTTTGAAGTCTTCCTCGCTTGCTTTAATATCTTCTGCTTTTGCGATTGCTTCTAATACCAGGCGTGTCTCGATTCTCTTAACTGCCTGTGGTTTTAAATCATCTGCAAATTTCTGTGCGTCCATTCCAGAGAACATTAAATACTGTTCCATAGAAAGTCCCTGATAGCTTAATCTCTGAGCGAATTCATCTGTCATCTGCTGAACCTGTTCTTCGATCATAGCTTCTGGAATATCCATTGTAGCTGCTTCTACAGCTGCATCAACAATCTTGTTTTCTCTTTCAGTCTTAGCTTCTTCTTTCTTTCTTGCACGAATCTGTTCTTTGATATCTGCTTTGTAGTCTTCTAATGTTTCAAATTCAGATACTTCTGCTGCAAATTCATCATCTAATTCTGGAAGTTCTTTTTCTTTGATTGCTTTTACTGTTACTGTAAATACAGCATCTTTTCCTGCAAGATCAGGTGCATGATATTCTTCTGGGAATGTCACGTTGATATCTGCTGTTTCATTTAAATTCTTTCCTACTAACTGTTCTTCAAATCCTGGGATGAATGCTCCAGATCCGATAACTAATGTCTGATCTTCAGCTGTTCCACCTTCAAATTTTACTCCATCAACAGATCCAGAGTAATCAATTGTTAAGATATCACCGTCTTTTACTGCACGATCTTCAATTGTGATCTCTCTTGCGTTCTGTTCCTGAACTTTCTTTAATTCTTCTTCAATCTCATCTTTTTTAACTGTAACTCTTGTTTTAGGTACTTCAATTCCTTTGTAGTCACCTAATGTTACTTCTGGTTTTAATGCAAATGTAGCTGTGAAGATGAAATCTTTTCCTTTCTCAAGCTGAGTTACATCGATCTCTGGTCTTGAAACGATTTCTAAATCTGTATCTTTCATAGCCTCTGCATAAGCGTCTGGAATTAAGATGTTTGCCGCATCTTCATAGAAGATTTCAACTCCGTATTCTTTTGCGATTAACTGGAAAGGTACTTTTCCTTTACGGAATCCAGGTACATTAAACTGCCCTTTTTTCTTGTTGAAAGCCTGTTTGATAGCGTCATCTAATTTCGCTGCTTCAACTTCAATTGTTACCTTTGCCATATTATGTTCTAAGTTTTCCACTTGCAAACTCATCTGTATAGATCCTCCTAAAAATTATTATCTTTTTTGTAATTTCACAAACATTCACCTATTATAGCATAAGAATTACGCCTTATACAAGCATCTTTGCGTTATTTTTCACTTTTTTCTTGATAAACATACTCATTTGAGCTGCTTAATACTTTTGGTGTCTTACTTACAATGCTTACTTTAAATGTATCTCCATTCTTAAGATCCTTCTTCGAAACCTCCAGAAGATGTTCATTATGATACGTTGTATTGATCTTCACATCGCCAACATAAACCTGACAGAAGTTCGTAAAATTATTTCCTACAATAAAAACACTGTCCTTTGTCTCATATGCCTTAGTCACAGTAAGTGGACGGATTCCAAATTTAAGATTTGTCGCCTTGTATGGATTCTGCTGGTTCCATACATACTGTTTGCCATATAGCATATCATATTGAAGATTCTTCATATCTTTCTGATAATTCTTTGTTCCTTTTCTTGTCTGATGAAAACTATTCATGATTCCTGTATGAATATTACACTTATTAAGAACTTCTGATCCAAGATCATATGCCTCGATCGTTCCATCCTGTTTCTTTAGTCCAATATTATCCCACATAAAATAACTTGTCTGGTATTTGTTTCCATATGTCAGATCCTCATCTTCAATATCCAGACTTGGCAGATGATCACCATACATGCAAAGAATTGTTGGTTCACCACGTTTTTCTAATGCTTTAACCATTCTTCCGACAAACTGATCCATCTGATAGACCTGGTTGACATAATACGTGTATTTATTCTTTAGAGCTTCATCTTTGATACCTTCAACTTTGATCTCTGGATTCTCAATGATCTGAGTTGTTGGATAATCTCCATGTCCCTGTACAGAAATACAATAAACATAATCCTGATTCTTTGTAGAATTCAGACTGTCCATGATATATCCTGTAAGGATTCCATCCTTCGCCCATCCATTTTCCGTCCATTTCCTGATATTCATACTTTCCTTCGTTGTAAATGTATCAAATCCAAGTTGTGAAAACACAAGATCTCTATCATAAAATGAAGCACTATTATCATGGATCGCATGGGCTTTATATCCATATTGCTTTAATACAGTTGCCATACTCTCTGTCGTAGTATCTTGAAGCACTGTCTTATAAGGATATTCTGCCGCTCCAAAATGATCCAGATTCATTCCCGTGATCAGTTCAAATTCTGAATTCGCTGTTCCCGCCCCATAAGAAGGCATAGACAATTGCCCAGAAGAATACTGTTTCATATATTTATGAAAATTCTCCAATGGATCTTTATTAAATTTCAATCCTTTTACTTGCGTTACATCAAAATGTGATTCAAGCTGTACAAAAATAATATTTGGCTTCTTCACTTTCTCTTTCTTTATCTTGACAACACTTTTTTTCGTGCGCTCTTCAATCTGTTCAATCTTCTTCTCTGAATAGTTCGATGGCTTGTCGATTCCATTCTTCAAAGCTGTAATGCAAAAACAGTATGCTGTTCCATAATCACTGAATGCAATTCTTATATTATGAATCTCCTCTGTCAGCATACCACTCTTAAATCCATACGATGTTACTCCTGCAAATGCTGCCACGATCACTGCCACTTTCACAAATCCAATCTTACGATTTAACTGTTCTTCCATTGGAAGATACATATATGCTACAACAAGCAACACCAGTGCGATCAAAATTAATGCTCCGATTGCCCCGATCTCCAGAGGAGTAAAATAATTATTCATAACCGGAAGCACAGATTTCATCAATGTAATATCAACATAAGTAAATGGCGTATTTCGTGAACTTAGCATCATAAAATTCACAATCCCAACAACACTCCATAACAATGTCACTATAATATAGGTAAAAAGTCGTCTCTTAGTGATCAATGTCACAGAATATGTCAAAAATATAATAAAAATGCTGTAAAGGAACATCTTGGTCCGTTCATTCACAAACCCAACCGCACTTAGATCAAATGTCTGACGACCTAAAACTTCCAGTAAAAATGCCAGAACAACCGATAATACAAGATTACATATAATCGGATGTCTGTGAAGTTTTTCCACGATCACTTTCCCTGTATTCTTAAAAAAAGTTTTCATTCTTTTCTCCTTTATCTTCTTTTGCTGTCATAGTATTATACCATTCATGTTCTAAAGTATCTAGTTTTAACTTCTTAAAACTTTATTAAAATATGACTTTTTCTTCCGTAACTTATTAACATTTTATTAAATATACGATTCTTATTTGACTTCATTTTATTTCCGTGTTAGAATCACTAACGTTGAAAAGCTTTGGGTTTTGAGTATTTTCTTCAAATAAAATGAAAGGAGTTTTTAAACATATCGAAGCGCCATGCACCTTTCTGATACGGAAACAGACATACTCTTGTCTGATAGGAAGGTTAACGAGGAGGAAAGTTATCGAGATATTCGGCGGATGCTTTCCCGCAGCTCCAGACTACGTGATATACTGAGTAAAACCATGAGTGATCATGAAACAGAGGCAGTATAATCTGGACAAAACCGCATATGATGTTAGAAAAAAGAAAATCGAAGATCTATTTGGAAGTTTTTTACATATCTGTACTTCCTCTTATTTCTTTGTGCAAATTTAAGGAGATTTATATTATGTGTGGAATTATTGGATTTACTGGAAACTTACAGGCACCTGGAATCTTAGTTGATGGATTACAGCAGTTAGAATATCGTGGATATGACAGTGCCGGAATCGCAGTAAACAACGGATCTGAAACTCAGATCGTAAAAACAACTGGTAAAGTTGCAACTCTTCGTGAAAAAGTTGCTGCTACTGCTGGTCTTGAAGGAACATGTGGTATCGGACATACACGTTGGGCAACACATGGTGGTGTTACAGAAGTCAACGCTCATCCTCATGTATCTGGAAACGTAACATTGATCCATAACGGAATCATCGAAAACTACAAAGAATTAGCTGCTTCTTTAAAAACAAAAGGATATACAGCGATTTCTGAAACAGATACTGAAGTTGCAGCAATGTTAATCGATTCTTTATATGATGGTGATCCATTTGCAGCATTAAAAGAAGCTGACAAGGTTTTAGAAGGAGCTTATGGTTTCTGCGTAATGTTTAAGGATCATCCAGGGGAAATCTACTGCATGAGAAATGCAAGTCCTCTAGTAGCATCTCATACAGAAGATGGATCTTTCATCGCTTCTGATATGGTTGCATTATTAAAATATACAAAAGACTATTTCGTTGTACCTGAAGAACACATCGTTGTTATGAAAGGTGACAGCATTACATTATATACAATGGACGGTGAAGTTGAAGAACCTAAGATGCTTCACGTTGACTGGGATACAACAGCAGCTCAGAAAGGTGGATATGATTTCTTTATGCAGAAAGAGATCTATGATCAGCCAGAAGCTCTTCATAACACGATCATGCCTCGTATCCATAACAACCGTGCAGATTTTACAGCAGATAATATCTCTGATGATATCTTTAAAGGTGTAAATCGTGTAATCGTAACAGCTTGTGGTACTGCATGGCATGCAGGACTGATCGGAAGACATCTGATCGAAGCTATGATCCGTATTCCTGTAACTGTTGAATTAGCTTCTGAATTCCGTTATATGAATCCAATCTTAGATGAACATACTTTAGTTGTTGTTATCACGCAGTCTGGAGAAACAGCAGATTCTCTTGCAGCACTTCGTCTTGCAAATGAACGTGGAGCAAAAACAATCTCTATCGTTAACGTAAAAGGATCTAGTATCGCTCGTGAAAGTGATTATGTATTATATACACATGCCGGTCCTGAGATTGCTGTTGCAAGTACAAAAGCTTTCTCTGTACAGTGTGCAGGTATGTATCTGATCGCATTAAAACTTGCTGAAGTTAACAACTTAATGACAGACGAACAGATGAAAGATTTCTGTGCGAAGTTTGAGCAGGCGATTGGAACGATCGAAGATGTATTAAAGATGGATGATTACATCAAAGGAATCGCTGAGAAAATCAAAGATACTTTCTCTGCTTTCTATCTTGGAAGAGGTTTAGATTACGGTATTGCTTGTGAAGCTTGCTTAAAGTTAAAAGAGATCTCTTATGTAAATGCTGAAGCTTACTGCGCAGGGGAATTAAAACACGGAACGATCTCTCTGATCACAGAAGGAGTTCCTGTAATTGCGATCGCTACACAGGAAAATGTATTACCTAAATTAATGGCAAACGTTGAGGAAGTAAAAGCTCGTGGAGCTCACGTTATTGTTGTAACAGATAAAGATATGACAAATTATGAAGGAATCTATGATGATTTAATTCAGGTTCCTGCTACAGATGATTTATTTGCAACATTCCCTTCTACTGTTGCATTACAGTTACTTGCTTATCATGTAACACTGTTTAGAGGATATGATGCTGACCAGCCAAGAAACCTGGCTAAATCTGTAACTGTTGAATAGGCATTGAGCACTTAATGAATCCGAGCCGTCAGGCGACAGATGAATTTAGTGCGAAAGCCCGTCCCGAACCTTAGTGAGTCCGAGCCAAAGGCGACAGACGAACTTAGTTGAGTGGACGTCTAAAACATACGAAAGACTAAATCGACAGAACAAAGAAACTTATATAAAGCAAAGATGCGAAAGAACTTAATCCATTCTTTCGCATCTTTTATTTTTTAAATTTCTTTATTTATCTACCACTTCTTTATTTTCTTTCCTATCAAAATAAATATCTATCAAATTCCCAAATATTTTAATCACCAATGTTACCATAAAGACATCTATAATTTCCGCCAAAAAAACCAATACCATATATTGATTAAACCTTCCACTTAAAACAGATACATAAATCCAAAATGAAATCACTACCATTACAAGCATAACAATACACTGTAAGATTTTTTTACTGATTTTTCTTTCATTTGCTTTTTTTATTTTACATTTCTTATCTATAAATATTATTACTATCCACAGAATAATCCAAACAATACTCCATATTCCAAATTGTTTAAAAAAATTGTTCGGGAAAAACATTCCCATTTCAGCACTTTTCATATACCTCAAACACATTTTTATAAAATACCCAATTCCAGCCACTGGCATCAATAATATTACTATTAACACTATTAGTTTCTTTTTATCTCTCAAAACATTTCTCCTTAAATTAAAAATTAATCTTCAAATAACTATTATTTTGATATCATCACAAATCTAGTACTAACTTTCTTTCCAGATTCTGATCTTTCATTTCCAAATCCTATTCCTGTTGCCCATTTACTTCCATCCATTCTGGTAACAATAATTCCCCCACTTCCCATATGAACAGCTGCTACATCTTTCATTACTTTTTTAGGTTTAAACCAACATTCTTTATCAGAATCTCCAAAATACCAACCATCTTTCTTTCCATTTCCCAATTGTCCATATGTATTATCTCCCCACAAATATAAATCATTTTTTTCTGTAATCACTGCCATATTATATCCACCTGCTACAATATATTTTACATTTTCAAATATTTTCTTAGGTTTACAGGAAATCAAATCTGTATTTTTATCATATCCTAACATTCCACCTGCATTACTCCCCCATGTCCATACAGAACGATCTTTTTTCATAGCAATCACTGCCCCACCTTCATTGATTGAAGCATAAATAATATTTTTCATAATAAAAACAGGTTGACGAAAAACTGCTGTACTTACATTATTTCTTTTATCTTCTGGCATTTTAATCTGAAATTCTTCATGACTATTCCAGCCCATTCCATATAGTCTGTTTTTATGATCAAGATACAGCAAACTTCCTCTTCCTCCAAAACTTATATGTTTTACATTATACGCAATCGTATCTTCCATCACATGTCCATATTTTTTCAGTGGATACCCATATTCATCAATTAATGTTCCATACAATTTCCCATTCTTTTTAATTTGGTACTCGTACGGCATTTCTTTGATTCCAGAAGAGCAAAGAATCTTTTTATTATAATGATCTTCTAATTTATAGGATAGATATTTTAGTTTTTTGTATCTTACCGGTTTTTTATAATCTTTTTGTATCATTGCACCTGATTTAAACAATCCAACAATTCCAAGAACTACTATGATACTAATCACTGTCACAATGAATACAATCCTCTTTCTCTTACTTTGTCTCATCTTGCTTTTTCCTCTTTTCATATGTTTTCTCTTACATAATACCATCTTTTTCTGCAAATAAAAATCTAGCCTGCACATTTAGTCGTTTTTTATGCCTAAATGGTTATACTAGAGTCTTTACAAAATATAATTTTTTAGTAAAATATATCTTTAGAGAAAATTTATAACAGGAGATTAACTTATGACACTTACTATACTACTAACCATTCTTGGAACCTCTATTGATACGCTTTTATTATGCTATTGTACAAAATATTTTGATTTTCGATATTCTTACATAAAATCAGGTATTATTTACACATTATGGGGACTTTCTATTATTGTTTTAAATTTACTTTCTTGCCCATTTATTTTTAAATTAGTCTATGAACTGATTTCAATCGTACTTTTAAATCGTTTCTTATATTTGGATTTCCACTTGAAATCTACTTTAAAAATGATCGCTGTATTTTATATTGTTTTATGTTTGTGTGAATTATTAACTGTTGGAATTTGTTTTAGTGTTTTATATTGCACTTCTTTATCTGATATTTTTAATAACCAAGTTCTTTCACTTGAAATGATCATTTTTTCAAAAATTTTATCCTTCTTATTGTTACATTTTGTTTTTTATTACAAACCAAATGATCTGGAAGTTTCATTTACTATGATAGAAAGCATTCTTTATTTTCTTCCGATCATCACATGCTTACTTCTCATTTTAGGTATTATATACTTGTTGAAAATTTCTAATATTTCCTCACAATATCATGAAGTCTTTTTATGGATCTCTATTGTGTTAATGATTACTTCTTTTTGTCATTTTATATTATTTCACTTATACCTTTCTAAAAAGGCCGAGGAAACTTATATTAATTTTGTAAAATCACAAGAAGAAAAAACTTTTTATTATTATCAACAAAAACAAAAGGACATTGAAGATTTAAATATTATACGTCATGATCTTAAAAATCAGCTTTTAGCCTTAAAGTCACAGCCAGCAGAAAGCAATCAATACACCCAACATATTGATTCCTTACTAAATGATCTTTCAAAATCTTCCTATGCTGTACACACAGGAAATCCTTTTATTGATGTTTTAATTTCCGAAAAATTAAAGCTGATCAAAGAACAACACATCTCTTGCAAAATAAACGTGGAATTAGAGAATATTCATTTTATTCGTAATATAGAGTTATGTTCTTTACTTGGTAATTTGTTAGATAATTGTATTGAAGCTACCCAGTGTTGTGATAATAACAAAAGTATTACTTTTCACTGTAATACGACACAAAATCATTTGTGTATTCATGCATCCAATACATATAACAAAAAATTAAAGCATAAAAACGGAACCTTCATAACTACGAAAAAAGATTCTGCTATGCATGGTTTTGGAACCATTTCGATCAAAAAAATCGTTTCCAAATATAACGGAAATATCTCTTTTTCTTCTAGTGTTGAAGAATTTGTTGTAAATATTTCCATACCAATTCCACAAAACTTAAATTAAAATATTATTTATTATATAAGGAAGGGGAACATTATGAAAATCTGTATTTGTGATGATGAAAAAGACTTTATTCACAATTTTCAATTGCTTTTAGAACAGTACTTTAAAAAACGTAAAACTATCCATCATTTTAACTTCTTTGAAAATGAAGAGGATCTGCTATCTTATCTTGATTCTCAAAATGATATTGATATCTTATTTTTAGATATCAAATTTCAAACATATAGCGGAATAGAAATTGCTGAAAAAATACGAGCTATCAATCCATCCGTAATTTTAATCTTTTTGACTGCTTTTCCAGAATATGCTTTGTCTGGTTATAAAGTAAAAGCTTTTGATTATCTTGTAAAACCACTTTCATATACTCAACTAGAAAATGTTTTGGACCGAGCTATTTCAGAACTAACATCTAATAAAAATAATTTTTTAGTTGTGAAAGATTCTGGTAATATCTTCAAAATTAAATTTTCTGAAATTGTATACATAGAAACCTATAACCGAAATATTTTATTTCATTTAACATCTAGATCTGAAATCACAGGACATGAATCTTTAAAAACATACGAAACTAAACTTGATAAACGTTTTTATCGCTGTCATACAGGTTATATTGTTAATATGGCATATGTAACTTCTATACAAAAAGATTGTGCTGTATTAAATTTGAATATCACCATTCCAGTCAGTCGATATAAAAAGAAAAAGTTTCAAATGTTATTTACTGATTTTTTGTGTAATTCTATTTTTTAATCGAGTAGGAGGCGGTGACTAACCGCCGTCCTCTCACAGCACCGTACGTACCGTTCGGTATACGGCGCTTTCAATAGTTGACGTGCACTGACTGATAGGCTATGGCTAAATCATAAAAGCCACTGTTTATCAGTCTTTCTTTTGTCATTGCCATGTTTACTGCAACTGTATGCGTTGCGAACCAATGTCCCCGTCGGGTATTACCCGCTTGCATTGCCAAGTCTTCGGGCACTCCCATCTTGATGAGGTTACGTGCCTTTGTCCTCGGTTTCTTCCACTGTTTCCATATACACATACGTATTCTGTGATAGAGCCATCCGTTGATGTCATCTATGTTGTTTTTCATACTTGCAATTCCATAGTAGTTAAGCCATCCTCTTGCATATACTTTGATTTTCTCAAGGCTTAGCTTGATTGTCTGACATCGCTTGCGGGAAGAACTTATTGATTGTTCGCCCCTTCGCTCCATTTCCATTACAGAAACTTCTTCACT
>JAHZAT010000026.1 GCA_019423795.1 Clostridiales bacterium
ACCCGTTCTTCATAAGAACCGCAGCAACTTTTACATCATATCATGTTCTTTCTTATTTGTCAAGCCTTTTTTCAAAAAGTTTTCTTGGATAAAATATCCAACGGAGAAGGAGGGATTTGAACCCTCGCGCCGCTATTAACGACCTACTCACTTTCCAGGCGAGCCCCTTCAGCCACTTGGGTACTTCTCCAAGGGTTGATATCATGAGTTCTATCATGATGAACGGAGAGGGTGGGATTCGAACCCACGCGCCCTTGCGGACAAACGGTTTTCAAGACCGCCTCGTTATGACCACTTCGATACCTCTCCATAACGTATTCTGTTGTTGTCGTTTTGTGTGTCTCACGCGACGACTTGTTTATAATACCAAACCAGAATACATATGTCAACACTTTTTTTAAAGTTTTTTTATTTTTTTTGTTTTTTCTCTCTAAATCGCTTTTTATAGGCCTTCATCTGTAGATATATCAACTTATCATGTAACACATGAAGCTTGTGAAAAACTTTCCTTACACGTACAAGATTCGTTGCAAGTCTAACATCCTCTGGTGTCGTGACCTTAATGTTATCATAACCACCTTCAAACAGTTTTACCGGCACATTCCCATATGTTTCTACTACCATTGCATCATCGGTTACTTTTCCATCATCTTTTTCCATCATCTTTTCATATGCCTTTTTTACAAGGTCAAATTCAAAACATTGTGGTGTCTGAACCTGCCACAATGTTTTTCTCTCAGGTGTACGGATCGCGTAATTCTCCTCATCAACAACTTTAATCGTATCTTTCGATGGCATTCCCACGACACATGCACGATATTTTTTTACATAGTATATGCATTTTTGTATTAATTCTGCACTGATCATCGGACGTGCTCCATCATGGATCAGTACATAATCTGCATCCTCAATTGCTTCAAGCCCAAAATAAACGGATGCATAACGTTCCCATCCGCCTGGCACGATCTTTTTCACCTTATTAAAATGATAACGGTCTACAATATACTCTTTACAGTAATCTATCTCGTCTTCTCCTGTAACAAGAATAACCTCATCTACAGCGCTCTCCTCAAAAGCCTTCAGCGCATAGTACACTAAAGGCCTTGATTTGATCAGCATATATTGTTTTGGGATTCCGCTTCCCATTCTTTTTCCTTCTCCTGCTGCCAAAACGATTGCCGCAATTTTTTCTCCCATGTATTTACCCCTGTCTGGTACCAATCTTTAATCCAGGTACCGCATTCAGATCTAAACCGCTTCTTACACCATTGATATAGTCATAGTATCCACAAACCCCGATCATTGCTGCATTATCTGTACAGAAAATAGGAGATGGATGATAAAATTCAATTCCTGCTTCCTTACATCTCTCGATCATTTTTGCACGAAATGCTCCATTGGATGCAACTCCACCTGCGATTGCAAGTTTCTTGTATCCTAATTCTTTCGCCGCTTCTACTCCGTGAGAACTCAAAACATCTACAACCGCTTCCTGGAAAGAAGCCGCGACATCCGCACGGTTTACTTCTTCACCTTTCATCTCGCACTTATTTAAATAATTCAATACTGAAGATTTTAATCCACTAAAACTAAAGTCCATCTTAGAATCATTCACTTTCGCTCTTGGAAATGCAATTGCATTCTTATCCCCTTCCTTGGCAAGTGCTTCAATCTTTGGACCCCCTGGATATCCCAGTCCTATCGCACGTGCTACTTTATCGAAGGCTTCTCCTGCTGCATCATCTCTTGTACAGCCAATAATCTCATATTTTCCATAATCCTTGACATCAACAAGGTGTGTATGCCCCCCTGATACGACCAGACATAAAAATGGAGGTTCTAAATCTGGATGTTCAATATAATTAGCGCAGATATGTCCTTCAATATGATGCACTCCTACCAACGGTTTCTTCTTTGCAAACGCGAGTGCTTTCGCTTCTGCCACACCAACTAATAGTGCACCGACTAATCCTGGTCCATAAGTAACCGCGATCGCATCAATACTGTCTAATGTTTCTCCTGCTTCTTTTAATGCTTCTCTTACTACAAAGTTCACTTTCTCTACATGTTTTCTTGAGGCAATCTCAGGGACAACACCGCCATATAGCTTATGCAGTTCGATCTGAGATGAAATGATATTGGATTTTACACATCTTCCATCCTCTACAACTGCTGCCGCTGTCTCATCGCAGGAAGATTCGATTGCCAGAATCTTAATCTTATCGCTCATCGTATTCTCCTATTCTTCCTGAAAATCTAAAGTTATCGTCTTACCGTCTTTTCCAGCTTTTGCTCTAGGGAAAATCGACTTCACTTTCCCCATAAATTCTTCTGCCCGGACTAATGACGGACTATAATGAGTTAACCACATCTGTTTTACATCTGCTTCTTTTGCAAGATGCGCAGCTTCGTAAAATGTCATGTGTTTATATTCTCTTGCTTTCTTTTCTTTTCCTTCTTCTCCATACATTCCTTCACAAATAAATAAATCTGCATTCTTTGCGTGTTCAGAAATTGTCTGGACTGGTCTTGTATCCGTACAATATGTCAATTTAATTCCAGGTCTAGGACTTCCTAAGATCATATCACTTGTAAGTACACGACCATCTTCACTTGTCACAGTTTCTCCCTTTTGGAGCCTGTTCCAGTATTTCATCGGGATGTCATTTTCCTTTGCCTTTACAGGATCAAACTTCCCAGCTCTTGGGATGATCATATTATAGCCATAACAAGGCACATTATGTTTTACATAGAAAGCTTCAATTTTATAGCCATCCATCTCAATAACGTGCTCTTTCTCATTTAATTCATAAAATTCGATCGGAAATGGAAGTTCTGGTGCGATCACGCGCAGTGAATTCACAACCCTTTCTACGCCTTTTGGTCCTATGATCAAAAGAGGTTCTGTTCGTTCTGCATTTCCAAGTGTTAAAAGAAGTCCTGGAAGTCCACTGATATGATCTGCATGAAAATGTGTAAAACAGATCGCATCTAATGGTTTAACACTCCAGCCCCTCTCTTTAATTCCTACCTGTGTTCCCTCCCCGCAGTCGATCAACAGACTATGCCCGTTGAACCTTGTCATACATGCGGTCAACTTTCTATATGGAAGCGGCATCATTCCACCGGTTCCAAGTAAACATACATCTAACATAAATCACCTTTTATGATAATATCTCACTCTTCTCTGTTACCTTTGGAGAAATCTCAAATTGTTTTACGATACGATCGTAACATCTCTCACAAATCTTAAATTCATGAATCTGCGTATCTTTGTTTGAGAAATACCCCCATTCTTTTTTAACTTCTATATAATCTGTTTTATTGTTTAATAACTGTCCACATACATTACATTTCATCTCATTCTCCTCCTTACGCTCATCATTATAAACGGGCGTTTCTGAAGAATCCAGTGGAAATGATTGGTCATCTGTTGAAATTTCACAAAACATTAAGATCGCATCCTCGATCGGATCCTTATAATACTTTGCTCTGCGTCCATATTCTTCAAATCCATTCTTTAAATAAAACTGATACGCTGCTTCGTTTGATTCTCTGACCTCCAAATAGATCGTGTCTACCCCTATCTCCTGATACCTTCGTCTGAACTCATGAAACAACAATGTGCCAATTCCCATTTTCCTTATAAATGGAATCATTGCGATCCTATGTAATTCTGCCTGATCTAACACATGCTCAGCGATTATATATCCACTAATACGATTTCTGTCTCTCCATACATAAATATCACTAGTTTTACGATAATAGAAAGACTCAATACTATCGAAACTCCATGGTCTGTGAAAAGAAAGTTTTTCTATCTCTGCGATCATCGGAAGATCTTCTGGAAGTGCTTTCCTCACATGCCATTCTCTGGCTGTTATACTACTTTTGTCCATGAAGCCTCTCTTCTCTCTCTCGTTCAGCCTGAGATTTTCTTAAATATTCTGGCACAAATTCGTCTGCACTTTCATAAATTCCCTGTGCAAAATATACTTGTGCTAACGTTCCGACTGCTGCTGCTCTCTGGCGGTTTGCATGTGCTGGAGCAAAAATTGCCAGATCACCCATCTTCTCTAAGATTTCTTCTTTATATACTGGTACGCCATCCCCAAGGAATACAACTGGTTCATTGTATTCCCTCAACTGTATCAAAGTATCTTCTACACTCTGGGCACATTGTTCCTTTAAGACTTTCATTTCACTGCCTTCAAATCGGTAAAATCCCGTATACACTTGTTTTCTTCTGGCATCCATCATTGGACAAATGATCATGGACGTTCCAAACAACTGATATGCAAGTCCATCTACAGTTGGCACAGGAATGATCGGTTTATCCAGTGCTAGTCCTAGTCCTTTGGCTGTTGCTGCGCCAATGCGAAGTCCCGTAAAAGAACCTGGTCCTTTTGCTACCGCAACCGCATCAATATCTTCTATCTCAAAGGATGTTCTCTTGATCACTTCATCTAACATCGGAAGTAACGTCTGAGAATGTGTTAATTTATTTCCAGTCGTATACTCTGCGATCAACTGATCATCTTCGATCAATGCCACAGAAGCTACCAGACCAGAGCTGTCCAGTACTAATAATTTCATCTATTGTTCCTCCATTTCTATCTCTCGATAGTCAAATCCTTTTTCTAAATCTTTGCGAATCGTAATCTTTTGATAATGATCTGGCAGAATCTCCTCGATCAGATTTGCCCATTCGATCAGACAGACTCCTTCTCCATAAACATAATCCTCATATCCGATCTCGTCCATCTCTTCAATATCACCAATACGATAAACATCAAAATGATATAGTGGAAGCCTTCCCTCTTCATATTCTCTTACGATCGTAAAAGTCGGACTCTGAATTGGTTCTGTGATGCCAAGTCCATCTGCCAACCCTTTTGTAAATACAGTCTTACCAACCCCAAGATCTCCATATAAACAGATCACCTGTCCAGGCTGTGCCTCCTGTCCGATCTTCTTTCCGATCTCATACGTATCTTCTGCACAAAAACTTTGTACGATCATTTTCTATTCTTCTCCTTCTGAATTCTCTTGAACTTCTGATTCTGATACTTCAATCTGAGTTTCCTTTTCTACTTCTGTCTCTTCCTGCTCAGTTTCTGTAGACGCCTTGGAATATTTTGAAATATCTCCTCCATCTGTCTGTGCCTGAACAGCCTTCTTTCTTGCTTCTTTGATGTGTTCTTTCATATAATCTAACATCTTTTCTCTGTCATCACCAAGTTCATAATCTGGAAATACAAATGCCTGCTGTTTTCCTGTATACAATAATGTCAGCCCCATAAAATGCGTGATCTTATAAACTCTGTTCCACTCGATCGTCGCACTTTCTTCTCCTAGCTCTACAAAAATACCATCATCTCGTAAAGTGTAGTACGTCGGATTCTTGTATACTGGATTCTCAATTGCCTGTTTCTTTGCTTTTACATATATCATCAGCGGGTTAATGACAACAAATAATGCAATAACGACTACACCAAAAATAATATTCGTCTGTCCTTCTGGCTGACCGATTCCGTGGACGATCATATATGCTCCGACTCCCAACATAAAAATCGTCAAAATCGCCTGTACTCCGGAATACGTGTATGCTAATGAAAATTTAAAAATATCTTTCGCTTTTAATTGTGTATGAAATTTCATCTTAATTCTCCTTACCTTTTCTCTGTTAATGAAATATTATACCATAATCCGGGTATAAAACCAATGATTTTACAAATACTACAAGCATACACGAAAACCAATGAATATGGAGGATCTTAAGAATGAAAGCTACAGGTATTATACGAAGGATTGATGACCTTGGCCGGATCGTTATACCAAAAGAAATACGAAAAACCATGCATATCAGAGAAAGCGATCCTTTGGAGATATTTACAGAGAGGGACGGCGATATCATTTTAAAGAAATATTCCCCGATTGGTGAACTAGGAAACAATGCGAAGCTATATGCAGAATCAATTGCTGCTCAGATTCCACATACAATCTGTATTTGTGATCAAGACTGTGTGATCGCTGCTGCCGGACCAAATGCCAAAAAACTAATCGGAAAATTATTAGATGAAAAGGCTGAAGAAGCTTTAATAGATCGAAAACATATATTGATGGACCGTGAAAAAGAAGATTTCTTTCCTCTGATCTTGGACTTTCCAGAGGTATTTCGCTATGTGTGTCTTTCTACGATCATTGCAGAAAGTGAAGCCGTTGGATTTGTATGTATTCTTTCTATTGAAGATGAATTAGATGATCAGGAGTTTAAAATTGCCAAAATTGCTTCTGATTTTCTAGGAAAACAGCTCGAAGCATAACTTAAAAAAGTGAAATACAGTCGCACAAAACGGCTGTACATTTCACTTTTTTCTTCATGATACATATTTATTATGATTCAATAATAATATTTTCTAATCCACCTTCGACTGCCCAGCTTTTAAATTCCTGCATCTGTTCTTTTGTGTACAGTTTTGGATTTTCTTCAAAACAATATTCTCTATCTACCAAGTGATATTTTGCTTCTGCCAGTGGATTGTAGTTTAAGATTTCATAGGAAACATACTGATAGATCCCATTTAAATATTTTGCAATTCCCTTGATGTTATCTTTCGTTGCGGTCATTTCTGGAATCATCGGTGTTCTTATGATGACCTTCTCTCTGTTTGATGTCTCTAATAAGTATCTGATATTATCTTTGATCTTTTGATTTGAAACCCCAGTGTAATGCATATGATCTTTCTCTGTTGCTAATTTAAAGTCTGCAAAAATCCGGTCTAAATATGGAAGGATCTCTTTGATCACTTCCTGATCTGCATATAAGGATGTCTCGATCGCGGTATGGATTCCTTCTTTTTTGCATGCTTTTAACAGCTCTTTTGTAAACTTCCACTGTAATAATGGTTCCCCTCCTGAGATCGTAACCCCGCCATTTCCATAACGATAGAATGATTTATCTTTGCGGATCTCTTCCATAACCATTTCTACGCTCATCTCTCTGGAATCCATGGCGATTGCTCCCGTTGGACACCAGTCAATGATGGTATTCCAGTTTTCATTTCTGTTTGGATGAATGTGCATCTGGTCATTTTCCATCGTAACACCCTGATTTTTTGATTTTGCAATACACGTCTTACAATGCATGCAGCGGTTTTCAAAATAAATTGGTCTTTTGCGGATCGAAATTCCTTCTGGATTCTGACACCAGACACATTTTAACGGACATCCTTTTAAAAATACTGTGGTACGGATTCCGTCTCCATCGTGCGTTGAAAATCTGCGAATATCAAATACTTTTCCTGTCATCTTAAATATCTCCATAACTTGTTCTTGCGATGATCTCATTTTGCAGTTCATCGGCAAGTTCTGTAAAGTAGGCTGTGTAACCCGCAACTCTGACGGTCAATCCGCGGTATTGCTCTGGATTCTTCTTTGCTGCGAGCAAGTCTTCTTTTCTTACTACGTTAAACTGGATATGTGGAATCTCAAGATCTACAAAAGTTCTTAAGAAATTTGCAAACTTGTCAATTCCTGTCTCTGTCTTGAAAAATTCAGGAAGGAATTTCATATTTAATAATCCGCCATTGGTTGTAAGTGTCTTATCTAGTTTGGATACGGATTTTAATACGGCTGTTGGTCCTTTGATATCTCTTCCGTAAACAGGTGACATTCCTCCATCTGCTAACGGTTCTTTTGCATATCGTCCATCTGGCGTTGCTCCGACATTTTCACCCATTGGTACGTGGGCTGATACGGTATACATTCCTGTATGATATGGACCTTTTCGATAGTTTTTAAATGTTCTTAATCGATTTTTGAAGTAATCTGCCCATTTTGTTCCCTGTTTGTCAACTTCATCGATGTCATTTCCGTACTTCGGAACTTTATTGACGCACATTGCTCTTAAGATTTCATATCCTTCAAAATTGTTCTTTAATGCATCAAGCATTTCTTTTTGTGTGCACTTTTTTTCATCATACACCAGCTGCTTGATTGCGACAAGACTGTCTGCAAGATTTGCAACCTGAATCATCTGAATTCCGGATAAATTGTATTTTGCACCGCCTGCTGTGACATCCATTCCATTTTCCATACAGTTTTCAATGGATGCTGATAAGAATGGAGATGGCAGAAGATCAATATGAGCTTTCTCTACTTCTTCGCATGCAAGAAGCATCTTATCCATGAAATAATCAATTTGTTTCTTAAATGCTGCTTCCAACTCTTCAAATGTCTCGTACGTCTCAAGGTTTCCATAATCTGGAGCGATCTTTTCTCCGGTTAAGAGACAGATTCCTCCTGTCAATGCCACTTCTAATGCTTTATTTAAGTTAAACATTGCAGAATCACTCCATCCAAGGTTATTTCCCTGCGTTGTTAATTCCACGCATCCAACGATCGCATAATCTCTTGCATCTTTTTCTTCGATTCCTAATTCCTGAATGGATGGAATGACTGCCTTGTCATTGAAGAACTGTGGCATTCCGCTTCCTTTGGCTACGACTCTGACTGCTTCTTTTAATAATTCGTCCGACGTTCCTTCGTGAAGTCTTACGGAAAGGTTTGGTTGTGGAAGTCCTAAATGTTTCTGAGCTTCTAAGAACAAGAATGATAAATCATTATATGTATCATTTCCATTCTCATCCTGACCGCCGATCGCGATATTAAATCCAATCGGAAATCCTGCAAAATATTTTGCTCCGTGAGAGTTTCTCATATATACGATCTCATTAAATTTCAACCATAAACATTCGATGATCTCTAACGCCTGCTGTTTATCTAAGTTTCCTTCTTTGATATCTTTTTCATAATAAGCTTCTAAATGTCTGTCTAATCTTCCTGGTGAAAATGAAGATGCATTGGATTCCATCTGTAAAATTACAAACAAGAACCATGTAGACTGTACTGCTTCATGAAATGTCTGTACTGGACGTTCGGAAATATTCTTACAGTTTTTGGCTACTTTGATCATGGTTTGTTTTCTTGTTTCATCTGATTCATTTTCTGCCATGTCCATGATCAGGTCATGATAACGGACCATAAAGTGTTTTGCTCCTTCCATGACGATCTTAACACTTTCATAGAAGTCTTTCTGTTCTTCTTTACATATCTTTAGTTTTTCTTCTGCCTGATCAAGCAGTCCCTGCGGTCCCATCTTTAACCATTTGACACAATCTGGGCAGATATGTCCTTGTGCGTGGTCTTTCTGGTTGATCTTTACAACTTTGGCAATCTTGTTGATCTCTTTTCCATATCTCTGGTTCAGGACATCTTCTAAGGATTTTCCTTCCCAGTATGGTTTGATGACCTTACGGAATGTCTCAATATCTTCTTGATGTACATTGAAGCGGTCCTGTGGTCTTGTTGGGAGTGTTTCAAATTCTTTATCTACCCATGTGCTACCACTCTCTGGAAATACAACTCCATAACGAACTCCAGCTGTACGATTTCCAACGATCAGTTCTTCAGGTTCTACACGAATCTCCATCTGCTCTAAGGCTGCTTTTAATGATTTTGCTCTCTGTATGATCTTTGGATCATCTTCATTCTCCTGATATGTTTTTGTAATGATCAATGCCTGCTCAATTGATGCGTATCTTGGCTCTGATAACATTTTATCTTTTAAATCTTTGATTCGCTGTGTCTGATATACTCCATCCATAGAATTTATCCTTTCTATTGTTTTTCGCTTTTATTATCGTTTTTTATTATTATATATTGTTTTTTATTGTTACTCAAGGTATTTTTCTGTTTTTTCTTAAAATTAACCAAAAAAAAGAACAAAGAATAAAAAATAATTCTTCGCTCCCATAGTTCTTTATATGATTTTCGTCTGATATGTTTCTAATTTATCCTGAATCTCTTTGGATAATCCATCCTCACAGATCACTCCATCTACATCATCAAATGTTGCATATACATAATTTGCTTTAAAATCAAATTTATGACTTTCCATCATAAGATAACACTTGCTACTCTTCTTGACAGCATTATGCTTCATAATTCCATCTTCAGGAACATAGGTCATGATCGCATTATCATAAAGATCTGCTCCTACAACTCCCATAAAAGAAATATCAAATCGGAAATTTTCCATCATCTGCAACACAAGTTCCCCTAAAAATCCGTTCTGAGAACGATTAAATTCTCCTCCAAGAAGAATAAATTTTACATTCTTTGTTGCTGTAAATACTTCTGCAATATCAAGCATACAGCTTACAACTGTAACTTCTAATCTACGTTCTATGATTTCTCGTGCCAATTCGATATTTGTTGTGGATGTGTCAAGAAAGATCATATCTCCATCGTGAATTAATTCCGCTGCTTTCTTTGCGATCATTCTTTTTTCTTTTATATTTTTATCTTTTCTTATTGATACAATATTAGTATGCCCCGGATGCAAAGTATCTGGAAGAACCGCTCCTCCATATGTTCGTTTTAAAAGATTCTTTGCTTCCATACTCGCTAAATCTTTTCGAATACAGTCTTCTGTAACCTCAAATCGTTTGCTTAACTCTTTGACTTTTACTTTTTCATTTTCATTTAACAGACGTAAGATTTCCTGATGTCGTTCTTCTACAAACATTTGTATCTATCCTCCTCTCATAATATGGTTATTATACCATTTTTTATGTAAAATATCTATTCTTCTGTTTCATTCATGCTGTTCATGATCACATCCATGATTTCTTCCTCTGTTTCTGCTTTTCTGATCAGAAATGTTGTATTTTTCTCCATTGTCATTTCATAGAATGACGAGAAAAATGCTCTTGTTGACTGAATATCTTCAAAATTAAGTGCCAGCAAAAAGACGATATCCACACAACCATCCTGCCATTCAGTTCTTTGTGCACATTTCATGATAACAACTGCTGGTTTTATTACCAGATTCGCCATTCCGTGTGGCAGTGCAACCCCGCCTCCGAGAACGGAGGCACTGATTTCTTCTCTTTTTAATACATCTTCATAAAATCCTTGTTTGACATATTCATTTTTATATAATAGATCACATCCTTTTTTCAGAATCTCCTCTTTACTCATAACTTCTTTTTCTACTAGAATAAATTCTTTTTTGATCAGACTACTGATCGTATATTCTTGGTTATGATTTTTCTTTGTCTCTTTCATCTGATGGCATTTTTTCTGAATCCGGTAGACATCCTGCTGGCTGACGATCGGCGTTGTATATGCAACATATGGATGTGAAATCTTTAATTTTGAAATTGTTGTTATCACAAGATCATATTGATCTTCATCGATCAGATGTGCCGAATTTGCCGGAAGTACAGATGTTACATTAATTTCTGGAATCTTATCTTCTACTTTTCTTGCCAAAATCTGACCCATTCCCATTCCACCACTTCCTACAATGGCTGTATTAATATTTCTTTTCTTCTCCTCCATCGCGCCTTCAAATAAAACTGCCATATATGCAATCTCATCTTCTGATGGGAACTGTCCGATCAGTTTCTCATATACCTGGCTGGAAGTAAAGCATGCAGAAAAAATTGCTGGATATCGCTGTTTGATTTCCTCAAGAAACGGGTTATGGATCTGAAATCCAAATCTCACTCTTACAAGAGAACTGTTTAAAAATAATGCTACACTTGTCTTTAGCAGCATATCTTCTTTAAAGTTTTTACCAACAATGGATGAGATATAATCAATCACATCCTCTGTTACATCCTGAATATAGATTTCTTTATCTAATAAAAATTTCTTATTTACAATACGACTGCTGTTTTGGACTTCCACTGCTAACAATAAAATATACAGATATAATCCTTCTCTTGGATCAATGTTCATCTTAAATTCATGATTTAAATAATTAATCAGATAATCTGCCCACTCTGTGATTTCATCTACAAGCCCTAGACGGTTGATCATATTTTCTTCTAAATAGCATTCCTTCTTTAATCGTTTAATCTGATTGCTGATATATTCAACCGCCATACAAAACGTATAATCATTCATTTGCGAAGCAATTTTTCTTTCCAGTCTCTGTACACAATAAATCACTTTATCAACATTTTTTTTTCGATACTGTATCACCAGTCTTCCATAAAACTCTGGTTCGATCCGATAATCCGCAAATGTTTCATCCGTAATCCTGTCTTCCTTTTCCATGACTATTTTTCTATTTTCTCTTACAAGAACTCTTCTTAGATCAAACTCTTTTCCTTTAATCTCAATTCCTTTCCCTGTTGTCTGATAAATTTTGATATGATCTGCTTCCAGACTCTGGTTTGCCTTTTCAATATCTGTCCGGATCGTTGCTTTTGAAACGAAGAGTTCATCTGCGAATAATGCTGCTGTATATGGTTCTTTACTTTCGATCAATGTTCGGATAATATAACTGATCCTGTATTCTCTCGTCTCAATACATAGATTTTTCTCTGGGAATTCCTGTTCAAGTTCTTCTTTATGCACTCCTAACCTCAAACAGATTCCTTTTCCTCGTTTTCGGATCAGATGATAATTTCTTTCTTCACAATACTGAGCTACTTCATTCATATATGAACTTACACTTCTTTCTGAAATGTTTAGCATTTTTGCAATCTGTGCATTGGTAATAAATTTGTCATCTTGATGAACTAAAATCTTTATAATTTCTGAAGCATACTTTGACAGCATATGTAACTCTCCGTTTCTGTTTTTTGTTTATCATCTATTGTTTATTATTGTTATTTATTATTTTATATTATCTTCACCAATTGTCAAGTCAAATAAGAAAAGACAAAAAATAGAACATATAGTTTATTTCCATACGTTCTATCTCACATTTCATATTAAATTTTTGAATTCAACAAACTTGGATCTGTAAAACTCTTACATTCTGCTACACTACTACATTTCATCCGGCTTTTGACCGTCATGGGCTTTCCATTGACACTCCGTCAATTTCATATCTGTAAATACCGCTTTAAACGATGAATCTTCCGGACTGCATGCATAAATTCCAAATTTGATTTTTCCTGCACCAGCCCACATATGACAAATCCTCATTTGCTTAAACCGTATTCCATCCTCAGAACATTCTATGCAATAATCATCTTCACATCTACTGAGACGATACCACATAGATTTAATACACGTTATAACACGAAATGAAAGTAACATGGTGAACTGATTGAAATGCTTCTTAATTTTTGCAACTAAAACTAAAAAAGGTTGACTACGTAAACGGTAGTCAACCA
>JAHZAT010000027.1 GCA_019423795.1 Clostridiales bacterium
ACTTTATGCTTTCAATCCCTTACGAACTAACGCTCTCTTAAGTGCCAACTCTGCCCTTGCAATATCAATATCTGCACTCTTAGCTTCGAGTCTCTTTCTTGCTCTCTCTTCTGCTTTCTTTGCACGTTCAACATCGATATCTTCCGGCCATTCTGCGACTTCTGCCAGGATACTCATGGTTGTTTCTGTGACTTCCACGAATCCTTTTAGTAATGCCGCTTTCTTCTTGGTTCCGTCTTCTTCTGTGATCGTTAAGACTCCAGGTGCGATGATCATCGTCATCGGAATGTGTCTTGCGTAGATTCCGACTTCTCCTTCGGTTGTATTTAACTCAACGAATGTGACATCTCCTGTATAAAATGAGCGTTCTGGTGTAATGACTTCTAATTTCATTGTGTTTTCAGCCATAGGATCACCTACTTATTTCTTGCTGCAAAACGTTCTACAACTTCTTCGATGGTTCCTGCATTCAAGAACATTCCTTCTGGAATCTCATCGTGTTTTCCTTCTAAGATTTCTTTGAATCCCTGGATCGTATCGCTTAAGGATACATACTGTCCTGGTTTTCCTGTAAACTGTTCGGCTACGAAGAATGGCTGAGATAAGAATCTCTGTACCTTTCTTGCGCGGTCTACGACCAGTTTCTCGTCTTCTGAAAGTTCATCCATACCTAAGATTGCAATGATATCCTGTAATTCTTTGTATTTTTGCAGAATCTCCTGAACACCACGAGCTACTTTGTAATGTTCTTCTCCAACGACTTTTGGATCGAGAATTCTGGATGTTGATTCCAATGGATCTACTGCTGGATAAATTCCCATCTCTGAGATCGCACGTGATAATACAGTTGTTGCATCCAGATGGGCAAACGTTGTCGCTGGTGCCGGGTCAGTTAAGTCATCGGCTGGCACATAGACTGCCTGTACGGATGTGATCGATCCATTCTTTGTGGATGTGATACGTTCCTGTAAGGCACCCATCTCTGTCTGCAGTGTTGGCTGGTAACCTACCGCACTTGGCACTCGTCCAAGTAAGGCAGATACCTCAGATCCTGCCTGTGTGAAACGGAAAATGTTGTCGATGAATAATAAGACGTCTTTTCCTCCACGATCACGGAAATCTTCTGCAATTGTAAGTCCTGTAAGACCAACTCTCATACGGGCTCCAGGTGGTTCGTTCATCTGTCCAAAGACCATGGCGGTCTTGTCGATAACACCTGATTCACTCATCTCTGTGTATAGATCATTTCCTTCACGAGTACGTTCTCCTACACCAGTGAATACAGAATATCCACCATGCTCTGTTGCGATATTTCGGATCAGCTCCTGGATCAGTACGGTTTTTCCTACTCCCGCACCACCGAACAGACCGATCTTTCCACCCTTCTGGTATGGGCATAGAAGGTCAACGACCTTGATCCCTGTTTCCAGAACTTCTGTCTCTGTAGATTGTTCTGAAAATTCCGGTGCTTTTCTGTGGATTGGTAAACGGTCGGCTCCTTCTGGTGCCGGTTTATTATCAATAGGATCTCCCAGCACGTTAAAGATTCGTCCTAAGGTTGCTTCTCCTACAGGAACGGAGATCGGTCCGCCTGTAGCCTGTGCTTCCATTCCACGGACTAATCCGTCGGTTGGTCCCATTGCGATACATCTTACGGTGTCATCACCCAGGTGCTGTGCAACTTCAACGACAAGTTTTCCGCCGTCTCTTGTCTGGATATCGATCGCATCGTTGATCTCTGGCAGGTTATCACTGCTAAACTTGATATCCAGAACCGCACCGATGACCTGTGTGATCTTTCCTGTACGATTATCTGCCATGTTATTTCCTCCTGCTTCTTATATCGAGTCCATCACTTCAGGGCCTCGGCTCCTGAAATGATCTCTGTTAATTCTTGTGTGATCGCTCCCTGTCTTGCTCGGTTGTATGCAAGTTCTAAGCTTGAGATCATCTCTTCTGCATTACTTGTTGCTGAATCCATTGCCTGCATTCTGGCTCCATTCTCACTCGCTACGGATGTGACTAAGGCTCCATAGATCATGCTGCAGATATACTTTGGAATCAGTAAGGATAAAGCTTCTTCCGGCTCCGGCTCAAAATTCATTGGAGCCTTGCTTTCTTTTTCTTCTTCCTTACTTTCTATATTGCTCTCAATCGGAAGTAATTTTACAAGTTTTGGTTCATGAACCACGGTATTTTTAAAATCTGTGTATGCCAGATAGATCTCACCGATCTCTCCATCTTCAAAAGCTTTTAGAAGTTTCTCTCCTAAGATTCTGGCATCATCATAGACTGGCTCGTTGATCATCTCTGAATCATCGGAAACGATCTCATACCCACGATGTTTTAACGTATCCATCGCTTTGTGTCCTACCGCATAGATCATGATATCTTCTTTGTTCATACCGCTGTCCCGGATCAGTTTCACGATATTGTTATTATATCCTCCTGCTAATCCACGGTTGGATGAAATGGTAATGATCCCTTTCTTTGTGGAACCATTTTCCTGTAAATACGGATGATTGATATTACCTGCCTTGGCAAGGATCGAGCTTACTGTCTCATACATCTTATTAAAGTATGCTTTGGACTCGTCTGCTCTCTGCTTTGCTCTCTGCAGTTTTACCGTGGATACCAGTTTCATCGCTTTTGTAATCTGTCCGGTACTTTCGACGCTGGCTTTTCGTCTTTTAATATCAATTATTGATGCCATGACAGATCACCTTACTTTCTAAATGATTCTTTTGCTTCATTGATCGCTTTGATCAGTTTCTCTTCGGTCGCATCATCCATGACTTTCGTCTCGGCAATGCTTGTAAAGATCTCTGGATATTTTGTATCAATCAGTTCAAATAATTCTTTCTGGAAATCAAGAATCTGATCTACTGGCAGGTCTAAGAGATGTTTCTTGACTGCTGCATAAATGATCGCAACCTGTTTCTCAACTGGTAATGGCTGATACTGTGGCTGTTTTAAGATCTCTCTGATTCTCTCACCCTGATCTAATCGTTCTTTTGTATCATCGTCAAGCTCTGATCCAAACTGGGCAAATGCTGCCAGTTCTCGATACTGTGCAAGGTCTGTACGAATTGGTCCTGCAATCTTCTTCATTGCCTTGATCTGTGCAGATCCTCCAACTCGTGATACAGAAAGTCCGGCATTGATCGCTGGTCTGAAACCTGCATTAAACATCTCTGTTTCCAGATAGATCTGTCCATCTGTGATGGAAATAACGTTGGTTGGAATGTATGCAGATACATCACCTGCCTGAGTCTCGATGATCGGAAGGGCTGTTAATGATCCTCCACCTAATTCATCAGATAATCTGGCTGCACGCTCTAAAAGTCTTGAATGTAAATAGAATACATCTCCAGGATAAGCTTCACGTCCAGGTGGTCTGCGAAGAAGTAAGGAAAGTGTACGGTATGCAGTTGCATGTTTGCTTAAATCATCATATACAACTAATACATCTTCTCCTCTCTCCATCCATTCTTCACCGATCGCACATCCTGCGTATGGTGCGATATACTGAAGCGGTGCTAATTCACTAGCTGTAGATGCTACGATCGTTGTATAATCCATCGCACCAAACTCTTCTAATGTCTTAACGATATTAGCAACTGTGGATGCTTTCTGACCGATTGCCACATAAATACAGTGAACGCCCTGTCCTTTCTGATTAATGATCGTATCGATCGCGATTGCTGTCTTACCTGTCTGACGATCTCCGATGATCAGCTCACGCTGTCCTCTTCCGATCGGTACCATCGCATCGATCGCTTTGATTCCTGTCTGAATCGGAGTATCTACGGATTTTCTTGAGATAACTCCTGACGCAACTCTTTCAATTGGACGATATTTATCTGTCTCGATCGGACCTTTATTGTCAATTGGCTGTCCTAAGGAGTTTACGACACGTCCTGTCAGTTGATCTCCAACCGGCACTTCTACCACGCGGCCCGTTGTCTTGACAATATCGCCTTCGTTAATATTTCTACGGTCACCTAAGAGAACTGCACCTACGTTGTCCTCTTCTAAGTTTAATACCATTCCATAGACTTCTCCCGGAAATTCGAGCAGTTCTCCCTGCATCGCTTTCTCAAGTCCATGGATTCTGGCGATTCCGTCAGCAACCTGTATTACCGTTCCAATATCAGAGGTTTCAAGCTTTGTTGAATATTGTTTGATCTGTTCTTTGATAACTGAACTGATCTCTTCTGGTCTTAAATTCATGGGGCTTATCTTCCTCCTGTTCTATAGTTGTATTTGTGACAGATATCTTCCCATCGAATCAAGCTTTGTACGAATGGAATTATCCACAATCCGATCATCCATACGAAGGATCAATCCACCGATGATGTCTTTATCTGTCTCATAAGTCACCTCTAACTTCTGATATTCTGAAGAAGCAATGACTTTCTTTAAGATCTTGTCTTTTTGTTCTTGTGACAGCGGCATTGCTGACGTTACATGTAGGGCTCCGATTCCTAACTGACGTTTGATATTCGAAATGATGTAAGTAAAGATTCCATCAAATTCTTTAAAACGTCCTTTCTTGATGATGATCATCAAAAATCCTGTCATATCATCAGAAACCCGGCCATCAAAAACGTTCTTTGCTGCCTCCATCTTCTCTTCTTTTGTGATCTGGGGATGATTTAGGAAATTCACGAAATCTGTGTTGGAATCTAAGATTTCTTTGACAGCTTTCGCCTCTTCCAAAGCTTCTAAAAGATCGTCCTCATCTGTTTTCACAGAAATATAGGCATCCCCGTAAATCTTATCTACTCTTGAAGCCATGTCTTATCACCCATTTCCTGTAAGGTCTGATCAACGAAAGCATTCTGGTCTTTCTCGTCCATCTGGTTCTGGATGAATTTGCCAGCCATTAAGACTGCCATCTTGACCATCTCCTGCTTCATCTGATCCTGTGCATTGATTCTTGCAAGCTCTGCCTCATGATTCGCACTTTCTATGATCCTTGCAGCTTCTTCTTTCGCTCCTGCAACGATCTCTTCCTCTCTCTTCAGTGCTTTCTTTCTGGCCTGTGCCATTAGGGCATCTGCTTCTTTTTCAACATTTTTTAGTTTATGATCGTATTCGGCTTTTAACTTTGCAGCTTCTGCCTGATCGGCTGCTGCCTGATCGATCTCATTTGCAATTCTGTTCTTACGGTCTTCTAAGATCTTACGAACCGGTTCAAACAAAATATAGGAAAGCAGTGCAAACATGATGAACACTGCGATTCCCTGCATAATCACATCAAAGCCAAGCTGAATATCTAATCCAAATATTCTTCCGTCCACGCCTTGGCCTCCCTTCGGCTTGTTTTATTAAAGTTTTGCAAACAGTGGATTTGCATATAATAAGATCAAACCAATAACCAGACCATAAAGACCTGTTGTCTCTGCTACCGCCTGTCCAAGAAGCATGGTAGATGTGATATCACCTTTGGCTCCTGGATTACGTCCTACTGCTGCTGCACCCTGTCCTGCTGCGTATCCCTGTCCAATACCAGGTCCGATACCTGCGATCAGTGCCAGTCCTGCTCCGATTGCAGAACACCCTAATACAAATGCTTCACTTGAAATATTCATAGTTTTTTCCTCCTGAACTACATGTTAAAGTTTCCCATCTTGATAGATAATGTTAAGCTTCCCGCTTATCTGTGATAAATGTCATTGTCAGCATCGCAAATACAAATGTCTGGATCGCTCCTGAAAACAGATCAAAGTACATATGCAAGAATGCTGGAATACCTAGCTGCGCAAGCCATGGCAGCAATCCGTACCACAATGCCATCATGATCGTACCCGCCATAATATTTCCAAACAAACGAAGAGACATAGAAAGCGGTGTCGCAAACTCTCCGATCAGGTTAATTGGAAATAAGATTGGGATTGGTTTGAAAAGATCGGTAAATACATGTAATTTACTCGTCTTAAATGCACTGTACTGGATCAGTACAAATGTGATCAACGCTAATGCAAGCGTCGTTCCATAGTCCGCTGTCGGTGGTCTTAAGCCAAATAATCCCGATGTATTGGAGAAAAAGATAAAGACCATGATCGTTCCAATGTAATTTACAAATGGACGCCAATGTCTTCCCATATTTCCCTTGACCAGATTATCAAGCATCTCTACGACCATCTCCACAAAATTCTGAAGTCCTGATGGCTTCTCATCTCCGTGAAGAACTGCATGTCTTGCGATCAGTGCTAATACAATGATAAATACCATAACGATCAGCGTCGTCACATGCGTTGTCGTGATCCAGACTTTATGCCCGAAAAATTTCAGCGGAATCAGCCCGTGCACCATAAAGTCAACGTCATCACCGGATGATGCTGCCAACATCATGGGGGCATTCATAATTCCCATGGCACAACCTCCTTTTTATTATATTTTCCCTTTCTCCGATTTTCTCTTTCTCCATGTTAGAAACCCGGAAAATGTGATTCACGTTATTCTTGTAAAACTCTGCGCGTGATATGCTCGTGGATCGGTTTTTGTAAAAATGCTGCAAACTTACTGCTTAAGAATCCAACCAATGCAGCAATAAAAGCACTCATACTAAGTTTGATCATCACGTATAAAATAACCAATGTCGCTACATATCTTATCAACGCACTCTTGATCATATTCCGGCTTGCCTGATGAGTATCCATCTGTACAGACTTCTGGATGCTTACCATCATCGTTGTGATCATCACGAGAGCAAAGATCGTTCCCACAATAGCTCCGATCAGATATCTTAGATCACCTCTGGTTATTATCATACCCAAAATCGCAGATAACACTCCGCACAAAAGAATTCCGATCACAAGATCCAGGTATGTCTCGTCTAGCTGTCTTAATTTATCTCTCATCTTTATCCTCCATATCTTCCTGTTCCAGTATATTGTGAATCAGAGAATATACTCCTCTGATTCCTCCCATAATACCAAGAATCAGAAAAAGAAGAAATAGATTTGTGGAAAAATGTTTATCAATCCACATTCCGATCGCCATGCATAAAAAAACAGAAGTCAACATCGTAATTCCTATCTGAGTCACCAATGACAACATCTTGATCACTGGTCCATACTTATGCATAGATATTTCCTCCTTCTTGCGAAATCTTTTTACAAAGAGTATTATAACATTTTTTACAAATGCAAACCACCATATTTTTTGTTTCTTATTTATTTTTACCAAAAATAACCAGAAAAATTGAATTTTTCATCAATTTTTCTCTGGTTTCTTCTTATTAAATAGTTATTTATTTTTTTGAATAATTTTTTTCATTTTTGTGTGATCATTCCACCAATTTTTTATTAGTTTCCTATATTCTTTTATCACAATTTTCCTTTGATTCTTTGTGTTCATTGCACAAATGGTATCAAACATGATAAACTAGCTTTACACGACAAAAATATTCTGACTAAATTTTTATTTTCAAAGGAAACGTTAATTATGCCTCTTACATTAAATGAATTATATACACAAACCAAACATCAATACCATCTTTCCATGATCGCAGGTGAAACTGGGATCGATCATATCATGAACTGGGTTTATGTCTCTGAAGACAGTTCTACCCACAACTTTCTAAAGGGTGGAGAACTGATCATCACGACAGGGATCAACTGTCAGGATGAGGCTTCTCTTTATGATTTTATTGAAACGATGATCAAAAGCCATACTTGCGGGATGATCTTAAATACGGGAAAATATATTCTTTCCGAATATATCACTGATTCTATTAAAGCATTGTGCAACAAACACAACTATCCATTGATCGAGATGCCTTGGAAAGTTCATATTTATGATATTACGAGAGATTATTATAATAAGATCTTTATGGATACACAGAAAGATACTTCGATCACGGATGCATTTTTATCTTTTATTGAAGAAGATTCCCTGCACCATTATGATGCTTTGCGAATTCTTGAAGACAATCATTTTGAGAAAGAAGATTGTTATGAGATTGCTTTAATGAAATGTAATAAGAAAGCGATCTCTGATGATCTTAAATTACGTCTGCTGTTTTTGATGGAAAGTTATATCAAACTAAACGATCTGGATATTCATATTGCTTTTTATAAGAATCATTTTTTGTTTGTTTTTCATGACATGGAAGAAGAATTGATTTATAACGAAATATCTTCTTTGATCTCTACACTGGAAAGTTCGTTAAAAAAAATGCAGATTTATACAGGGATTGGAAGTTCTGTCCACACGCTTCGTGAGATTCGTGTAAGTTATCAACGTTCTCTGGCTGCTCTTGTTTATGCTGTGAATAAAGGACAGGAAATTGCCCGGTTTGAGGAGATGGGATTCTTTCGGATTCTTCATTCTGTGAATGATAAAAATCTTTTGATGACTTATCATGATGAGTATTTGAAGAATATTGAAGAGTATGATGAGATTCATGATACAAATTATCTGGAGACGTTGCATCAGTATCTGCTTTGTAATGGGAGTATCCAGCATGTGGCTTCGAATATGTTTTGTCATCGAAATACGATCACTTATCGGATGCGGGTGATCGAGGATCATTGGAATTTGAAGTTGGACGATACGGTGGAGAGATTTCATTTGATGACGGCGTTTTTTATCCGGGATTATTTGAATTTGTAGTTATCAATCATCTAAAAGATGTAAACCAACATAGTAAAACATCCACTCTTCTGTCTTGAAAATCTTAATTGTATACAGGAATGTCTTCAGGTATTCATAAAAACATAAAGAACGATAGGTGTACGAAATGATAGAATTTCATAGGATTTTTTGCAAAATCGCAGCCAACACGGGCACTGTTTGAACGCAGTGAGTTGTGCAGGAGTGTTGGCGGATCAGCGTTTTGCAAAAAATCCGTCAATGAAATTCGTTTTTCGTACACCTATCGTTCTTTATGTTTTTATGAATACTCGATACATTTCTGTCATACAACTTAAAATTTCTTGCCAATTTAACACACAAAGTCATCCATACCCCCGTCACTCCTATGATCCAGAATTCATTTCCTACAAATGACAATGTAATGTCATTTTCCATAAACCAGGCTCCGCTTGTAATATAGAGATTTGTTGGGTTTAGCAGGCGTAATATAACATTCATAAATGTTACATTCGAATAGTAAGCACCTAGGAACAATGCCATGTTTAAGAGAATTAATATAGCAAATGAAAAATAACTGTTCCTCAGCAAAAATTGGATTGCGATCGTTGCCAGTGCAATCAACAGGATGATTCCAAGATATACGGTAAGTGTTAGGATCAAGTATTGTATCTGCGTCATTTTAAAGAATGTAACAAATGGATAAAACCATCCCGAATATCTTTTTTCTGCAACTAGTGTGGAGGCAACCGAGACATTCCATAGTCCTTTGAATGATACGCAGTAAAAAAAATAAATCCATGTAACACTGCATAGTATCGCTGAAAATAAAATTCCACTTAACGTCCCCGTAAAAGCTTTATAATCCATGATTCTCTTCCCAGTTCTGGTTGCATCTACAAGATCATTTGTCTTTTGCAGTCTCTCATAATCCATGATAAACAAAATACTGAGTGCCATCAAAAGACTCATTTCCACGATTAATTTTTTCCCTAACTTTGAATATAATAACGAATGGATCTCATAATACTGTCCTGGATAAAAAGCATCATTATATTCTTTATCAGATTTGATCTCCTCCACTCTTTTTTGCAGATGCTCATAGTTATCTTTTACGAATTTCTTCATAAATCCCTTGGGGTGATACTGAAGCATTTCTTCTTTTTGTTTTAGGATCTTCGTCATATCAAGTTTGTCATACAAGTCGATATTTTCTTTGTAATATTCTTGATATGCCTTAGATAACTGCTTTCTTTCATTTCTATTTTTAGCTTGACGTGAGTGGTTTATATCATCTGTTTTTTTGATAATATCATGCATGATCACTAATTCTTTGGATGTATCCTTATTTCCTGCCTCATTGTAAATAACTAAACAATTCACAAGACAAAATATCACTGCCAATAACCAAAGCATGGGATTTTTCATGATCTTTTGAAACTCTAATTTAAAAATTCTCATAAATTCACCTTTTTCCATTGCTTACTTCTGATCTTATAAAATATAAACATCACTATGAGCCATGTGGCGAGCGCATACAATTCCCAGTATGCCAGAACCTGATCATTTGTAATCAGGAAAAGCATATAATAAATTTTCCTCATAAGGAACATCATCGCTCCACAGACTGGAATTGAAACCGCAACAGCTCCCATATAATTTCCTATTGTTCTGCCGATAAAATCAATGATCACAATACTTGCGATTGCAAATAATAAGATCAGAGCCATATAAAGTAACATATAAGTTCCAAAAGAAAGCTTATCGCACCAGTAAGAATTTGATGCGATTCCCCAACTCTCACATCTCCAAAATACCGATAATCCCTTCAAATGCCAGATAATCCCATATACAGCCATTTGAATAATTCCAACAAAGAGTGCAGCAAGTGCACTTGCTATCAATTGAATCTGATAAATCCTTCTTCCTGTTTTCGTCGTTGCCATAATCGGGATAACCTGTCTTAAACGTTGTTTTAGCTGATATGGAATGATCAATGCAAAAAAACAGATCATGATCAAACTACCGATCGTTACCATATCTTCTTGCAAAATGTAAAACACTCCCTCATGTACTAATGATATGTAATCTCTTTTTACCCTCTTTTCGATTGCCTTTTGATATAACTTCGTTCCATCAAAAAATCCATCTGCTTTTAATTCTTTATATTTTTTATCCGAAACTCCATATTCAGATCCTTGAAACTCTCTGATATGTTCTAAAGCTTGTATATCCAAAAAAATTTTTGATGTCTTATCATTATAAAACACATAATTCTCTAATATTTTATCAAGTTCTTTTTCCTGCTTTGATAAAGCTGTTTTCTGACCAAGTTCTTCATATTTTTTATTAAAAATTTCATAATCCACAATCCCTCTTTTTGAAAGCTCTTGATCTTGTTTTATGATCTTTGTAAAATCTTTTTCTAATTCCTGATGTTTTTCCTGATATTGTTTTTCATCTTTTACTTTCCACTTTGGTCCCCATTCTTTCACTAGTTCTGCCGTAAATGGAATGTCATACTTTGTATTTGTTACCTGTCCTCCAGTTGGATATCGATATATTTGTGTAAATGTCATATAGTATAAAATAGAGAACATACATAATAACAGCATGATTCGAATATCCAATATTTTTTTACATTCATTGATTATGATCCGCATGTTATTTTTCCTCCCTGTAAGTGACTAAAAATACATCTTCAAGGTTTGGTGTACACGGTCTTGCATTATTATCTTCTTCCTCACTATAATATCGTACCATCATTTTTTCTGATTCCTGTCGCATGGACAAAATAATTCGTTTTTGTTCGAATTCCTGAATCTCGGATTCATTGATCAATTGCTCAAAAACCTTTCCATAAAGTTCCTTGCAGATGTTTGGAACTGTATCATTTTTTAATAAATGTTTTTCTTTGATCATAATGACATGATTTGCAATGGATTCAATGTCTGACACAATATGTGTTGAAAGGATCACTATTCGATCCTTGGATAATACGGATAATATATTTCGAAATCTTACCCTCTCTTTTGGATCAAGTCCTGCAGTTGGTTCATCTAATACAAGAATTTTTGGATCATTTAACATTGCCTGTGCGATCCCTACACGCTGAATCATTCCACCAGAGAATTTTTTCATTTTCTTATTGGAGACATCGCTTAATCCTACTAACTCCAATAATTCTGGAATTTTTTCTCTTGCAGCCTCTTTGGAAATTCCTTTTAACGCTGCAAGATAATCAAGATACTGCATTGGTGTATTATTTTTATAATATCCAAAATGCTGTGGCAGATAACCGATCACATCCCGGTATGTTTCTCCCATTTTATAAATATCCATTCCATCGTATAAAATCTCTCCGCTTGTCGGATACAAAAGTGTTGTGATCATTTTGATCAATGTCGTTTTCCCTGCACCATTTGGTGCGAGCATGGCATATAAACCATTTTCAAGTTCCAGATTAATATCTTCCACTGCTGTGAATTTTCCATAATCTTTTCTAATATGCGAAAGTGTAAGCATTCTTCTCCTCCATTCTTCCAACCAAAATAAATAAAGCCACAAAACACACGATCATTGTTGCAATCTGAATTCCTAATGGAATATATTCAAAAAGAAATAAAATCTTTGTTTCTGGTAATCGCATGATCGCTGCAAAAAGTAATACCCATATTGCACCAAGACCCGCAAAGCACTTATAGTTATTCCATCTGTGATAAATGTATACAGCAATGATCGCAAAGACCAGCATACTTGAAACTCCAACAACTCCAACCGATAAGATTGCTTTCTCCCTAATCCCACTAAGGAATAAAAAGCTTGTATTCACCAGAGATAATACGACTGCTGTATAAAATAGGCGAAGGCTCACAATATAATTCATCGAATAATACATCGTATTTCTTAATTCATTGATCTTCGTCTGTTCGTCCATATAGCAAGTAAAGTAAGAAAACAATAGAAAGAAAACGGGCATTCCCAAAAAAGCTGCCCCAAATTGTCTGATTTCTTCCTCAAAAGAAAGTACTAGTCCAAGACACACGGCAAAATAAATTATAAACGTCGCAAAAAATACAGAAAGATTTTTATAATAAATGACTCTTAACCCAGGTCCTAGATAAATCTTTTTCATTCTTTTTAGAAATGAAATCTTTTGAGGCATACCTTTTAAAATGATGTCTTCAATTTCATTCTGTATTTCTGACCGCCGTGGGTAATGAACGTCCATCTGTTCTACATAAAATTCCTGATTATTTTCTTTTTTCATTACTGATAGTCCACCTCGCTTTTTATTTGTCGTATCATTTTATAAAATCTTGATTTCACTGTATTTTCGGAAATATTTAATGTCTGCGATATATCCTGAAATGTCCTTTCTTCAAAACATTTCATATAAAAAATCTCCTGCCACTCCTGCTTATATAGCGAAACAATTTCCATAATGTCCTCTATCAGCTCCTTATGGATGATCAACTCGGACAAGTCCCTGACCGCTGTTCCTAAATTACCACTATGAAGTTCCAGATTCTCATCTGTCATATCAATCTGTTCTTGCTTTAATGACAAACGATGTACCTTGCTTCGATAATGATCACATATCTTATTCGATGCAATCCTATACATCCATGTCCGAAATGAAGCCTTTTTATGATCAAATATTGTGATCTTTTGCAAGATCTGTATAAAAATATCCTGTGTCAAATCTTTTGTAAGTTCTTCATTTCCTGTTTGTCGGTATACATATGCATAGACTTCTTTGTAATAATATGAGATCAGTGCGTTGGCTGCTTCTTTATCTTGTTTTTTCTTTATTCTTTTGATCAACTTTTGTTCTATTAGCATGCATGCCACTCATTTCTTGGTTTTTTGTACTGTACATTATTATATACGGAATCATTTGTTAAAAAGTTTTAATTCTATGAAATAAAATAAAATCGCTATGCAACAGCCTTTATAGACCATCACACAACGATTTTGTTTCATTAAACTTTATAAAAATGACACCATATACACTGGTGCGCAAAATTTCACCTCTATAGAAATTATTTTATTTTTTCTTGCTAAAATAAAATCTATCTCATAATTATGTTTCGAATTTTTATTCATGATCGTGTGATAGAATAATTCGTTTCCATTTGCAGCCAAACATTGAGCTACAATATTTTTATGATTTTACTATGCCGATATCATCTCACTAACTCCCAGAATCTTCTTCGTATCCTCCAGATAATGTTTCTCACTCTGTACATTTCCATTTTTTATATCATCTATAAAATCTTCTATCTGCATTGTCATATCGTTTCCTTTAAATGGATAACTTTTCGTATCTGTTGTACCGTCATTCCAATGGATCGTATAATCAATGATCCTGTTATAATTTG
>JAHZAT010000028.1 GCA_019423795.1 Clostridiales bacterium
TAACTTCTCCAGTTGCTTTCATCTGAGTTGTCAGAGTACGTTTTGCATGAATAAATTTATCAAATGGAAGTCTTGGCATTTTCACTACACAATAGTCAAGCATTGGCTCAAAACTTGCATACGTTTTCTTTGTTACCGCATTTTCGATTTCATCTAATGTATATCCAATCGCGATCTTGGCTGTTACTTTCGCGATTGGGTATCCTGTTGCTTTGGAAGCTAACGCTGAAGAACGGCTTACTCGAGGGTTTACCTCAATAACACAATATTCAAAGCTGTCTGGATTTAATGCATACTGTACGTTACATCCACCATGAACGTCTAATTCTGTGATGATATTTAATGCAGATGTACGAAGCATCTGGTATTCTTTATCTCCTAATGTCTGAGATGGAGCAACTACGATA
The DNA here is from genome assembly GCA_019423795.1 of Clostridiales bacterium. Classification (GTDB taxonomy): domain Bacteria; phylum Bacillota; class Clostridia; order Lachnospirales; family Lachnospiraceae; genus Anaerostipes. Next base: position 408 of record JAHZAT010000028.1, read on the forward strand.
CTGTCTCCTGTATGAACACCAACTGGGTCGATGTTTTCCATGTTACAGATTGTAATACATGTTCCATTTTCGTCACGCATTACTTCGTATTCGACTTCTTTCCATCCACCAATGTAACGTTCTACTAATACTTCCCCTACACGGCTTAAACGAAGACCATTTTCAAGGATTGTCTCTAATTCTTCCTGATTGTGGGCGATTCCTCCACCACTTCCTCCAAGTGTATATGCTGGACGAAGTACGGCTGGATATCCGATCACTTTGGCGAATTCTACTCCATCTTCTACAGTTTTAACAACCTGTCCTGCTGCGATCGGTTCTCCGATCTTTTCCATTGTCTGTTGGAATTCCAGGCGGTCTTCTGCTTTCTTAATTGTTGATGGAGATGTACCGATCAGTTTCACTCCAGATTTTTCAAGATATCCGCTTTCTACTAATTCCATTGCAAGGTTTAAGGCTGCCTGTCCACCAAGTGTTGGAAGGATACTGTCTGGTTTTTCTTTTTCGATGATCTTTTCAATGACAGGAGCTGTTAATGGCTCAATATATACTTTATCGGCAATATCTTTATCTGTCATGATTGTTGCAGGGTTTGAGTTTACTAAAACTACTTCCACTCCTTCTTCCTGAAGTGCTCTACAAGCCTGTGTTCCTGCATAGTCAAATTCTGCTGCCTGTCCAATGACGATTGGTCCTGACCCGATTACAAGTACTTTCTTTATATCTTCTCTCTTAGGCATTTTTTGCTCCTTTCATTCTATCCATAAATTCATCAAATAAATAATTGGTATCCTGTGGTCCAGGACATGCTTCTGGATGGAACTGAACTGTTCGAATATTTTTATTTTTATAGTCTAATCCTTCGATTGTTTTATCATTTACATTAATAAAGGAAACTTCTGCAACATCTGGATCGATTGTTTCTTCTTTGATCACATATCCGTGGTTCTGAGAAGAAATGTAAACTCGTCCGCTCTTTAAATCTTTGACCGGATGATTTCCTCCACGATGTCCCCAACGCATTTTTTCTGTGTCTGCACCTGTTGCAAGTGCCATTAACTGATGTCCTAAACAAATTGCAAAAATTGGTACTTCACTGTCATATAACTTCTTGATCTCTTTGATGATCTCTACACATTCTTTTGGATCTCCAGGTCCGTTTGATAACATAATTCCATCTGGATCATCTCCTAAGATTTCTTCCGCTGTTGTATCTGCAGGATAAACTGTAACGTCACATCCACGTTTTTGTAAAGAACGGATAATATTATTTTTTGTTCCAAGATCTAATAATGCAACTTTAAATCCATCTCCAGGAAAATGTTCTTTTTCTGTTCTTGAAACAGTTTTTACTGCATTTGTCACTCTGTATTCTTTTAATTTTGGAAGGATTTCATCTAAATTAAAATTAGGATTTGTAGTGATCATTCCACCCATGCATCCGTGCTCTCTTAAGATCTTTGTGATTGCTCTTGTGTCAACACCACAAACACCTGGGATATCATGTTCTTTTAGATAATCTTCTAAGTCTTCTTCCCTTCGGAAGTTACTTGAAGTTCTTGAGATTTCTCTTACGATAAAGGCTGAATGCCAAGGTTTTTCAGATTCGATGTCCTCTAGACATACTCCATAGTTTCCAATCAGTGGATAAGTCATTACGACTCCCTGTCCCTGATAGGAAGGGTCTGTTAATACTTCTAAATAACCTGTCATGGAAGTATTAAATACGACTTCACAGATCACTTCTTTTTGGGCTCCAAAACTTTTCCCCTCAAATACGTGTCCGTCTTCCAATATCAAAAATGCGTTCATGTAATTTTTCCTCCTAAAAAGTCTCATTCATAGGGTATATAGTAGAAAAGACTAACTTTCTACCTATAGAATAAGGGTTTGCTCATAACCCTTATTGTTTGTATAAAAAAAAGAAATATCCTAAAATAAAAATTACGAAGCTAAGTATTGGAAATTCAGCCATTTTGTCCTTCCAATACCTGGGTCATTTTTTATTTCAGAAATATTTCTCTACAAATTGTAAAAATTTTATCATAAATTTTTTGTCGTTGCAAGTACTTTTTTGTATTTTTCTACATTTTTTCTATGTTTTTTTGTTTGTTCATCCGTTCTTCACTTTCTCGCTTCGAGAAAATGCAACCGCAGAAATTCTGGCGATACAGATTATATTCTTTGGATAACTGAATAGATCTCTGGTAGCCACCTTTCTTTTTAAAATCTGATGGCAGAAATTCTACGCCCAAAAGTTCTCCTGCTTTCTGTCCTAATTCATTCAGCCATGATGCGTTTTTTAATGGGCTGATCGTAAGTGTTGTTGTGAAATAATCGTATCCACCTTCTTTGGCAAGTTTCGCTGCCTGATCTAGTCTTAGTTTGTAGCAGCGATAACATCTCTTGCCACCTTCTGGTTCCTGTTCGTAGCCCTTTGCCATATCAAAAAACGTCTGTGGATCATATCCTGCATCAATTACTTCAATTGGAAGATTCATTTCATTGACCAGACGCTGCTGCTCATGAACTCTTTTTTCGTATTCTTCCTTGGAATCGATGTTTGGGTTGTAGTAGTCGATGGTGATGTCGAAATACTGAGAGAGGTATTCCAGAACGTAGCTGCTACATGGAGCACAACAACTATGCAGTAGCAATGTTGGTTTCGTTTCTCCTAAATTTTCGATTACTTTATCTAATTGCTTTTGGTAATTTATTTTGTTCATTAATTATCTCTTTCTGGTCTTATTTTTCTCTTTTAAGTGGTCCCGCAAGAAGTCTGTCTACATCTTGTTCCTGCAGCATACCATAAGACTCAAATCCATTCTCCATCTTCAAATAAATAACTGCATACATAGACATGAAAAAAGAACATGATCACATCACTCAATATAAATACCATAAAATTGCTGATACGCACCATATAATATCCAAGACTTCCTACACATCCACGAAATATATACGCAAGTGCATCATTAAAAAGAAGGATTGCCGTAAAGAACTGCATCAACTGCAGCCATTTCCTTTCCGTAAAACTTTTACTTTCTTTAATTAAACATACTATACCACACTTTTTTTTAAAAAACCATAAATCATTTACTTCGGATCAAATAATACATCACACATCCCGTCATGCATGAAAAATTCCTGTCAAAAGCCCTGCACCTGCCGCAAAGAAAGATGAAAAAACTGTACTGTTGAGATAAAAGCTGCGATATAAATCACTTGTGTATCATATGAAAAACAAGTCACAACGAATCTTCGAAATATAAACAGTACGACAACCAATCCTGTGATCAATTCTGTCTGATATATGACTGTCTTTTTGAGAAATACCAAATCCTGCAAGAACATAGTCTCCATATTTCATTGCATAATAATTAAACATAAGACTCGAAATGATCAACAAACCATCAAGAATCATCGCAAATAATCCTACAGAAAAAATTTCTTTTAACATTGCTAAGTCCTATGGAGTCCTTTTTCTTCTCCATAGGACTTATCTCTATATTTCTATAGTGCTTTCTTATTATTCTATTTATCTTCTCCTTGGAATTGGTCCATCATAATCTGGAGAAAAACGTTCTGTCCCTGGAAGATCTTCTGGAGCTGTTCCTCTACCACTTTCTCAAATTGTTCTCGTTCCATATGTAACTGAATTCTTTCCATCCACTCATATGCTTCCTGATCTAATTGGTTTCCAACCATTTCTTCCAGCGAGGAAAGAATTCGATCAATGTAGGAAGAAAATTGCTCTAATTCTTCATTGGTCAGACATACGATCATAACCCGTTTGTCTTCTTTTGATGGTTTTCTTTTAACATATCCACTTTTTTCAAGTTTCTTTAACAACTCATTTAATGACTGCTGTTTAATTCCTAAGAGATATGCCATATCTTTCGTCGCAATCTCTGGCTGAATCTTAAGTAATGCAAGAACTCTTCCCTGTCCTTCATTTCTATTTTCATAAATATTGTGTTCCTTACAATTCATCATCTGATAACGCCTTAAAAGCCATTGAAGAGTCATTAGCTTTTTGTAAATATCTTTATACATCTCATCCATTTGTTTTTCCTTCTTTATTTTATACAGATACTTGTATATTTATATATTACTGGTACCTGTTATATGTGTCAGGCATTTTTTACAGGTAGCTGTAGAATTAACAAGTATATGTATTATTAGCACTCTTTTTTATTGAGTGCTAATTTTTACTTGACTTTTATCAACTTTGGTTCTACAATAACATTTATAAAAGTTCTATTTGACATAGAACACTTAAAATAAGACTAAAATATTTTTAAATAAAGGAGTGTAACATTATGGCAGAAAAAAAAGGAACTCTTTCCATTAACAGCGATAATATTTTTCCAATTATTAAGAAATGGCTTTATTCCGATCACGATATTTTCTTCCGTGAATTAATCTCTAACGGATGCGATGCCATCACAAAATTAAAGAAATTAGACATGATGGGAGAATACAATTTCCCAGAAGGACATAAAAATAAAGTTGACGTTATCCTTGACCCTGAGAAGAAAACTTTAAAATTCATCGATACTGGTCTTGGTATGACAGCGGACGAAGTTGAGAAATACATCACGCAGATCGCATTTTCTGGAGCGACTCAGTTCTTAGAGCAGTACAAAGATAAAACAGAAGGTGACCAGATCATCGGACATTTCGGTCTTGGTTTCTATTCTGCATTTATGGTAGCTGATGAAGTTACGATTGATACTCTTTCTTATAAAGAAGGAGCTGAACCTGTTCACTGGACTTGTGATGGTGGTACAGAATACACAATGGCAACAGGTACAAAAGAAACTGTTGGTACAGAGATCACTTTATTCTTAAATGAAGAAAGCACAGAATTCGCAAATGAATACCGTGCAAGAGAGATCATCGAGAAATACTGCTCTTTCATGCCAACTGAGATCTTCTTATCTGTAGAAGGTGCTGAACAGGAATTTGAAACAATCCCAGAAGATCAGGTAAAAGATGATGATGTTGTTGTAGAACATATTCATGAAGATGCAAAAACAGAAGAAAAAGAAAACGAAGATGGTACAAAAGAAACAGTTGAAGTATCTCCAGCAAAAGATCTTGTAAAGATCAACAAACGTCCTGTTTCTTTAAGTGATACACATCCACTTTGGAATAAACGTCCAAATGAATGTACAGACGAAGAATACAAAGAATTCTACCACAAAGTCTTCCATGACTTTAAAGAACCATTATTCTGGATCCATCTAAACATGGATTACCCATTTAACTTAAAAGGTATCCTTTACTTTCCTCAGATCAATACAGAATATGATTCTATCGAAGGAACGATTAAATTATATAACAATCAGGTATTTATCGCAGATAACATCAAAGAAGTCATTCCTGAATTCTTAATGTTATTAAAAGGTGTGATCGATTGTCCTGACCTTCCACTGAACGTATCAAGAAGTGCTCTTCAGAACGATGGATTCGTGAAGAAAATTTCTGATTACATCACAAAGAAAGTTGCTGATAAGTTAACTGGTATGTGCAAGACAGACCGTGAATCTTATGAAAAATACTGGGATGATATCAGTCCATTTATCAAATTTGGATTCATCCGTGACCAGAAATTCGCAGATAAGATCAAAGATTACATCTTATTTAAGAATATGGAACATAAATATGTAACATTAAGCGACCTTGTTCCAGCTCCTGCAAACGATGATGATGTGACAACTTTATACTACATCACAGATGAAGTTCAGCAAAGCCAGTATATCAATATGTTCAAAGAACAGGATATGGATGCTGTCATTTTAAATCATAACATTGATTCTGCATTTATCACACAGATTGAACAGCAGAATCAGCATATCAAATTTAAACGTATCGATGCGGATGTCGAAGATGCCCTTAAAGAAGATGTAGATGAAAAAGAATTAGATGAAATCAAGACTTCTTTAACTGACCTGTTTAGAAAGACTTTAAACAAAGAAAATCTTGAAGTTCACGTTGAAAAATTAAAAGATGCAAAGATTTCTTCTATCATCACTTTATCTGAAGAAAGCAGACGTATGCAGGATATGATGAAGATGTATGCAATGCCTGGTATGGATCCTAATATGTTTGGTGCTCCTGCACAGGTTCTGACTCTAAATGCAAATAATACACTTGTGAAATATCTGTTTGAGCATGGGGATGCCGACAATGCGAAGATCATTTGCGAACAGTTATATGATCTTGCGATGTTAAGCCATACAACATTATCTCCTGAAGAAATGACAAAATTTGTTCAGCGCAGTAATGAGATCATGGAAATGATCGCGCACTAGTAGAGACGGTGTAGATGATAAAAATTAAATAAAAAAGGAGCGGATCAACACGAATTCCATAACGGCTTTTTTCTCGTTGATCCGCTCCTTTTTATTTAATTTTTATCATCTACACGAAGTCTACGGAGTATGTATGTTGAACGTATTGGTTTCTAATTTAGGATTTGATAACTGGAAGTTTGAATGTTCAAATATCCAATTTCTTCCCATCCTTAAATGCATTTCCAACACGATCTCCAAGTGTGTAATATCCATTTTCTGATGTATCAAAAGTAATTGGATTGAATTTACTTAATGTAATCTTTCCTTCTTCTGATAAGACACTCTCATCTGCTGCTACATTTACGATTTTTCCAAGATACATGTTTCCATCGATCACTTTGATCAGTTCACATTCTAATGCAACTGGTAATTCATTGATGACTGGTGCATCTACAAATTCACTTTTTGTTGTTGTGAATCCTGCTTTTTTCATCTTGTCTGGTTCTTTGTTTGCGGAAACGATTCCTACATAATCGCAGGCTAACATATGGTCTTTATCTCCCATGCTGACTGTAAATGCTTTCCGCTCCATGATGTTATCTGTTGTCTTGTGGCTTGACAGATCAATGATGATCTTATCCATTCCAACAATTCCGCCCCATGCGGCATTTATAGCGTTTGCCTTTCCATTTTCGTCATATGTTGCAATAATGAGTACTGGCTGCGGAAACATCATTGGTGCTGCTCCTAAATTTTTTTTCAATTGATTTTCTCCTTCCGTTTAAAAGTATCTTTATTATATCTATTTTATATAAAAAAACAATCTTAAAAAGGTCATAGATTGAATTTACAAAAGAACATTTAAGATCACGCAACCCTTAAAATGAACCATTAGAAAGATTTTTATTCTATGCCCCAAATACCACAATTGATTTTCCTTTACAATCCATCCAGATGGTTATATAATATTTTGGAAATATTTTAAAGAAAGCTGGTTTTTTCATGTGTAGTAAAGATATGGATCGTTGGATCCATTTTAATATGGCGATCGTTGGGGGATTTCTTGGTGGTTTCGCAATTCTTAATCATCATGAACTCTTCGGTTCTGCGCAGACTTCGAACCTGATCTCTGTATTTGCAGACTTTGCAGGGCATCCGGATGCAAATTTTGTCGTGCGTCTGATTGGTGTTTTTATTTATATGTTTGCATTGTCACTGACTGTGATCTTACCAAAATTTACAAAACTGCATCTTCCTTATGTCAGTCTTTTTATAGATACAATGGCAGCCTTGATCGTTGCTTTTCTTCCATCGGATCTGAATGATTTCATTGC
>JAHZAT010000029.1 GCA_019423795.1 Clostridiales bacterium
GTTCAAAATATGGCAAAATTCCAATGCATCGCTTTCGGTTGCTTATTTATTTTTTTATCATATACCTGAAGTCTATAGAGTGGACAATTACAAGATTGAAAAATTCAAGTAGTGTGTATGGAAGACAGCATTTAGCCCACCGATCAAAGCTTTCTTTTTATTCTCTACAGCCGTTCCACAACCACTTTACATTTTTTCTTGCAAAAAGCAATTCCGTATGCAAGAATATCATTTCGTCCTTCATTTCTTAACCGTTCATCATACCTGCGTTCCCTAATCTGCCGCATTGCATTTTCGCAAGCTTTAGAAAGTCCCTGAAATGTTTGGGCATATTTTAGTTCTATTATGATTCCTGCATCTGGATCCTCTGTCTCGATCAGAATGTCTACCAGTCCATCTCCAGATTCTATGTTTGATTGAATCAGCCATTCAGATTCACATCGTAATAATCCTAAAACAATTCCATGATAAAAAATTTCTTTTTCTTCTTTTCTGGATTTCGTATCAAAGATGCTGATCGTATTTACAAGAATCTTCGTTAAGTCTTTTTCAACTGTATCGGCATCGCCTTCTTTGATTGCTTTTAAAAGCTGGTTTATTGGTTCTCTGTTATGCAAAACGCTGTCCTTAAACCATTCTTGAATCTGTAAAATATAAACTTCTCGGATTTCTTTATTCGGAATCACCAGACGATATACTCCTCGTTCTGATTTTCCTTGCTGTGTTAAATATCCTGTTGTAAATAAAATACTCCAAAGATTATCAATACTGTTATCAATCTCATCATAAGTCAATTCCATTCGAATTGATTTTTCTATCATATCACCCGCAATCAATCGTTCAATTTCATTTCTGGTTGTCTTATCAGCTTTATCAATAAATCTTTTTACAAGATCATTTCCACTTGTGTTGATCCAGTAGGATTGAGGCTCTGCATTCGGATCTTCCAGAAGGCAGTCTACATGATTGACAACATCCCATGGACAGTATACATCGGTATCTCCAAAATGATAACCATCATACCATTCTTTCGTTTCTTCTATATGATCTTTCAAATGATAATCAGCTAATAGCCTTTGAACTTCTTCATCAGTAAATCCAAATTGCTCATCAAAGCGTGAATCTGTAATAGATACGACTTTAAAATTATTAAGTCCTGTAAAAATACTTTCTTTTGAAATACGAAGACAGCCTGTTAATACTGCAAATTGCAAAGAATCATTTGTCTTAAGTGCCTCTCCAAACATTCCTCGGATCAATGTTGTCATTTCTTTGTAATATCCGTTCTGAAATGCCTTATCTAAAGGTACATCATACTCATCAATTAAAAGGATGGTTTTCTTCCCATAATGCTTATATAGCAATTCTGATAATATCTTTAGGGATGAGATCAATACTTCTTCATTCATCGAATACATTCCATCACTCAAAGAAATCATTGCATGATATATTTTTTTATCATCTTCTGTCAGTCGATCACTATCTGATAAAAAATGAAAACGATTAGCTTCCCTTCCAACTAGCTGCATCAATCGATATTTTGCATTTTCGAACGTAAGGCCTTCGACTCCTTTTAAAGAAAGAAATATGACTGGAAATTTTCCCATGTATTCTTCTTTTAGCTGCTGATTATCTGAAATATAAAGTCCATCAAATAATGTTTGATCGGTCCCAATCTCAAAGAAATACTTCAGCATACTCATATTCAATGTTTTTCCGAAACGGCGTGGTCTTGTAAATAGATTCACTTCTCCCCATCGTTCAAGAAGTTGTTCGATCAGCTTTGTTTTATCTACATAATAGAAATTTTCTTTTCGAATTTTTTCAAAATTATCAATTCCTATGGGCAGTTTCAGCTTCCTATCCATTTCTGTACACGCTCCTTTCCATTGCCTGTTATGTTGATTTTATCATTTGCATTTATAAATAGCAAGAAATCGATTATAATAGGAACTATCAAGGGACGATGGTTCCAGTTGTAGTATAAAGACAAAGATAACAGATACAAGGAGGAAGACATGAATGTAAGTTCAACGTTTAAATTAAACAATGGAAATGAAATACCAGTGATGGCACTCGGAAGCTGGGACAGCCGCGGGGACGAAGCATATCAGGCATGTCTTGATGCATTATCATCAGGCTATCGTCATATAGACACAGCAGCCTATTACGAGAATGAAGCGCTGGTTGGAGCAGCTGTCAGAGATTGCGAGATCCCAAGAGAGGAAATCTTTGTGACAAGTAAGATGTGGTACGAAGATATGGTAGAAGGAAAACAAGAAGCTGCATTTGAAAAGACATTAAAAGAGCTTAGACTTGAATATGTGGATATGTATTTATTACACTGGCCGATCAATGATGTCAAAGGTTCCTGGAAAGTTCTTGAGAAATATTATGAACAAGGACTGATCAAGAATATAGGAGTCAGCAATTTTCGTCCAAAACATTTAAAACAATTAGAAGTAACAGCTAACATTGCACCAGCGGTTGATCAGATTGAAATCTGCCCATTCCTTGTGCAGGAAGAGACCGTAAATTATTGCCAGGAACATGATATTGTTGTAGAAGCATGGGGACCTCTAGGCAAAGGAAAACAGCTTTCAGAACCAGAAATCGTAGCTATTGCTAAAAAATACAATAAAACACCTGCACAGATCATCTTACGCTGGCATTTGCAGAGAGGGATCGTAAGCCTTCCAAAATCTGTCCACAAAGAACGGATCATACAGAATGCGGATATCTTTGATTTTGAATTATCAAAGGAAGACATGCAGATCATGATGTCGATGGACTTGAGAGAATCAACAGGCAGGGGATATCCTGAACAATACGAGTATTGATTTATGATGCAAATATAAACAAAATAAGAACGAGAAAATCAAGTTATATGGAGATTTTCTCGTTCTTATTTATTTTTATAATTATCTAAACCTGAATTCTTCCAGCAATTTCATTCCCAACAGCATACCGTTTTGATCCAACGCCGATGATCATATAATCGCTGTTTTTACAAACAACTTGCAGTTTACTTCCCTGTTCAATCTTCAGTTCGCGGAGCTTTTCAACAGTTTCAGGTAAGCCTAATGCCCACTTGACAGTGCAAGTCGCTCCCTGCATGACTTTTGTTAATGGTTGCATGATAATCCCTCCTTCGAACTTATATGATGTATTTCTTTCTTATATTTTATTAGTCAAAAGTAAGGTTAGTCAATCGCAACATATAAAAACTGAAAACTTTCTCAATAAAAGTAAATTGAATATAAAATTATTCAGGAATGATCTCACCGCAGATTAGCTGAATGCTTTCCGTGACCATTCCAAGATAATTATCGTCGATCAAGGCAATGATCGTATCGCCAACATGAATTTCAGTGCTTCCTCGAGCAATGATCTCTTCATCACCACGATTTAAAGTAACGATCAAGCAATGTTCTGGCCATGGAATATCTTTTACAAGCTGTTTGGCTGCAATGGAACCAGTGCCGACAGCAAATCCACGAAGAACCTTATGATCAGCATCTTCGCTTTCTTTAAAGCCATTTTTAGCAAGAATTCGTCCTAGCAGACTTTCGTAAATTGGTTCACTCTTTAACAGATGCGCAACAAGATAGCTGATGATACAAACAACTGCTAGTGAAAGAAAGTGTTCAAATGTACCAGTCATCTCAGCGATCAGCAGGATACCTGTGATCGGTGCACGTACGATCGCTGTAAAGAATCCAGCCATGGAGATCGTAATAAAGTTCACTAAGTAATAAGAAGGAATTCCACTTGCCTGAATCACCAGTGTTCCATAGATCGCCCCAAGGTATGCACCGAGAATCAACAGTGGAAAGAAGATTCCACCAGGAGCCCCGGAACCAAAACAGAAGGCGGAGAAGAAAAACTTAGCAACTAATAATAATAACATCGTAGAGACAAGTAAAGTATGTCCTGTGATCAGAGAGATCATAGCATGTCCACCTGCTAAGATAGAAGGCAGCGTGTAACAAACGATCCCAGATACTACAAAAGGAAATACGATACGGTATTTTGCTGGGATTTTTTTCATTGCTCCAAATAAATCCTGTCCTTTCAACATGATAAAGTTATAAAAAGCACCACAAAGCCCAAGTAGGATTCCAAGAATTATTAACATCCAATAATGTACAAGAGGAAGAGCAGCCTTTAAATGAAAATCAAAAACTGGAGATAATCCAAAGACATTTTTTGAAATAAAATCGGAAGTTACACATCCAGAGATGATGCAGACTAACATAGAGCTGTTAAAGTTCTTCTGTAATTCTTCTAGTGAAAACATCACACCTGCAAGTGGTGCATTAAAGGCAGCGGCAAGACCGGCACCTGCACCACAAGTCATCATATAGCGTTCTTTGGTTTGAGATTTTTTTGTAATCTTAGCAATACCCTTTGCAGCCATGGCACCAAGCTGTACGGAAGGGCCTTCGCGTCCCAGAGATAAACCTCCAAGAATACATAAAGTTCCACCAATGATCTTAGAACAAAGAACGCGGTGCCAGTTCTGATTTAAATAACCTTTCATCTCTCCTTGAACCTGTGGGATACCACTTCCAGAAGCCATGCCTTCCCAAGACATGAGCCATCCAACGATCAGTCCCATAACGATCAAAACGATAAACCAGACAGCTATCCAGAAAGGCCTTGTTTTAGTAAATGCAATGATCGTAAATAATAGTTTTTCAGCGTTATTTAAAAGCAGGCGATAAATGACAGAAATGCATCCGGCAAAGATTCCGACAAACAGTCCGTCAAATACAAGTGAGACAGAAAATCCGTGGGGATTTTCCAGTAAGCTTTTCATTTGCTTCAAAATAATACCCTCCTTTTCTTTTCATATTCATATCGAATTTTATTTTACTACAAATTATGATATAATGGGAAAAGATTTTAAAAAGGAGGTCGAAAAATGCCGCCAATTACGAATGACTGGGCAGATTATTTAAAAGAAGAATACAAAAAGCCATATTATAGGAAATTATACCAAAAAGTTATGGATGAATATCACACCAAGCTGATCTTTCCACCAGCTGACGATATCTTTAATGCATTTCATTTTACTCCAGTAAAGGATGTAAAAGTTGTGATCTTAGGGCAGGATCCATATCATGGAGATGGACAGGCACATGGATTGTCATTTTCTGTGAAACCTGGAGTGGAAGCGCCCCCATCATTGGTTAATATTTATAAAGAATTGAACGAAGATCTTGGATGCTATATTCCGAATAATGGATATCTAAAGAAATGGGCAGACCAGGGTGTTATGATGTTAAACACAGTATTGACTGTACAGGCACATCGTGCGAATTCTCACAGAGGTATTGGATGGGAGGAGTTTACTGATGCGGCGATCAGAGTGTTGAATCAACAGGACCGTCCGATCGTATTTATGCTTTGGGGACGTCCAGCACAGAGTAAGAAAGCATTACTTGATAATCCGAATCATTTGATATTAGAAGCACCGCACCCAAGCCCGTTATCAGCATATAGAGGATTTTTTGGATGCCATCATTTTAGTCAGGCAAATGAATTTTTGAAAGAACATGGACTAGCGCCAATTGATTGGCAGATAGAGAATATTTAATGGAGAACAAGGAAAACAATGAGTAAGATAATATTTTTTGACATCGATGGAACATTATATGATTCTAGAATCGGAATTCCAGAATCAACAGTTAATGCATTGAATCGGTTGATCGCAAATGAGCACAAGATCGTTATGTGCACGGGAAGAAGCAAGGGAATGATTCCAGAAGAATATTTCCATATGGGATTTGATGGAGTGATCTTAGGGGCAGGAACTTATGTAGAGTATGAAGGCAAGATCCTGCATCAGGAACTGATGACACCAGAAGAAGTACAGACAGTGATCGACTGGGGAAAGAAACAGAAGATTGGAATCATCTTAGAAGGAGAAAAATATGGATATTATGATCCGGAGAACACAGATGATTATTATATTGCGATGAAGAATAAAACAGAAGCAGACTGTAAAACAATATTATATCCATTAAATGAAGCAGTGGATGTTCCAAAATGGACATACCATCATATGGAGCTTTCAAAGAAACCAGAGATCGAAGAGATCCTTGGACACAAATACAAAGGAACATATCATGAGCCTGTAAATTCAGTAGAATTTGTACCATTAGGTGTTAATAAGGCGAAGGGAATAGAAGTGATCCTTGATCATACAGGAATTTCAAGAGAAGATTCTTATGCATTTGGTGACAGTGCCAATGATATCGATATGATCAAATATGTAAAATATGGTGTTGCAATGGGTAATTCTGTACCAGAATTATTAGAAATCGCACCATATCAGACAGCAAGAGTTGATGAAGATGGAATTGAAAAAGGCTTGAAGAAATTTGGTCTGATCTAACATACAAAGGAGAGAAAATCATGAAAAAGATCATCAAGAAAATTACTGTAATGGCGGTCATGTCATTGTTTGCAGCGACACAACTTCAGACACCACAGGTGAATGTTCAGGCAGCAGATGGTGTTGCAACAGCAGAAAAAACAACGGCAAAACAGCCAAAGATCTATGGAAGATCAGGAATCGTCATTGATGCGAAATCAGGAAAGATTTTGTATGCAAAGAAGGTAGATGACCGTCATTATCCAGCAAGTATCACAAAGATCTTAACAACATTGGTTGCGATTGAGAATAACAAAGATTTATATGATGAAGTTACATTTTCAAGTTATGCAGTTAACAGTATTGAGCCAGGAAGTACACATATCGGAATTAAGGCAGGAGAGAAGATTCCATTGATCGATGTACTGAATGCGATCATGTTAGAATCTGCGAATGAGGCATGTAACGGAGCAGCAGAACATACAGCAGGAACTACAAAGAAATTCGTAGAACTGATGAATAAAAAAGTAAAAGAACTTGGATGTACAGGTTCTCATTTTGTAACAACCAACGGATTGCATGATGATGATCATTATGTAACAGCAAGAGATATGGCAAAGATTTCAAAAGCAGCACTTGAAAATGAAACATTCCGTTATGTTGCATGCAAACCTAATTATTATATTGCACCAACGAACAAAGATAAACATGGAAAAGAGCTTTGGAATCATCATAAGATGGTGAAACGAACAATGTTTAACTATGATGGTGTTGAAGGTGGTAAAACAGGATATACAACAAAAGCAGGAGGGACTCTTGTAACATTTGCCAAGAGAGGAGATCAAGAACTGATTGTAGTAGATCTTTGTGCACATGGATATGAGTTATATGAAGATACGATCAAGATGTTAAATTATGGATTTAACAATTATAAGACAATCGCACCATTTAAGACAATGAATACAGTACTGAAAGATGATACATATGGTTTCTTAAAAACAGGAAATGAATTATCTCCATATAAGATTCCATTAAAACATTTAAATGACGTGACAGTGATGTTAGAAAAAAACCAATCTGCTTCCAAACTTACATATAAATGTAAAGATAATAAATATATCATAAGTTATGATGGAAAACAGATTGGTTCTGTGAAACTTCATTAATTATTAGTACAGATTAATTAGTTGTACGTAAAATAATCAGATTAAGGGCTTCTGGTACGATAGAGATATCGACTGGGAGTCCTTCTTCTAATATTTCACCATCATAATCGATGGCGATCCCGGCAGTTTGTTCTGTTGGAAGAACAGATAATTCCTTCGTCTGGAAATATTCGATAGAAGGATGCTTTGGATGTTCTCCCTGGAATAATTTAAAGATCAAATCTGGTGCTTCTGTAAGAAGTGCCATTTTCTTGATGATCATAACATCTAAATATCCGTCAGAAACAGATGCAAGAGGAGCCGCATCTGCAAAACCTCCGACACTCTTTGAGTTTGCGACCAAGAACAACATGATATCTTCAGTTCCAGAATACTCCTTACTGTTAAATGTTAAAGTCATATTTTGTGAAAGCTGTTTTGGAAATTCTTTTACACCTTCCAGATAATAGGCCATCTTACCAAGAACGGCTTTCTTATCTTTTGGAACTTTGTAAGCGATATCTGTTAACATACCTGCAGCCAGAACATTGATGAAGTATTCGTTATTGACACGTCCAACATCAACCTTTTTTGTCTGGAAGTCTTTGATCATCTGACAGAAACCATCCGCAGTCTGAGGAAGTTTCATATATGTAGCAAAATCATTGACTGTTCCAGCAGAAATGATTGCCATAGGAATATTACTTTCACTTAAGATCAGACCATTCGTAACTTCATTTAATGTACCGTCACCACCAACAGATACAATAAAATCATAATCTTCTGGTTTTAATTCGGCAGCACGATTCTTCGCATCATCCTTGCCTTTTGTGTAAAAAACATCAACATGGGAACAAATTTGATCAAGGATCAATGTTGCCATGATCTCTCGTAACATAGAATCAATATTTTGTTTACCGGATGATGGGTTGATAATAAATAAACCTTTCATTGAGATTCCTCCTTATAAACATAAAGTGCCGGAAACGAGGCATAAGTCTCCGGCACATGAAGTGTTCCCGAGGTGATTCGAACACCCGGCCTACCGCTTAGGAGGCGGTCGCTCTATCCAGCTGAGCTACGGAAACATACATATAATTTATCGAAATCTATTTTACCGATTCTTAACGAAAATGTCAATTGAAAATAGAAAAGAAATACCAGTAAGGCTAAGACGGGTTGACTTTTTACCATTTTTTCTTTAAAGTTATTGTAATAATAAAGAAGAGGAAGAAAAGAAGAACGATGTTATAATATAGAAAGAATAAAGGAGAAGAATTATGATGGGAAAAGTTTTTGTATTTTTAGCAGATGGATTTGAAGAAATCGAAGGTTTAACTGTAGTTGATATGCTGCGACGTGCGGAGATTCCAACAGTTACAGTCTCTATCGGAAGTTCCAGAAATATCATTGGTGCACATCGTATTGAAGTTGAAGCAGATATCATGTTTCATGAAGTATTAGAAGCGGAGGGAGCAATGTATGTACTTCCAGGAGGAATGCCAGGAACGCTTCATCTAAAAGATCATGAAGGACTTGGAAAATTACTTCAGAAGGCGTATAAGAACGAGAAGTATCTTGCAGCCATCTGTGCAGCACCAACAGTATTTGAAAAATATGGATTTCTAGAAGGAAGAAAGGCAACTTCATATCCAGCGATGGAAGAAGAATTAAAATCCGCAGATTACCAGACAGATAAAGTTGTAGTAGATGGAAAAATCATTACAAGTCGTGGAATGGGAACAGCGATCGATTTTGCAGCCAAATTAGTAGAAATCATCAAAGGAACAAAAGAGAAGGACGAATTACTGAAAAGTATTGTATACGGAGAATAATCATTTATGGACAAATCAGAGAAAATCAGCTGGTTTGAGCAGTTTAAGATCGCCTGCTTAAAACCAAGCCAGTACAAAAGACTTCTTAACCTTGCAAAAGGGAAAGTTATTTTATTTCTTGCAGCGATCACATTGATCACAACGATTCTCGGATATGGAATGGATGTTGCAGGATTTACAGTCAGTGTTGGTGGATGGAAGAATTTTATTTTAAACAGACTGCCTGCATTTGAATTAAAAGATGGAACATTATCTGTTGATCAGGAGATGGATTTTGAGATCGGCGGTGTACATTTTGTGGCAGATACATCCAAGGATAAAGTATCAACTGAAGATTTAAGCAATAAGTATCAGATGGAACTGGTATTTGCTAAGAATGAGATGGTGGTAAAGAATACAGCTGTTGGAAACATGATGAATACTTTTTCATTTAAGAATATGAAGAAAGTTGAATTCAATAATCAGGCAATGCTATCTATGGTGCCGATGATCCGTATTTTTATCGTGATCATGTTCTTTACACAATGGATCGCAAATATTATTTCTTATTTAACAGTTTGTATTTTTATTACAATGCTCACATATTTTAATCAGAGAACAAGAATGGACCGTAAGAATCGAGAAGATGTATCCTTTGGAAAGATCTTTAAGCTGTCTATTTATGCCAGAGTTATATTTGAGCTGGTGGAAACGATTGGTGTTACTGCTGGTTCTGCGATATTTACAGGAATGGCGTGGATGTTTATTTCTTATTTTGGAAGTTATCAACTTTTACTCGCAGGATTTATGCGTCCGGAAGACCGCCAGAAACCAGACGAAATGCTGTAAAACAATCGGAATTGATCTAAAAATGTATACAAAGAGAAAGGCCTCGGACATTTGTCCGAGGCTTCTCTAATGTCATATGTAGTTTGGGTATTGTGTTGGGTCTTACTTTTAAGCTTCAAAACTAGTCATAGTATTTCGTCTCATTCTAGTCTCGTTCTAGTTGTCATTGTCAGTCTCATTCTAGTCTCATTTCTAGTCGTCATTGTTAGTCTCATTCTAGTCAACATAGCAAGTCTGTGTTCAAGTCAAAGATGTGTCCGTTACTCTTGTCTGCAAGATGCCAAAAACTTGTCAAAAACTAGTACGCGGTTATGTATAAAGTCTTAAGAAAGAATTTCGTATATCGATGGAGAAGACCCAAGGAATTACCATTGATATACAAAAAAAGGCGCTCCAATCCTATGATCGGAACGCCTTTGTTCTTGAACAATTTTAATTATACACATACTATAGAAAATGTCAATAAAATCATTTGTACATTTTTAAAAACATTAAAGATAAATAGTAAAAAGAGCAGATAGGGAAATCTGCTCTTTTTGAGGGGAGTATAAATAAATTAATAAGGGGTTATAATCGAAAATAAACATATCCTCGATAAGTTCATGATATATGATTGGTTGAAAAAAATCAAGTGATTTTTTTAAAAAAAGTAAAATAAAAGTAAAATAATTTTTTTGTGTATATATGAAAGAGATTTCGCACAAAATAATGCTGTACTAAAAAGAAAGGAGAATGAACATGGCAAAGAATTGTTCGAATTCAAGTAACAAAAATCAGTCTTCCAATACAAGCAACAGCGGAGGATCTAACAGATCAAAGAACCAGAATAAAAACAAAAGTCAGAATAGTTCAACAAACAGCAACAAAAATGCAAATGATGAGTACTAATTAGAAGAGAGGAATCCTTGTGAAATCAGCATAAGGATTCCTCTTTTCTATAGAAAATACTTGTTAGTTCCAAGAGTCTGTGATGTGCATATGCTAACAAAAAGAGGACTTTTATGGAATTTGAAAATATATCATTAAAAGAAGGGATCAAGCTTTCAAAAGATAAAAAGCATTATATTTTGATGGATGTCAGAGAGGAAGAACGGTACAAAGAAGGGCATTTAGAAAATGCGATCAGCTGTCCCTATGGAATCTTAAAAGAGTGTTATGAACAGATGGATGGGAAAAAGATCATTGTTTATTGTGATTTCGGCGGACAGAGTATGATGGCGGCCAGACACTTGAGGAAAGATGGATTTGAAGTTTATAATATCATCGGTGGTGTCTATTATTATATGGAAGAAAAAGAACAAAATAAGTCAGAGGCTTAGCATGTTACAAAAGTTGACAGTTGACGAAAAATAAGGAAAACGGTAGAATAGGAACAGAATAAAAATACAAAGGAGAATTGAGTGAAGACAGTTGAACTGATTGCACCATGCCATTTTGGGCTGGAAGCAGTATTAAAAAGAGAGATCCTGGACTTAGGATATGAAATTGTTAAAGTAGAAGACGGGCGAATAACATTTCGTACAGATTTAGATGGGATTGCCCGTGCGAATATATTTTTAAGAACAGCAGAAAGAATCTTATTAAAAATAGGTTCTTTTAAAGCATATACATTTGATGATCTGTTTGAAGGAACAAAGAAACTTCCATGGGAAGATTATATTCCAGAGAATGGACGCTTCTGGGTAAAGAAGGCATCAACAGCGAAGAGTAAATTGTTTAGCGCACCGGATATCCAGTCAATTGTCAAGAAGGCTATGGTTGATCGTATGAAGTCTAAATACAAAGTATCATGGTTTAATGAAGATGGAGATGATTATCCGGTCCGCGTATTTATTTTAAAGGATCAGGTGACGATTAGTTTAGATACAACAGGTATACCGCTTCATAAGAGAGGATACCGTAAGTTGGTCAGTGAAGCACCAATCCGTGAGACACTGGCAGCAGCTCTTCTTATGCTCACACCATGGCATAAGGATCGAATCTTAGTCGATCCATTCTGTGGAAGTGGAACATTTTTGATCGAAGCGGCAATGATGGGGATGAATATGGCACCAGGAATGAACCGTTCTTTTGAATCTGAACATTGGAGCAATTTCCTGCCAAAGAAAGCATGGTATGATACCATTGATGAGGCAAATGATCTGGTCAATCATGATATAGAGATGGATCTTCAGGGATATGACAAAGATCCAAGAATGTTAAAGATCGCAAGACAGAATGCTCAGGATGCAGAAGTTGATCACTTGATTCATTTTCAGCAAAGAGAGGTCAAAGATTTACGACATCCAAAGCCATATGGATTTATCATTGCTAACCCTCCATATGGAGAACGACTGGAAGATCAGGAGACTCTCCCACAGCTATATACAGAGATGAAAGAAGCATTTGACCGCTTGGATACATGGTCTAAGTATGTCATCACTTCTTATGAGGATACAGAAAAATATCTTGGAAAACCAACAAAGAAACGTAAAGTTTACAATGGAATGATCCGAGGAGAGTTTTACCAGTACCTTGGACCGAAACCGCCAAGAAGGAGAAAATAATGAAACAGAGATTAATCTTTGCCACGGGCAACGAACATAAGATGAAAGAGATCAGAGAGATTCTTGATGAATCCAAATACGAGATCATTTCTATGAAAGAAGCAGGAGTAGACATTGACATCGTAGAAGATGGAAAAACATTTGAAGAAAATGCGTTGATCAAAGCAAAAGCGGTGATGGAAGTCACAGGACAGTTAACACTTGCAGATGATTCAGGATTAGAAATTGATGCACTAAATGGAGAACCTGGAATATATTCTTCCAGATATCTTGGAGAAGATACTTCTTATGTGAAGAAAAACAGTGTGATCCTTGAAAGATTAAAAGATGTACCAGAAGAGAAGAGAAGTGCAAGATTCGTTTGTGCGGTCGCAGCTGCATTTCCAGATGGACAAACGAAGGTGATTCGTGGTACTATGGAAGGGATTATAGGATATGAGATCAAAGGAGAGAATGGATTTGGATATGATCCGATCTTCTATTTACCACAATATGGGAAGTATAGTGCTGAACTGAGCAGTGATGAGAAGAATGCGATCAGTCACAGAGGCGAAGCACTGAGACGTATACGAGAAGTTTTGTAAATAAAACAAGGAGAAAGTTTATGAGGATATTGGTGATCAGTGATTCCCATGGACGCAATGATGATATCGAGGGAGTTTTAAAACAGGTAGGCGACATCGATATGATGATCCATTGCGGAGATGTGGAACGTGGAGATTCATACATACGAGAAATAGCGGACTGCCCAGTAGTTATGGTCGCAGGCAACAATGATTACTACTTAGATCTGCCAAGCGAAGAAGAAGTGAGAATTGGCGATTATAAAGTATTAGTGACTCATGGACATGGCTATTATGTAAACTCAGGTGTGGATTATTTAAGAGAACATGCTTTGGAATATGGATATGATGTTGTAATGTATGGACATACTCATGTGCCATATATTGAGATTGGGGATGATGTAACGATCTTGAATCCAGGAAGTATATCTTATCCTCGTCAGCCAGGAAGGAAGCCAACATTTCTTATTATGGAGATTGACGAAGAAGGACAGGCACATTATGCCCATGGATATTACAAAGAACAGTTTGACGAATTAATGCTATAATATGAATGATGGAAGTATCGTAGGTGGTATTTCCATCTTTTTTCTGCGATAGGTTTGATTTGATAAGATAAGAAAGGGATGACAATGAAGAAAAAAGATATCATTGAAGGAAAGATCATAAAGACAGAATTCCCAAATAAGGGAACATTTATCTGCGAAGATCAGAAAGTTACAGTCAAAGGTGTTATTGATGGGCAGACGATCAAAGGGCAGGTTACCAAGAAGAGAAAAAGTGGCTGTGTGGTAAGATTGTTAGATGTATTAGAGAAATCTCCATTAGAAGATGCAAAACCAGTCTGTCCACACTTTGGAATATGCGGTGGATGTTTTTATCAGACGGTATCTTATGAAAACCAGTTAAAGATCAAAGAGGGAATGGTACGTGATCTGTTAAAAGATCATGTCAATGATGATATATGGGAAGAAATCAAAGGAAGTC
Organism: Clostridiales bacterium; assembly: GCA_019423795.1. Classification (GTDB taxonomy): domain Bacteria; phylum Bacillota; class Clostridia; order Lachnospirales; family Lachnospiraceae; genus Anaerostipes. Next base: position 14,287 of record JAHZAT010000029.1, read on the forward strand.
CCAAAGTGCATGGGTATCGCAATAAAATGGAATTCTCTTTTGGTGATGAGGTAAAAGACGGTCCATTAGCATTGGGAATGCACAAAAAGAACACATTCCATGATATTGTAAACATCACAGACTGCCAGATTGTAGACAATGATTACAATCTGATCGTAAAATGTGCATTAAATATCGCACAACAGATGGAGCTGCCATTCTATCATAAGATGCGTCATGAAGGATATTTCAGACATTTAGTTGTAAGAAGAGCAGAAAGTTCTGGAGATATTTTGGTAAATATTGTAACGACATCGCAGGTAGAAGCAGATCTTACCAAACTTCGAGATGCATTATTAGAATTACCATTGAGTGGAAAGATCATTGGGATTCTTCATACAACAAACGACAGCCTTGCAGATGTGGTACAGGCAGACAAAATAGATATTTTATATGGACAGGATTATTTCTATGAGGAAATTTTAGGATTAAAATTCAAGATTTCACCATTTTCATTCTTCCAGACAAACACATTAGGGGCAGAGGTACTTTATAAGACTGCCAGAGATTTTGTTGGGGAGACAAAAGATAAAGTGATCTTTGATCTGTATAGTGGAACTGGAACGATCGCGCAGATGTTAGCACCAGTTGCTAAGAAAGTTGTTGGAGTCGAGATCGTTGAGGAAGCGGTAGAGGCAGCGAAAGTCAACGCAGAATTAAATGGATTGGATAATTGTGAATTTATTGCAGGAGATGTATTAAAGGTTGTGGATGAATTAGAAGATAAGCCAGACTTTATCGTACTTGACCCTCCTAGAGATGGAATCCATCCAAAAGCGATTCAGAAGATTATTGATTTTGGGGTTGAACAGATGGTATATATCAGTTGCAAACCGACAAGTCTTGCGAGAGATCTGGAAGTGTTTGAGGCAGCAGGATATAAAGTTAAGCGGGCTACAGCGGTAGATCAGTTCCCGAATACGGTTCATATCGAGAGTATGGTGTTGATACAAAAGGACAATATCTAAAAATCCTTGAATTTAAGCGGTTTGTGAAGCATTTTAGTTTTAAGAAAATAAGTGAAAGTAAATCATCGGACAGATGATAAAAAATAGGGATACTTTAATTACAAAGT
>JAHZAT010000003.1 GCA_019423795.1 Clostridiales bacterium
ATAATATGTCAAGAAAACTGTACGCCTCATCGGTGTACAGTTTTCTTGTTTGGTAATAATAGTGATAAAACTGGATATTGTATGCATAAATTTGACAAAAACTGGGCAAAATGTTATAATATTAAAATCATTATACAGAATTTCCAGAATATTCTGTATATAAAAGAGGTGAATTTATGACACAATTAGATCTTAACAGAGTACGGCAGTCAATTAAGAATCAGATTGGCAGCAAAATCAAGATTAGTGCAAACAGAGGACGACATAAATTTGTGACAGCAGAGGGTGTGATCAAACAGACATATCCGAATATCTTTTTGGTAGAACTAGAGAATACGGAAGGTAATGACCAGAATAAAACAGTAAGTTTTAGTTATCAGGATGTGATTACAAGAGATGTCCGCATGATGCTTTTAGAAAACTAACGGGTGATGCATAGAATCCTTCTTGTCTGAATATATTTGTATATACAGACAGGGAGGAATTTTTTTATGGATTTTGAAAAGAAAGAATTTTATGGGATCGTGGCGAAAGCGAAGAAACAGATGCAGATCACGATCGATCAGGACTGCAATGTTGCAGATACAAAACCAGATGTAGAAAAGATGATCCAGACCAGAGGAATCGTAAAGATACAGGAAACGGAAATGATGGTTGACCGGGTAAGGATTAAGGGGGAATTTGTATTTCAGGGGCTATATGGTACAAATGATACGTCAGCATACCTTGAATCGCTGGAATATTCACTTCCGTTTGAGGAATATGTACATATAGAAGGAGTGCTCCCATCGGATTATGTAAAAGTAAAATATACGATCGATGACATCAATACGATTTTGATCAATTCAAGGAAAATAAGTATTCGTGTATTATTGACGTTTTCCTTTCAGATCACGGAAGAAATGAAAGAAAAAGGAATCATTGAAATTCATGAAGAAAATGTATCCGTGTTAAAGAAAGATGTACAGATCACAGATCTGATCGTAAATAAAAAGGATATCGCGAGATTAAAAGAAGAATTGGTACTTCCTGCAAATAAGGCGAACATTTATCAGATTTTATGGACACAGGTAGATATGGAAAATCTGCAGGCAAAAATTGGAGAGCACATGATCGAGATTCAGGGTGCAATGCATATATTTGTATTATATCTTGGAGAAGATGCCCAGATGCCGGTACAGTATGCGAGATGGGAGATTCCGGTAGATACGCAGCTGGAATGTTATGAATGTATGCCAGGAATGATCGGACGGATCGGGATGACACTCGGAGGACAGCAGTTGGAGATAAGACCTGATGAGGATGGAGAAGAAAGAATTATTTCTTTGGATGTTACGATCGACTGTGATATTAAAATTTATGAAGATCATAAGATTTCATATATTGATGACGGATATAGTATGGAAGAAACGCTAATTCCAGAATATCATATGTTCGATTTTGAGACACTGGTAGGAAAGAACCAAGCGGTGATGAAAGCAGACAAACGCTTTCGGCTGGAACAAGAGTCAGGAAAGCTGTTGCAAGTGTTATCCGTTAAAGGAAGTGCAACCGTAGACGATGTGGAAATGACAACACAAGGATTATCTGTAGAAGGTGTGTGGATGGCAGATGTCTTGTATCTGTCCACAGAAGATATGACACCAGTGATGAGCAGTTCTTATATGGAGCCGTTTACATTTTTTGTTGAGACGAAGAATCTGACTGGAAATGAGGACTATCAGCTGGATGTGCGGGTAGATCAGATGACAGCGATTCCAACAGAAGGAGAAGAGATAGAGATCAGAGCTTCTGTTTTATTTGATTTTATCGCTTTTCACAGAGTCAGACAGCGGATTATGACGGATATGAAGCAAGGACCGCTAGACTATGACAAAATACGTGAGATCCCAGGGATCGTTGGGTATATCGTCAAAGAAGGAGACACTCTATGGTCTATTGCCAAGGCGTATTTTACAACGGTTGAGAGCATTCGGGAGCAAAATGAGGACATTTCCGATATCAAACCAGGAGATAAGCTTTTAATCGTAAAAGAAATGAAAATATTTTAGTAAATAAGGATTGCATTTTTTTCAGAACAATACTATAATATTCTGTATACAAGGTGTGAGATAGAAACTATTTCACATAAGATAAAGGAGTGCATATGGATCATAGTATTGTTCTAAAATCATATGGAAAAATCAACCTTGGTCTGGATGTTTTAAGAAGACGCGAAGATGGATACCATGAAGTGCGTATGATCATGCAGACGGTTGGACTTTATGATGTGCTTACAATGAAGAAAAGGAAAGATGACAAGATTGAGATGACCTGTAATCTTTCGTTTCTGCCAACCGATGAACGTAATCTCGTTTATAAGGCTGTAAAACTCATAAAGGATAAGTATCATATTAAAGATGGAGTTGAGATCAATCTCAGCAAACGGATTCCGGTAGCAGCAGGTATGGCTGGCGGAAGTTCTAATTGCGCAGCAGCATTAAAAGGAATGAATCAGCTGTTTGATCTAGGATTATCGATCGATGAATTATGTGAGATAGGAGTAACGCTTGGAGCAGATGTTCCATACTGTATCTGGGGTGGTACAGCACTATCAGAAGGAATCGGAGAGAAACTTTCAAGGGTTGATGCGATGCCAGATTGCTATATTCTGATCGCAAAACCAGGGATCAGCGTATCAACAGCATTTGTATATAAGAACCTTGATCTTCCAGCACTTTCGAAGCATCCGGATATCGATGGAATGCTGGAGTGTCTGAAAGAGAAAGATCTTACAGGAATCTGTGATCGTCTGGAGAATGTACTGGAGACAGTCACGATCAAGGAATATCCGATCATAGAGAAAGTTAAGAAACATCTGATGGATCAGGGAGCAAAGGGAGCTTTAATGAGTGGAAGTGGACCAACGATCTTCGCGATTTTTGAGGATAAGAAAACAGCGGACGATGCAATGGAATCATTACGAAGTATTGAGGACATCAAACAGGCATACGTAGTAAGACCGATACAATAATGTATTTTCACAAATAAGAAAGCAGTATGGAAGATACATTGGAGAAAGTAGGAGGAGAAGAAACTATGAGCGATAAATTAAAGGTAAACATGAATGAATATCTGCCATTGAGAGATGTGGTATTTAATACATTAAGACAGGCGATCATCACAGGAGAATTTGCACCAGGAGAACGTCTGATGGAGATCGCACTTGCGAATCGATTAGGAGTCAGCAGAACACCTGTCCGAGAAGCAATCCGTAAACTGGAACTGGAAGGACTTGTAGTCATGATCCCAAGAAAGGGAGCAGAAGTTGCAAGGATCACAGAAAAAGATTTAAGAGATGTCTTAGAAGTACGTTGTTCCTTAGAAGAATTAGCAGCAGAACTTGCAGCGGAACGTATGGATGAAGAAGGACAGGAGAAGTTAGATCAGGCATTAGTAGAATTCGAATCAGCAATCGAATCTGGAGATAATGCAGCCATCGCAGACAGCGATATGGAATTCCATGACATCATCTTCGATGCAACAGGGAATCCACGACTGATTCAGATCATTGGAAACTTAAGAGAACAGTTCTACCGTTATCGTCTGGAATATGTAAAGGATACAGATTACCATATTGTATTGTTGAATGAGCATAAAGAGCTTGTGAATGCGATCAGAGCAGGTAAGAAAGAAGAAGCACGCAAGATCATGAAGAAACATATTACAAATCAGGAAATGACAGTGATCCGTAATATTAAGGAAGA
>JAHZAT010000030.1 GCA_019423795.1 Clostridiales bacterium
AATGAATATCTGTTGATGAGATAACAATACTGATTCTTAACTTAATGACATTGCAAGCCGGCTGCGAATCTGTAAAAAACGTGGCAAAATTCTAATGCTGTTCTTCCAATCGTTTATTTATTTTTTCTCATATACCAGAAGTCTAAAGTGTGGACAATTACAAGAATTGAAAAATTTAAGTGGTGTGTATGTTGAATGTAGTGGTTTCAATAACTGAAATTATTGAATATTATAAAAATGGTTATATGTCGGCGACCGTAGGAACACGCCTGCACTTAGCGAGTGGATGATCGTAAGATCATTCAGGAGCTTAGTACAGCTGCGTAGTGAGTCGAGCGAGAGCGCGTTGCAGACATATAACCATTTTTATAATATTCCACCAATAATTTCAGTTATTTAAATCAAAATCTACTGATCTAATCGGTTTACAGCACTGATCAGTGCTAATACAGAAGCAGTAATGATGTCTTCGTGGATTCCAGATCCCCAAGTAACATTACCATTTGGTTCTTGAACTCCAACATAAGCACAAGCCTGAGAGTTAGAACCAACATTTAAAGCGTGTTCCTGATAAGTAACGATAGAGTAATGCATATCACTGTGTCTCTGTAAAGCGTTACTTACAGCATCCAGACGACCATTTCCTTTTCCGTGGTAAAGTTTTGGAACACCAGATTTCTCTAAAGAGATTTCTGCTTCGATGCCACCGTCTTTCTGTACGAAGTGCACTTCTTTTAATCTGCATGGATCATCAATATTTACGTAAACTTCTTTGAATACTTTTAAGATATCTCTTGGAACTAATTCCTGATGGCGTTTATCAGATACATCTTTGACTGTGTATCCTACATCTTCACGCATTTTTCCAGGAATATGGAATCCAAAGTTTTCTTCTAGTACATAGCTGATACCGCCTTTACCAGACTGACTGTTGATACGGATAACATCACTTTCGTATTCACGTCCAACATCGTGTGGATCGATTGGAAGATATGGGATATTCCAGTGCTCTGGATGTTTTTCGTCTCTCCAGTGCATACCTTTGGCAATCGCATCCTGATGAGATCCGGAGAATGCAGCAAATACCAGCTGTCCTGTGTATGGTTGACGTTCGTAAACGGACATTCTTGTTAATCTTTCATAGACTTTTGTAAGTTCTGGTAAGTTAGAGAAGTCCAGTTTTGGATCAACACCGTGTGTATACATATTTAATGCAAGAGTGATAATATCAACGTTACCTGTACGTTCACCATTTCCAAATAAAGTACCCTCGACACGATCAGCACCTGCAAGCAAGGCAAGTTCTGTATCAGCAACACCGCATCCACGGTCATTATGTGGATGAAGAGATAAAACTACGTTTTCACGGTATTTCATATGTTTGCTCATATATTCGATCTGGCTGGCATATACGTGAGGCATTGAAAGCTGTACAGTTACAGGAAGATTGATGATGACCTTCCAGTCTGGACGAGGCTGCCATACGTCAAGAACGGCATTACATACATCTAATGCATAGTCGATCTCTGTACCAGTAAAACTCTCTGGAGAGTATTCAAATAAGAAGTTACCGTCTGTCTCATCAGCCAGGCGTTTTAATAATTTTGCACCGTCTGTTGCAATTTTCATGATCTCTTCTTTGGATTTTTTAAATACCTGTTCACGCTGTGCAACAGAAGTAGAGTTATATACATGAACGATCGCTCTTTTTGCGCCTTTTAAAGCTTCGAAAGTCTTTTTAATGATATGTTCTCTTGCCTGTGTTAAAACCTGAATGGTAACATCATCAGGAATCAGATCATTTTCGATCAAAGTACGTAAAAATGTATATTCTGTTTCTGAAGCAGCAGGGAAACCAACTTCAATCTCTTTGAAACCAACCTTTACTAAAAGTTTAAAAAATTCAACTTTTTCATCAAGACTCATCGGAATGATCAGAGCCTGATTTCCATCACGAAGGTCAACACTACACCATGTAGGTGCTTTTGTGATATATTCTTTCTTTGTCCAGTCAAGGGACGTTTCAGGTGGCATAAAATATTGTCTTTCATATTTGCTTGGGTTCATCATTGCTGTGAAGCTCCTTTCAAAAATTAATGATTGTTGTAGGTATGTTTTAAGTATTGAAAGGTGGATACGGGGGTATCATGTATCGGATGAAATAAATGTACGATAACATAAAAAAAACTCCGAATCTGATCCTTATCAGGATAGAGACGAAGAAACTTCCGCGGTACCACTCTAATTCACGTTATAAAGAAACGTGCACTTCTTACTGATACGGGTTATAAAACCGATATCTCTCCATTATAACGGTTGGACTCCGGCAATACCTACTATAAGTTCAGCATGCTACTCAAAGGCGAGTTCAAATATCATCAACAATTGCTTCACACCATCCAGCAACTCTCTGAATGTCTCAAATATTCTACTATTCCTTATCATTGTATTTAAATCATTTACAATAATGACAATCTAACATAAAAATCAGGAAGTGTCAACTGATAAAATGTAAAATATAAAGAGAACTTTCTTTACAGAGAAGACTTTCATATGGAAACAAATTATGATAAAGTAGAACAGAGCAATGGAGGAAAGAACATGAGATTTTTTGAATATTTAAAAAAACAGGAACCTTCAAAAGAAAATGAAGAAGCAAGAAAACGAATTTATAAGCTGCATCAATTAGAAGGAAGCCTTACTTATATTGAACGAATGGAAATCATCGAAGAAGGGAAAGGCTCCATGGAAGTTGAGTTTGTCAGAGGAGAGTTGAGTGAGGGAATGACACTTTGCTTTTATGATAATCAAGGAAAAGAATCTGGAAGAGGAGAGATTCTCGAAATTTATATTGGAAAGGGAGAAGATAAAGGGAGATTCTCAGAACAAGGGAATAAGGGGAAGATCATATTTGAATATTGGCAGCCAGTAACGGACCGTTTCTGGAACAGTCAGTATCTGAAAGAATTCACTCTTGAAAAATAAATTTAAAAAAATTCAAAAAAAGTGTTGACAGTTGTCGGAAACATATGATAATATAAACGAGCTGTCGCATTGATGGGGTATCGCCAAGTGGTAAGGCACAGGATTCTGACTCCTGCACCGCTGGTTCGAGTCCAGCTACCCCAGTTAAGGGTGTGTAGCTCAGGTGGTAGAGCACTTGACTTTTAATCAAGTTGTCCGGGGTTCGAATCCCCGCACGCTCACTATATTTTTTAAAATAAATTTTAAAAAATATAAAAAAGTTCTTGACAAAGAACGACAGATTATGTATAATAAAATAGTTGTTACATTGATGGGGTATCGCCAAGTGGTAAGGCACAGGATTCTGACTCCTGCACCGCTGGTTCGAGTCCAGCTACCCCAGTTAAGGGTGTGTAGCTCAGGTGGTAGAGCACTTGACTTTTAATCAAGTTGTCCGGGGTTCGAATCCCCGCACGCTCAGTTAATAAGCATGATTTAAGAATGAACTTAGATCATGCTTTTTTTCTTTTACTAAATAAAATTCACAAAATAAAAGAAGCCTCTAAAAACAGAGACTTCAAATGCTCGCATTGATCACAAGTAAACTTATTTTTTCAAGTATGGTGCAATTGCAGAGCTGATTTCTTCAAGTTCATCTTTACCATGTACGGTTAAAGTCAAAGGTCTTGTCAGATCAAGGCTGAAAATTCCCATGATCGATTTTGCATTTACGATATATCTTCCAGAAGAAAGATCAATCTCAGATTTAAAATGTGCGATCGTATTTGCAAATGCATTCACGTCTGCAATGGAATCAAGAGAAATAATAAAGTTGGTATCCATGTTTAAACCTCCTTAATGGTTAAATCTCTTTTATCCTACAATTTTTTTGATAGAAAGTCAAATTCGATAGATAACAGAAAAGAAGTATGATAAAATATAAGACAACGGAGGGAAAAAGATGACGGAAAAACAAAAAATGTTGATGGGAATTTTATATAATGCAGAGGATCAAGCTCTGATAGAAGAGAGGAACCATGCAAAATCTCTAACCAGACAGTTTAATGAACATTGGGAAGATAAAGGACGTCGGAATTATCTGATAGGACAGATATTTGGAAGTCTTGGGAAGAATGTTCATCTGGAAGCGCCCATTTATCTGGATTATGGATATAGGACAACGATTGGAAGTGACTTTTTCTCAAACTTTAATCTGACGATTTTAGATGGTGGAGGAGTTGAAATTGGGAATCATGTTTTTATAGGTCCGAATGTAGGAATTTATACTGCGAACCACCCAGCAGATGTGAAGAGACGAGAAAAGGGATATGAATGGGCCCTCCCAGTTAAGATTGGAGATAAAGTATGGATTGGCGGAGGGGTTACGATTCTTCCTGGAGTTACGATCGGCGACAATAGTGTGATCGGTGCAGGAAGTGTTGTAACAAAGGATATTCCAGCCAATGTAGTTGCTGCAGGCAATCCATGCAGGATCATCAAAGAAGCGGAAGAAGGAGACAGATATGGGATTATTGACGAGAAAAACGGACAGCAATCCATTAAGTAAGAATATTGACGAATTACTTGATGGAATGAATCAGGAGAGGGAAGAGACAAAAGAAGGAACTTATGAAGAATCTTTAAAGAAGATTGAGGAGCGGATCAAAGAACTTGGGATTTTAGAAGAAGAGAACGAAGATTAAGAAAGGCATCGGTGGTGCCTTTCTTTTTTTGGTGTGCCTTGCGGCGCACGTCACTAATGGATGAAAGTTCCTAATCCGC
>JAHZAT010000031.1 GCA_019423795.1 Clostridiales bacterium
ACTGCTCACCTGATCCTCACCTCCATGTAAGTTTCTGCTGTAATTTTCTCATTTTTCCACTCAGGCTGTTATCATAAACGTGGTCTCCAACTTTCAGTACAAAACCACCGATCAAGTCTTTCTCTTCTTTTAAAGTAAGCTCTACCTTGTCCGCCTGATATTGTTTCATAAGATACTGTTTGATTCGCTCAAGCTGTTCGTCTTTTGGCATTGTCACATAGTCAAACTCTGCCTTAATGATCTTATCTGTCTTGCGTTTTAGTTCATCATAATACTCAACTGCCTCGTCAAAACAAGCGATATCATCATTATCACATACAACTTTTAAGAAACTTTTTATATCATCAGAAAACAACTTTTCCACCACATTTTCTTTTTCTTTCTTTGTGATCGTTGGATTCTCTAATGCACTTAAAAGTTCTTCATTTTCATGAAGCATGTCCTGTGCTTTTTGCAAACTTTCTTTTTTGATTCCAAGTTCAAACAATACCTGTCCATACGTCATGGAAATTCTCTTCATATGCTAGACACCTGCCTCTTTCAGGAAATCATCTAAAAGCTTTTCATTGCCTTTGTCATCTGCTTCTTTTTCCACAACTTTGGAAGCTGCCATAAGTGCGATCCCTGCGATTTCTGTCTGAAGACCCGCGATCGTCTTTTGTTTCTCAGCTTCAATATCTTTACGGGCATTTTCTTTCATAAGAGCAATCTCTTCTTTTGTCTGATCCATCTTATTCTGGTATTCATTCTTCGCTCTTGCTCTTGCATCGGAAACGATCTGTCCTGCCTCATCTTTTGCCTGTGCAAGGTTCTTCTCATATTCCTGTTTGATTCCCTCTGCTTCAGCTTTCGTCTGTGCTGCATCATCTAAGTCACTTGAGATCATTTTTTTTCTTTTCTCCATGACCTCACTGACTGGACCAAATAAGAATTTTCTAAGCAAGAGATAAAATACGACAATGTTGACGATCGGCCAGATAATGCCCCAGTCTAATTTCAGAAACATATCTTCCGCCTCCTACTTCTATTTCATTACGATTAACAGAATCGCAACAACTAATCCATAAATTGATGTAGCTTCGGCTAATGCACAACCAAGTAATAATGTTTTATTGATGTTTCCAGCTTCTTCTGGCTGTCTTGCGATTGCTCCAAGTGCTCCATTTGTTGCAACACCGATACCAATACCTGCTCCTAAACCTGTTAATACTGCAATTCCTGCTCCAATAGCTGCTAATCCCATAGTTCTAATCTCCTTTTAAATAAAAATTAAATTTGTGTATCTGTCATGATACATCTTACTCAATTGATTCACTGATAAACAGTGATGTTAACAATACAAATACATATGCCTGCAACAATCCATCGAAAAAGTCGAAGTAACAACTAAATGGCAATGGCACGATCGCTGGTGCGATATGTGTGATCAATTCCATCAAAACGAATGCTCCTAAGACATTTCCAAAAAGTCGCATACACAGTGATAACGGTCTTGTAAATAATTCAAGGATGTTAATGGCCGCCATCATTGGCATAGGTTCCACATAACTGTGTATATATCCCTTCAATCCTTTCTCGTGGATTCCGGAATATATGATCAAAAACAAACTGATGATCGCTAATCCTGCGGTAACATTCAGATCTTTCGTTGGCGGTTTCGCTCTGAAAAATCCCGAAATATTTGCACAGCCAAGATAAATCAGAATTGTTCCAAGAAACGGTATGTAACGTTTCCCTTTTTCGCCGACCAGACCACCGATGAAGTTATAGATGAAACCAACTAAGGCTTCCACATAAACTTGCGGTCCTTCTGGTATGACTTTCAGGTTCCGTACGAATATGATGCAGAGCAACACTATGATCGCCATGATCACCCACGTCGTTACGGCTGACTGTGGTACTGGAATACCTCCGCCGATGGGGATCGTAAAGCTTGTCTTAAGTGAGAGCTCTTCCATCAGATAATCTCCCAATGAACCCATTTTCTCCTCACCTTCTTTAATTTTAATTTTTTGCAGAGATTCAAGGGTTTAATTCCTGCAAAAGTAAAAGAGTGTCTACGATATATCTTGTAAACACCCTTGTTCTGGAAGTTATTTTATTCCTCAAATTTTTATTTGTCAATTCTTTTTCCGTTAAGATTGTGTTTGTTTTTTGTTTAATACTTACAAAGAACCACTTCTAAATTTAGTAAAAAGCACCAAAACATAAGGGTTTTCAGTGTATACAAATGAACATTGGTCAGTTTTTTTCGTGTTAAGATCTGATAATTTTTTTCTGCTTCTTAACTGAATCTTAACTGTTTTTTATCATCTTCAAAGTGATTTTGTATACAAAAAAAGACATGCAAACTGTTGATCACTTCTAAAAAACTGTCTGCATATCTTCTTTATTCATATGGCTTATATCTTATTTTTATATAGCTTTGATTTTCTCTTCTAGTCTTCGATCATATTGATACGACGAATGTGTCTCTCATCATTTGAGAATTCTGTCTCAAGGAATGTATCAACGATATCAAGTGCTAAACCTTCTCCAACAACACGTGCTCCCATAGCAAGAATGTTTGCATCATTATGTTCTCTTGTTGCGTGTGCGCTGAATGTGTCACTGCAAAGTGCTGCACGGATTCCCTTAATCTTATTCGCTGTAATAGAGATTCCGATTCCTGTTCCACAGATTAAGATTCCCTGTTTTACTTCTCCGTCTTTGACTGCATTCGCTACTGCTTTTGCATAAACTGGATAATCACAGGATTCTTCTGAATAGCATCCATAATCTTTCACTGCATATCCTTTTTCTTCCAGATGTTTGATAACTGCCTGTTTTAATGCATATCCACCGTGATCACTACCAATACCTATCATTTTGTTTCCTCCTAGTCTTTCTTGCCATATTTTCTTAACTAAACGGGCAATCTGTTCAAAACAGCGCTCGTAGTCGTCATCTTCCATGCCATATGGGTCAATGATCGCACCTTCCACTCTGGCATATTCATTCAATGTCGCGATCTCTTTGTATCCATGATATTCTTCTAAGATCTTATCTTTCTGCTCTTCTGTCATGGTTAAGATCAGATCGCTTTCTTCTACTTCTTCCTGCGTAAGCTGCGCCGACCGAAAATCAAGACTTTCAATCCCGCACGTCTTTATTACCATGTCTGCTGCTTTGACATGGACAGGTTCTGGAAATAATACGACCAGCCCTCTTGAGATCACTTCAACATTCTTCTGATCTGCATCCAAAAGATACTGGCGAAGGATCGACTCTGCAATAAAGCTTCGGCACGTATTATTCGTACTCACCATTATTATCTTCTTCAAAATATTCTCCTTTTTAAATACGGAGGATTTCATGTCCTGCTGCTTTTACCATACGGTTCATGATCGCCTCACTTAAAGGTTCACCTTCAAATCCTTCGGAATAGATCATATCAACATCCTTATGGTCAAATTCTCTTAATACATCATATAAATGTGCTGTTACCGTCTCGAGATGTGCTCTCTGTCCTACAGAAACAACTTCATCTGCCTGATAGAGGTCTTTTGTCTCATCCGATGCAATGATTCCTATCTTCTTACCCTGTTCCTTTTGTTCTTTCGCAAGCTGATTGATATGGTTTACGACTTTCTCCTGATCATCGCCTAATACAAGCACCATCTCCGCCTTTGGTGCATAGTGTTTGTACTTCATTCCAGGTGCTCTTGGAATTCCGTGATCGCTTGCTTTTAAAGATGTATTCATCAATACTTCACACCCAAGAAATTCTTCCATGGACTCCTTTGTGATCCATCCTGGTCTTAGGATCACTGGAACTATTTCTGTAAAATCAATGATCGTTGATTCTACACCTACCATAACAGCTCCCCCATCTAAGATCATCGGAATCTTTCCATGAAGATCTTCCATGACATGTTCTGCTTTTGTCGGACTTGGACGCCCAGATGTATTCGCACTTGGTGCTGCGATCGGCACTCCTGATCTTCTGATCAGCTCTAATGCAACTGGATGATCCGGCATACGGATCGCTACTGTATCAAGTCCGCCTGTCACACAATCTGGTACCTGATCCGCTTTCTGCAAGATCACCGTCATAGGTCCCGGCCAGAAATGTTCCATCGCACGTCTTGCATTGTCTGGAATCTCTTTGACCAGAGATTCTACCATCTGCATATCACATACGTGAAGGATCAATGGATTATCAGAAGGTCTTCCTTTCGCTGCATAGATCTTCTTTGCCGCATCAGGAAGTAATCCATTCCCTCCAAGACCATAGACTGTCTCTGTTGGAAATGCAACAAGTTCGCCTGCTTTGATCAGCTCTCCTGCTTCTTCCATGTCCTTTTTGCAATCTTCCATATTATTAATTTTTACAAGTCTTGTTTCCATATTAAACTCTCCTGACTTTTAATCTTTCTTCAATGATTAAATGTAGTCATTTGGATTTATTATAACATTAAATATGGAAAAAATAAAGTATTGCACCATTGAGACTTCGCAATTTATACTTTTGATACTTACATCATATAATGATTAATAAAAAGAAAAAGGATGTTCTTCCTATGAATCAACAACATCGTTTCATCTTCTGGGGTGTTCTTCTGATCGTCGTTTTATTATCTGTTTCTTCTATTACATTCCCTATCTTTGTTGCACAGACTGTCAAGAATCAAAATGTGATCTGTATCGATGCCGGACATGGCGGTTCTGATCCTGGGAAGGTTGGAAATTCGAATATTTTAGAAAAGGATATCAATCTTTCTCTTGCATTAAAGCTTCAAAAACTTCTGGAAAAGAAAAATTATAAAGTATATATGACAAGAAATGGGGACTATAATCTTGCGGATTCGAAAGAAAATGAGAAACGAAGTGATCTGTCCAATCGAAAGCAGCTCATTTTTGAGAATGATCCTATGGCAGTGATCAGCATTCATCAGAATAGTTATCCAAGCAGTGATGTCCATGGAGCTCAGGTTTTCTATCCGCAAGGGTCTGAGAAATCAAAGCAGTTAGCGGATCATATCCAGTCTGCTTTGATCAAGGGGCTTGATCCGAACAATCACAGGGAGGCAAAGGCAAATGCTGAGTATTATCTGTTTCGGGATAATCCTTATCCGATCGTGATCGTGGAATGTGGTTTTTTATCTAATCCTGAGGAATTAAGGTCACTTCAGGATAATAACTATCAGAAAAAAGCTGTTCAATGTATCTTAGATGGCATTGAAAGCTATCTAGCAGATATATAATGA
>JAHZAT010000032.1 GCA_019423795.1 Clostridiales bacterium
AATAATGAAATTCGAACATTCTTATAGATATAGATAAGGATGTTTTTTTTCGTTTGTAGGAGTAAATTACTAGTATCTATATAAATTTCATGATATAATAAATAAGAAGAAAGTGAGAAAAATATCATGAGAACAATTTTAAAAAAAGGATTCATATTGATGATATCTTTATTTATTGCTGGGAATTTAATAACAGTTGCTCAGAATAATGTATCAGCAAAAGAGAAAACAGCAGATTCAAATAATGTGACTAGAAAAGATAATCAAGAATATAATTTCCCAGAAGATATCATTGAACCAGGACCTGAATTACCAATGTATCTCTATCCGCCAAGCATTGAAAAAATTACAAATACAATGAATGGAATTAAGATTCAGTGGAAGAAAGTTGAAAATGCAGATGGTTATCGAATACAGAGGAAAACGGGTAAGGACAAATGGAAAGATTTAAAGATATTAAAGAAAAATAAATACACAGATAATGCGGTAAGAAATGGACAAAACTATAGATATAGGGTTTATGCATATGCTGTGAATTCTGTAGATTTCATTGAGAATACAGGAATCAAGAGTATTACAAAAAATTTTTTATATCTGCAAGTGCCATCAATTAAATATAGCAAGAAATCTAGAAAAATAAGATGTAAAATTTCATGGAAACAAAATAAGAAGGCAGATGGATATAATCTTCAAATATCAACATCAAAACAATTTAAGAAACCAGTTATAAAGAAGATTAAAGGGAAAAGAAAGTCTACCACGAATATCAATATTCATAAGAACAAATCATACTATGTAAGAGTTAGAGCATATAAGATGGATGCCGGGAAAACATATTATAGTGGTTGGAGTTATATAAAGATGATAAAATAGTAAAAAAGAAAAGCACTTAAAAAACGAAGTGCTTTTCTTTTTCTTGTTAAGATCAATAAAATCTAGTACGCAATAAGTTCGTAACCATCTTCTGTAACAAGAACTTGAACTTCCCATTGTGCAGAAGGCTGTCCATCTTCTGTATAAATTTGCCATTCGTCAACTTCGTCAACATAAAATTCATCAGTTCCCATATTTACCATAGGTTCGATTGTAAACATCATTCCAGGAGCCATAACCATACCTGTTCCTGGCTCTGAGACATAGCTTACAAAAGGATCTTCGTGGAACTGCAATCCAACACCATGACCTCCAATTTCTCTTACAACAGTATATCCATTTTCAAGAGCATGTTCATGAATAGCATGTCCCATATCACCAAGCAAAGCCCAAGGTTTTACATGTTTAAGTCCAATTTCAATACATTCTTTTGTAACATCGACTAACTTTTTCTTTTCTTCTGAAACTTCACCAATACAAAACATTCTGGAAGAATCTGAAAAATAACCGTGATAAATAGTAGATACATCAACATTGATAATATCACCTTCCTGTAAAACAACATCTTCAGATGGAATTCCATGGCATACCTGATCATTGACTGAAGTACAAACACTTTTTGGAAAACCTTCATAATTCAGCGGAGCAGGAATCGCACCACGAGAGGTAGTTTGTTCATATACCCAATCATCAATCTGCTGTGTTGTGATACCTGCTTTGATATGTTCAGCAACATAATCTAAAACTGCAATGTTGATTTTTCCACTTTCTTTGATTTTTTCAATTTGTTCTGGTGTTTTGATCATATCATGAGAAGGAATAAAATGTCCCTCCTGCTGTAATTCCTTTAACTTCTCATCAAACTGGCAATGGCATTTTTTGTATTTCTTTCCACTGCCACACCAACATGCATCATTTCTTCCGATAGTTTCCATTTTCTGCACTTCCTTTATCTTCATTCATTTTTGATACGATTTATATTGCATCAAACTATCCCAATTTTACTATAATTAATAAGAAATAGCAATGAAGTAACAATGATTTTATTCCTCATTTATATAAAAAGAAAAAATCCCTGCCCAATTAAAGACAGAGATTAATGAACAATTAAATTTAGAGCGAGGTAACTGTACGTACAAAGAAAATACAAATAACACCAAGAATTGCAGGTTTTAATACTTTATCAGCATTCTTTGTAAGCATTCCAGATCCAATCAAATTTCCAAGAATAGAACAGATTCCAGCAACAAATCCAAGCAGTAAATAAACCTTTCCGTAAAATAAGAAAGTAACTAATGCAGTTAAGTTTGTCACAAGATTAATAAACTTTGTCACACCAGAAGCGGTCAGTACATCAAGACCGGCAAAACGTGTTAGACAAAGTAATAAAAATGTTCCGGTTCCAGGTCCATAAAATCCATCATAAACACCGATCACAAAAGCAGATAAAATACTTGCAATATAAGTTGTTTTAGAAATCTTACGTGCAAAAGAATCAAAATCTTTCTTTGTAAATAGAAGGTATACAAATAAGATTGGGAGAAGTATTAAAATAAAAATCTGAATGATTCGTTCATTCGTATACACTGATAAAGAAGCTCCCAAAAATGATCCTAAAATAGCAGTGATAGAACAACTTAATGCAATCTTAAAATTAATATGTCCCATCTTTGCAAAGCGAATTGTTGCTGCAGATGTTCCCATAGAAGAACTTAATTTATTTGTAGCAATTGCTCTATGGGGCGGTAATCCAGCTAAAAGATAAATTGGCAGGGAAATCAATCCACCGCCACCGCCAATCGCATCAATTAATCCTGCTAGAAAAACAGCTGGACAAACAATTAAAAATGTAAGCATAATAAATATTCCTCTCTAGTTTTTACAAACATTCTGATTATAAAGAACATAGCATATAAAATCAATAGATTTTTAAAAAATATAGAAAAAAGCAGAGATATCGATGTATAGATGATCTCTGCTTTTTTCTATAAATTTTTGGAATTATTATTTGTAGAATCATGAGAAACAGATTCTCTTAACACAACTTTTCCTGCTGCCTGACGACGTCTCGTATCAGACATTGCTGCATAATGTTTTCTGGTCGTATTAACATCAGAATGTCCAAGAACTTCCGCCACAAGATAAATATCATCCGTTTCCTGATATAAAGCCGTACCATAAGTACTACGCAGTTTATGAGGCGTGATCTTTTTAAGCGGAGTTACTTCCTTCGCATATTTCTTCACAAGATTCTGAACCGCTTGCACACCAATGCGTCGTCTTTGCATAGAATAAAACAAAGCATCTTCATGCCCTTCCTTTGGAATAACAAGTTTTCTGCTGCCTTCCATATACTGCTCCAAAGCATCCGCAACTTCATTTCCAAAGTAAACTGTCATTTCTTTTCGTCCTTTTCGGATGAGATGAAGACCATTATTACGAAAGTCAACATCATCAACATTCAATCCGACTAATTCAGACACACGGATTCCAGTTCCAAGAAGAAGCGTAATGATCGCAAGATCACGTTCTTTTGTTTTTTCATAATAAGCACGTTTCTGTCCTGTTAAATGATCACCGCCATGTTCCACAAAATCAAGCAAAGAAGCAACTTCATCGGCTTCTAACCTGATGATTTCCTTTTCACGGATCTTTGGCATATCAACAAGCAGTGTTGGGTTCTTCTCAATCAGCTGGCGCTTGTAAAAATATCCGTAAAAAGAACGAAGTGCAGACATCTTTCGAAAGACACCTTGTTCTGTATTTTGCATATGCTTATGGTTCTCATCGGAAACGTATACTTTTAGATATTCCATATATTCTTCCAGATCAACGGATTCAATATTATCGAGATCACTTACCTGAAAATCTACGACTTTATAATTTTTGTATGCAGGATTTTCATCAATCAGAAAGTGAAAGAATACTCTCAGATCATACGCATAAGCAATTCGAGTTCTCACCTGTGTAGTAGAGTCGATCGCACGGAAAAACTCTTTTGCAAAAGGTGGAAGTGTTTTAATAAGTTCACGTAATTTGATCGTCTGTCTTGCAGTTAGATCATCATAATATGGTAATGATTTCATAAATTCACCTGTTTCTTATTAGTTTTATATATTTTTCCACGACTCAATAGTGGTAAAATATATATTATACATGACTTATTCTATCAATTTTTCACAAAGCTTGCAAACTTTCTCCTTCTATGTATAATGATAGTTAGTATAGACTAACTAAAAATAAAATAAAAAGAAAGGAATATCTATGACACAATTTATCAGATCATCGAAAAAAGAGGCAATGAACTTCTTAAGATATATTGGACCAGGATTACTAGTTACCGTAGGATTTATCGATCCTGGAAACTGGGCAAGTAATATCGCTGCAGGTTCTGGCTATGGATATACATTATTATGGATGGTCACATTATCAACGATCATGCTCGTTATCTTACAGCATAATGCAGCACATTTAGGAATTGTTACTGGAAAATGCTTATCAGAAGCGACAAGTTTGTATATCAACAAAAGATTAAAAAATACGATTTTATTAACAGCAGTTGCAGCATCGATCGCAACAGCAATGGCAGAACTTTTAGGCGGGGCAATGGCTTTGGAAATGTTATTTCATATTCCAGTAAAGATTGGTACGTTTATCATTTTAGGAATCGTGTTGATGTGTCAGTTTACAAATGCTTACAGCAGAATTGAGAAATTGATCATCTTATTTGTATCTCTGATTGGATTTTCGTTTTTATTTGAAATTTGTATTTCGGATATCGAATGGAAACAGGCATTGATCGGATGGGCAAAACCAGAAGTTCCAAAAGGTTCACTTCCAGTAGTTATGAGTGTCTTAGGAGCAGTCGTTATGCCACATAATCTGTTTTTACACTCAGAGATCATTCAGAGTAGGAAATGGAATTTAAAAGATAAAAATGTGATCGAACAACAGTTAAAATACGAATTTAAAGACACATTATTTTCTATGATCATTGGATGGGCAATTAATAGTGCGATGATCTTAATGGCAGCAGCTACCTTATATCAAGAAAATGGTCATTCTATTGATGATATTCATCTCGCAGGTTCTATGTTAACACCACTTCTCGGAAATGCAGCATCCATTATATTTGCACTGGCATTATTATTGGCTGGAATCTCATCAAGTATCACAGCTGGAATGGCTGGCGGAACTATTTTTTCTGGAATTTTTAATCATTCGTATGATATTCATCATAAAGATACAAAAAGGGGAGTTTTGATCACAATGGTACCAGCAGCACTGATCATTTTGCTGATCAAATCTCCATTTGATGGACTGATCTATTCTCAAATGTTTTTAGCAATTCAACTTCCAATCACGATTTTTACGCAGATTTATCTGACATCTTCGAAAAAGGTTATGGGAAAATATGCAAATTCGAAACGATTAAAAATCATATTGTTTACCATTGCGCTGATCGTAACATTTTTGAATATCTGTTTGTTTGCGACTGGATTTTAAGCATAAAAAATGAGATAATAAAAAGCACAAAAGAAAGGAGCATCGTATGGAAATTAAATATTTATCAATCAAAAACTTTAAATCAATCCGGCATATGGAAATATCAGATATCCAGAATGCTCTGATCCTTGTTGGAAAGAATAACACTGGAAAGTCATCCATTCTTCATGCATTGCGTGCAGTAGAAGGATCTTATGAAATTTCTGAGGATGATTTTAACGAAACTATGCAAAATATAGAGATTAGATTTACATTATCGCTCACAGAAGAAGATCTTCATATTTTTCATAAAAATGGCATAGTAAGTCAGTATAAGAAATACGATCTTTGGAAAAATGATTTTGAAAGCAAACTTCCATCATATCAAAATGAAGAGATTACATTTACGTTTATCGCTAATAAAGAAGGTAAACAACGCTTTTACGATGGAAAAAAGAAACATAATAAATATATCAGAGAGATTTTCCCAACGATTTATTTTATTGGAACAAATCGTAATTTAAAACAGATTCAGGATGATCTTTTTATGTTGCAGGAAGATAATCTGCTTAAGATCATGCGTACCAATTGTTGTATGTTTGATTCAGTCAAACCGTGTACACATTGTTTTCAATGTATCGGCCTGATTAATCAGAAAACCCCACAGGAACTAAATGCATTTGAAGCAGCAAAACTGTTTGAGTATAAACTATATGAGATGAATATCGATCAGTTCGAGAAACGTATTAATGAAAGTTTCCATAAAAATGGTGGTTTTGAAGATATCATTTTTTCTATGAATTATGATGTAGATCAGATGCTTCAGATCAATGCAGAAGCTTATAACAAAGAACGTGATACATCGATTTCTGTAGATCGTCTTGGGCGTGGAATGAAAAGCATTTATATGCTTTCTCTTCTGGAGGCTTATGTGATGGATGAAAACAGTCTGCCATCGATCATTATGGTGGAAGAACCAGAAATGTTTTTGCATCCACAGCTACAAAAGACAGCCAGTGAGATTCTATATCGGCTGGCACAGAAGAATCAAGTGATCTTTACGACACATTCTCCACATTTATTAGCAAATTTTAGCAGTAAACAACTATGTCAGATTATTTTAGATGAAGATTCTTATTCGGTTGCGAAAAAGAAAACGAACATTAGTTCGGTTCTCGATGATCTTGGATATAATGCATCTGATCTTATGAATGTTGATTTCGTTTTTATTGTAGAAGGAAAGCAAGATAAATACAGATTACCGCTGTTATTAAATCATTATTATTCAGAAATTTATGATGAAGATGGAAGATTAAATCGAGTAGCGATCCTTACGACAAACAGTTGTACCAATATCAAAACCTATGCCAATTTAAAATATATGAATCAGGTATATATGAAAGACCGCTTTTTAATGATTCGTGACAGTGATGGGAAAGATCGTGATATGCTTGGCAGGCAGCTTTGTAAATATTATGATGAACGTAATCTTATCGATGTCGATCATTTGCCTAAAGTAACAAGAAAAAACGTATTGATCTTAAAATATTATTCTTTTGAAAATTACTTTTTAAATCCTAAGATCATGACGAAGCTTGGGATTGTAGAATCCGAAGATACTTTTTATGAGATTTTATATGATAAATGGAGAGAATACTTGCATAGGATCAAGAGTGGGATTCATTTAATACAGATTATGGGACGTGATTTTGTATCCTCTCAGGATATGGAAGAACATATGGAAGCAATCAGAACATACGTTCGTGGGCATAATTTATTTGATATATTTTATGGAAAATACAAAAAAGAAGAAAAAGAATTATTAAAAAAATATATTGAGATCGCACCAAGAAAGGAATTTTCTGATATTCTTGATGCAGCAGATTCATTTATCTATTTTCAAAGTAAGACGAAACAAAAAGATAAGTAAAATAAAAAGAAAGTATGGGATAAATTCGAACTTGGAAGTTTATTTTCAATTATAATAGACTAGATATGAAAAAAATATTGAATACATGGAGAAAGTTTTTATGAAATATAAAGATGGGAAAAAGAGATGTTGTTGGACAAATCCGAAGAGTCAAGCATATATTGAATATCATGATAAAGAGTGGGGAATGCCTGTCCATGATGACCATAAGTTATTTGAAATGTTGATCTTAGAATCCTTTCAGGCAGGATTATCATGGGAATGTGTACTAAATAAACGAGAAGCATTTAGAGAAGCATTTGATGGTTTTGATGTACATAAAGTTAGTACATATGATGAAAAGAAACAAGCAGAATTAAAACAAAATGAAAGAATCATAAGAAATCAGAGAAAGATAGCAGCAGCAGTTACAAACGCACAGATTTTCCTTAAGATCCAAAAGGAATATAAAAGTTTTTCAGAATATTTATGGCAATTTACAGATCACAAAGTCATCTATGAAACAGGAAAAACCTCTTCAGAATTGTCCGATAAGATATCAAAAGATTTAAAAACACGAGGAATGAAATTTGTTGGAACAACGATCATCTATTCTTATCTTCAAGCAGTTGGAGTAATCTATTCCCATGAAAAAGACTGCTTTTTATGGAAGGAAAAATCATAATACAGTATTTTATAGCAAGTACGTGAAAGCGTACTTGAATTTTTATAAAAAAAGGAGTAAGGTAAAAATTACCAGAGAAAATTTGAGTATTAGAATATAGAAAGTATCATAAGCAGAATGCAGAGACATAAGGAGGAACAATTATGAGACGCAGGGTTATGACAGCATTTATGTGTGCAATTATGACGATGTCTGTAATACCAGTTAACGCAGATGATACACAAGTAGCAAAAGCGCAACAGGAAATGGAATCTACAGTGAAGACAGAAACAACAACAGAAATGTCAACACAATCCACAACGAAAACAGAAAAAAAGAAGACATCTAGAAAAAAGAAAGCGAAAATAACAAAGAAGAAAATTTCCAAAGATAAGAATGGTAAGAAATCAGACAATGAAGAAAAAGTAGTTCCAATGCCGACTCAGGTAATTAGCAAAAGCAGTACACAGGCGATGGAACGTCGAATCTCTTCCAAGCAGGCAAAAATTGCAAAATTAAGAAAAGAAAAAGCTAAGATTTTCAAACAGATGAAGCTTGAAGCCCAAAAAGAAGAAACGCTCAAAACATTTTATGAGAAATACACAGCAAATTCAAAAGCGGAAATTGCATTATTTGGT
Source organism: Clostridiales bacterium (assembly GCA_019423795.1). Lineage (GTDB taxonomy): Bacteria > Bacillota > Clostridia > Lachnospirales > Lachnospiraceae > Anaerostipes. Next base: position 8,570 of record JAHZAT010000032.1, read on the forward strand.
CAGGAGATAACTCCTGCAATGAAAATATCCAAAAAAGATGAAGCTATGAGAGATGATCTTTATGAACTTGCAGATTTGTTTGGAGATAAACAATTAAAAACAATTGCAGGAAAGTATGTATTTGGAATTAATCATCCAGATTTTGAAACTTTACTCGATAAGAACGATAATTTTAATCTGAATCAGTATTTAAAAAATGAAAAGATTCTTCCAGTAAAGCCAATGCAGCAAAAGATTGTTACTATCAATAAAAAGATCAAGCAGTTAAAGAAAGATATTTCAAAGGAAAATCAGACAAGATATTTTAATCCGAATAATGTAAGTTTATTAAGTCATATTACAGTAGATGATGCCAAACAGATGTTAAAAGGAACGGCTCTTTATGCAGATGCGAAAGCCTATGTAAAAGCAGAAGAAAAATATCATGTTAATGCTGTCTTTTTAATGGGAATTGCAGCACATGAAAGTGCATGGGGAACAAGCAGACGTGCAAGAGAGGATAATAATCTTACTGGATATGGCGTAACTTCTGACAGTGCAAAGGGAATTAACAAAGCTACAAAAGAAGAAGGATTACTAACGACAGCTAAGACTTTACATGAGAAATATCTTACAGCGGGAGGTAGTTATTATGCAGGAACTTCTGCTGAGGATGTGAATAAACATTATTGCGTTGGCGGAGAATGGGCAGCAGCAGTAGTAAATGATGCTTATCAATTAATGAATCAATTATAATATTTTCAAAATAAAGTTTCAAAAAATTTTATTTTTTCATTGATTTTATAATAACACAATGCTATAATTTACAAGAAATGAAAAGATAATAACAAAACGTTGATGAGAAGAGTACTTTGTGAAAGGCTTACAGAGAGGGATACATAAGCTGTGAGTATCCTAAGCAGAGAAACAAAGGAAGACCACCTCGGAGTAGCTGTAAACCAGCTCGGTTGACACCGTTAACTGTCGATTAAGTGATCTGTTTCTGGAATTTATTATCACATGGTATGAAACAGATAACCAGGGTGGAACCGCGATAACTCGTCCCATGGATTTTATTAGTCCATGGGATTTTTTATTTCCATGATCAATTTTCTATGAATAGCTTCATAATAGATTGACAATGGAATAAATAAAACGTTATATATCAAGAAAGGATGAACAAGAAGATGAAGATTACATTAAAAGATGGATCTGTAAAAGAGTATGAAAACAATATGTCTGTCATTGATATCGCAAAAGATATTAGTGAAGGACTGGCAAGAGTTGCCTGTGCAGGAGAGGTTGATGGAGAAGTTGTTGATCTTAGAACTGTCATTGACAAAGATTGCGAATTAAATATCTTAACATTTGATTCTGATGAAGGAAAACATGCATTCCGTCATACAGCATCTCATATTTTAGCTCAGGCAGTCAAACGTCTGTACCCAGAAACAAAACTTGCGATCGGACCTTCTATCGACAATGGTTTCTACTATGATATGGAGAAAGATACTCCATTTACACAGGATGATCTTGAAAAAATTGAAAAAGAAATGAAGAAGATCGTCAAAGAGAATCTTGAGATTACATGTTTTACAAAACCTAGAGATGAAGCAATCGCATTTATGAAAGAAAGAAACGAACCTTATAAAGTAGAACTGATTGAAGATCTTCCAGAAGATTCTGTGATCAGCTTTTATCAGCAGGGAGAATTCGTTGATCTTTGTGCAGGACCTCACTTAATGACTACAAAACCAGTGAAAGCATTCAAACTTACAAGTATTGCAGGTGCTTACTGGCGTGGAGATGAGCATAACCAGATGCTTACAAGAATCTATGGTACTGCATTCACAAAGAAAGCAGAATTAGATGCATATCTTACAATGATGGAAGAAGCAAAGAAACGTGATCATCGTAAACTTGGAAAAGAACTTGGTCTGTTTATGATGAGAGAAGAAGGACCTGGATTCCCATTCTTCCTTCCAAAAGGTATGGTGCTTAAAAATACATTATTAGATTATTGGCGTGAAATCCATCAGAAGGCTGGATATGTTGAAATCTCAACACCTATTATGTTAAGCCGTCATTTATGGGAAACATCAGGACACTGGGATCATTACAAAGAAAATATGTATACAACAGTGATCGATGATCAGGATTTCGCAATCAAACCTATGAACTGTCCAGGTGGAGTTCTTGTATATGAATCAGAACCACGTTCTTACAGAGATCTTCCATTAAGAATGGGTGAGTTAGGTTTAGTACATCGTCATGAAAAATCTGGTCAGTTACATGGATTAATGCGTGTTCGCTGCTTTACACAGGATGATGCACATATCTTTATGACACCAGATCAGATCAAAGATGAGATCAAAGGTGTTGCAGCACTGATCGATCAGGTTTACAGCTTATTTGGATTTAAATATCATGTAGAGCTTTCTACACGCCCAGATGATAGTATGGGAAGTGACGAAGATTGGGAACTTGCAACAGAATCACTTCGTGCAGCCTTAGATGATCTTGGACTTGATTATGTAGTTAATGAAGGGGATGGAGCTTTCTACGGACCTAAGATTGACTTCCATTTAGAGGATTCTATCGGAAGAACATGGCAGTGTGGAACCATTCAGCTTGACTTCCAGCTTCCATTACGATTCGATCTTCATTACACAGGAGCTGATGGAGAGAAACATCGTCCAATCATGATCCATCGTGTTGCATTCGGATCTATCGAACGTTTCATTGGTATCTTGATCGAACATTTTGCAGGTGCTTTCCCTACATGGTTAGCTCCAGTGCAGGTTGAAGTGATTCCTATCTCTGACAAGCATTTAGATTATGCCACAAAAGTACTTGATACATTAAAGGCAGCAGGAATCCGTGCAGACATCGATACAAGAGCTGAGAAGATGGGATATAAGATCCGTGAAGCACAGCTTCAGAAGATTCCATATATGTTAGTTGTTGGTGGAAAAGAAGAAGAAAACGAGGCTGTATCTGTAAGAAGCCGATTCAAAGGTGACGAAGGACAGATGAAGTTAGATGATTTCTTAGCTGGAATTAAAGAAGAAATCGCAAATAGAGAAAACCGTAAGGTTGAGAAAGAAGACTAGATATCAAATGAAAAGGAGGTACCACATTTGTGGAATACCTCCTTTTTTCTTTATATTCGTTCTAATAGTTCCTCAGGTTTCATAGCTGGTACTTTACTTTCGATAAAATCCTTGATATTACGAGTTACAATAAAGTCTACTTTCATTATTTGTATCAATCAATATTTTCATATTTTTCTGCACGGTTTGTAAGCTGTCAAGTAGGATTTGTGATATAATTGCAACTTTTTCTCAAAGAAACCTCTTGTAATATACCTAGGCAGGGTATATAATACCAATCGTAAAGGAGGAAACTATATGGAAGAAAAAAAAGAATGTTATTGTCATCACAAGATAAAGGAACGTTCAGATAAAGAATATAAAGACCTTATTAATCGTCTAAGCCGTATTGAAGGACAAGTTCGAGGAATAAAAAAGATGGTAGAGAACGATACTTATTGCACGGACATCTTAGTTCAGGTATCTGCAGTCAATGCAGCTTTAAACAGTTTCAATAAAGTCCTTCTTGCCAATCATATCAGAACCTGCGTAGCTGAAGATATCAGAGAAGGCAAAGACGAAACGATCGATGAGTTAGTAAAAGTTTTACAAAAACTAATGAAATAACAATTTAATAAAATGAAAGGAAGGGAAACCATGGAGCAATATCAAGTGACTGGCATGAGCTGTGCTGCTTGCAGTGCACGCGTGGAGAAAGCGGTTTCCAGTGTCGAGGGAGTAACATCCTGCTCTGTAAGCCTGTTGACAAACTCAATGGGTGTCGAAGGAACCGCAGATCCATCTGCAATCATCAAAGCAATTGAAGATGCCGGATATGGAGCAAAGAAGAAGGGAACACAGACACAAAGCAGTTTTTCAGATGAAGATTTATTAAAAGACAGAGAAACCCCTGTCTTAAGAAAACGTCTGATCGCATCTCTGTGCTTTTTAATCCCGTTAATGTATCTGTCAATGGGACACATGATGTGGAACTGGCCTATTCCTAAGATTCTAGAAGGAAATCATGTAGCAATGGGACTGATCCAACTGTTATTTACAACGATCATCATGGTAATCAACCAGAAGTTTTTTATCAGTGGATTTAAGAGTTTATTCCATAAAGCACCGAACATGGATACTCTGGTAGCGTTAGGTTCAGCCGCTTCTTATGGATACAGTGTGTATATTCTATTTGCCATGACGGACGCACAGATGCATCAAAACATGGATGCAGTCATGAAATATATGCATGAATTCTATTTTGAATCTGCTGCTATGATCTTAACACTGATCACAGTTGGAAAGATGTTAGAAGCAAGATCAAAAGGTAAAACAACAGATGCCTTAAAGAGCCTTATGAAACTGGCACCAAAGACAGCTGTTGTAATCCGAAATGGACAGGAAATGGAAGTCGCGATCGAACAGGTAAATCAAGGAGATATTTTTGTTGTAAAACCAGGAGAGAATATACCAGTAGATGGTATTATCATTGAAGGAAATAGTGCGTTAAATGAATCTGCCTTAACAGGAGAAAGTATCCCAGTGGATAAAAAAGAAGGTGATGCTGTATCCGCCGCAACATTAAATACATCTGGTTATTTAAAATGTGAGGCAACAAGAGTCGGTGAAGATACAACACTTTCACAGATCATTCAGATGGTCAGTGATGCAGCTGCGACTAAAGCACCGATCGCAAAAGTTGCAGATAAAGTATCAGGAGTTTTTGTTCCAACTGTTATCTGTATCGCACTTGCTACGATCGCTATCTGGCTGCTTGTAGGACAGAGTTTTGGATTTGCACTTGCAAGAGGTATTTCTGTCTTAGTCATCAGCTGTCCTTGTGCTTTAGGACTTGCGACACCTGTAGCGATCATGGTCGGAAACGGAATGGGTGCCAAACATGGAATTATGTTTAAGACAGCCGTGTCCTTAGAAGAAACAGGAAAGACACAGATTGTTGCCCTAGATAAGACAGGAACGATCACAAGTGGTAAACCACAAGTTACAGATATGGTACCTGTAGATGGTATCAGTGAAGAGGACTTACTCTCTATGGCCTATGCTTTAGAGAAAAAAAGTGAGCATCCTCTTGCACATGCGATCTTACAGAAAGCAGAAGAAACACAGATTAATGACAATTTTGAGATTAAAGACTTCCAGGCAGTTGCTGGAAATGGACTTTCAGGAAAGATTGAGAACGAAATGATCTATGGTGGTAACCAAAGATTTATTGAAAAATATGCAATGATCTCAGCATCTATGATCAAGAAATCAGAAGAACTGGCGAATCAGGGAAAAACACCATTATTCTTTGCATGTGATAATCAGCTGATCGGTATTATTGCCGTTGCAGACGTGATCAAAGAAGACAGCCCACAGGCAGTGAAAGAACTTCAAAATATGGGAATCCATGTTGTTATGCTGACTGGAGATAATGAACGTACTGCCAAAGCTATTGGTGAACAAGCAGGCGTTGATCAGGTAATTGCAGGAGTCTTGCCAGAAGGGAAAGAAAGTGTTATCCGTGACTTAAAAGAAAAAGGAAAAGTTGCAATGGTCGGTGATGGAATCAATGATGCACCGGCACTTACAAGAGCGGATATGGGGATTGCAATTGGAGCAGGTACTGATATTGCAATCGATGCAGCGGATGTTGTCTTAATGAAAAGCCGTCTGAGCGATGTACCAGCAGCAATCCGTTTAAGTCGTGCAACACTTAAGAATATTCACGAAAACTTATTCTGGGCATTTATCTATAACATTATCGGAATTCCATTAGCCGCAGGGGCATGGTATATGTTACTTGGATGGAAACTAAATCCGATGTTTGGTGCAGCGGCAATGAGTTTATCAAGTTTCTGTGTTGTTACCAATGCATTAAGATTAAACTTCTTTAAAATACATGATGCCAGCAAGGATAAGAAAATTAAAAATAGTGTAGTACTTGAAAATATTCAAGTTCAAAATACAACAAAACAGGAGGAAATAACAATGAAGAAAACAATGAAAATCGAAGGAATGATGTGTGGACACTGCGAAGCTACTGTAAAGAAAGCTTTAGAGTCAATTGATGGTGTTACAGAAGCAGTGGTAAGCCATGAAAGTGGAACAGCTGTTGTTTCTATGACAACTGAAATTTCAGACGAAGTTTTAACACAGACCATTGAAGACAAAGATTACAAAGTAACAGGAATTGAATAAAAAGCAAAGATTGTTATAAATTATTTTAAGATATTTTATAATATATCTCATAAAAATCAATATTGTTATAAAAAATAGTGTAGTATTTGCATGGATCATGTGGATTTTACGCTATTTTTTATTTAAAATTAAAGAATAATTGAGAAAAATTATCAAAAGTGTGATACAATATGTCTGGTTAGAAATATCTAATCAATTATAACAATTAAAGATAAAGGATATGAAACTATGACACTAAAAGAATTAAAAGTCGGTAAAAGTGCAGTGATCAAAAGTGTTGGTAGCCATGGTGCACTAAGACAGCATTTTCTTGACATGGGAATGATCCCAGGTGTTGAAATCACAGTTATAAAACTTGCACCAATGGGGGATCCCATGGAAGTGCAGATTCATGGATATGAACTGACACTTCGTTTAGAAGAAGCCGACCAGATTGAAATTGATCCAATTGTGAAAAGAAGCAGAAGTCATAAAGGTGCAGAATATATGAAAACCTCTGAACATCCTGGTCTGGGCGAAGAGGGAAAATATCATTCTAAAGAAGATGAACATCCACTTCCAGATGGAACACCATTAACTTATGCTTTAGTTGGAAATCAAAACTGTGGCAAAACAACGTTATTTAATCAGTTAACTGGGGCTAATCAACATGTTGGGAACTTTCCAGGTGTTACAGTCGATCGAAAAGATGGATCGATCAAAGGACATCCAGAAACGAATGTAACAGATCTTCCGGGAATTTATTCCATGTCGCCTTACAGCAATGAAGAGATTGTTTCCAGAAATTTTGTATTAGAAAATAAACCAAAGGCAATCATTAATATTTTGGATGCAACAAATATTGAGCGTAATTTATATCTTACTATGCAATTACTGGAAATGGATATACCAATGGTTGTGGCTTTAAATATGATGGATGAAGTGCTTGGAAACCAAGGATCAATTAATGTAAACGAAATGGAATCCTTGCTTGGTGTTCCAGTTATTCCGATTTCAGCAGCAAAGAACGAAGGAGTCGATGAAGTTGTAAAACATGCACTTCATATTGCAAAATATCAGGAAAAACCATTAAGACAAGATTTTTGTGATAAAGAAGATCATGATGGTGCTGTACATCGCTGTATTCATGCCGTAATTCATTTGATTGAAGATCATGCAGAAAAAGCACAGATACCGGTTCGTTTTGCAGCGACAAAAGCGATTGAAGGGGATCATCTGATCTTAGAACAATTAAAACTTGATCAAAATGAAATGGAAATGTTGGATCATATCGTCAAACAAATGGAAACAGAACGTGACTTGGATCGAAGTGCAGCAATTGCAGATATGCGATTTGATTTTATTGAACGTTTATGTGAGCAGACGGTTGTGAAACCAAAAGAAAGTAAAGAACGAATCCGAAGTGAAAAGATTGATCGTATTTTAACAGGAAAATATACAGCGATTCCTTGTTTTATAGGAATCATGGTTTTGGTATTTTATTTGACATTTAATGTGATCGGTGCCTGGCTTCAAGGAATCCTGGAATTAGGAATTGATAAGCTTTCAGGACTTACGGATCAGGCATTAACTGCAGCTCATGTCAACCATGCGATTCATAGTCTGATCATTGATGGAATTTTCACTGGAGTAGGAAGTGTACTAAGCTTTTTGCCAATCATTGTAACATTATTTTTCTTCTTATCATTGATGGAAGATAGCGGATACATAGCAAGAGTTGCATTTGTTATGGATAAAATGCTTCGAAAGATTGGATTATCTGGACGAAGTATTGTTCCAATGCTGATTGGTTTTGGATGTACCGTTCCAGCGGTTATGGCAACAAGAACTTTAACGAGCGAACGAGATCGTAAGATGACGATTCTTTTGACACCATTTATGAGTTGTACTGCAAAACTTCCGATATATTCTTTCTTTGTCAGTGCATTTTTCCCAAAACGTGGGGGATTTATTATGGCTGGATTATATTTATTAGGAATCGTAATCGGCATTTTGATTGCATTTTTATATAATGGGACTTTATTTAAAGGAGAACCAGTACCTTTTGTTATGGAATTACCAAATTACAGACTTCCAGGAGCGAAGAACGTAGTACAGTTATTATGGGAAAAAGCAAAAGATTTCTTACAGAAAGCGTTTTCCGTGATCTTAGTTGCAACAATTGTGGTATGGTTTTTACAAAGATTTGATCTACAGTTAAATATGGTAGAAGATTCTGCTCATAGTATTTTAGCAATAGTAGCTGGATTCATAGCTCCTTTATTATCACCATTAGGATTAGGAGACTGGAGAATTGTAACGTCCTTGCTCAGTGGATTTATGGCAAAGGAGAGCGTTGTTTCAACATTAGGGGTTTTATTTAATGGAAATATCACAGCAGCAATCACGCCGTTGGCAGCAAGTTCTTTATTAGTATTTAGTTTACTGTATTCTCCATGTGTTGCAGCAATTGCATCTGTTAAACGTGAATTAGGAACAAGATGGGCGGTTGGTCTTGCAGTGTGGCAATGTATCATCGCATGGATTGCAGCATTGATCATAAGATTAATTGGAGTAGCAATTGGATTTATGTAAAATAAGTAATATTTTGAAACTGATTTAAAAGAATCCAAATAGATAAAAAATATCGAGAGAAGCCGGTAAAATGCCGGCTTCTTAATTCTTTATTCTAATCTATAATTTAAATTGGTATTTTGCGTATAGATTAATCTTTGGAAATATACCTATTCTTTCTATCTTTTAATCACTAATTTCTATAAAAAATTAAGGGAACATCTAAAGTGATTTTTAAATGTTCCCTTAATTAAATTCAAATTGTAAAATTAAAAACTAATGTGCTTCTTTTTCTTTAATAAATTTGCACCAGTTACGATCAGCATGATTCCTGATGTAAGACCAACACAAATGGATAAGATTCCAAGAACAATGTTTCCAGCTCCAGTACGTTTCATAGTTAAATAGATTTTTTCCATGTCCATGGCAATTTGACCTCCGTTTGATTGTTTCATTATGTTAATATTTATAATATCTGATATTTTTTACTATATCATTATTTTTGATATTTCGTCAAATATTGGCTTCTTAAATACCAACACTTGTTATGATTTTATAATAATAATTCTCTTACCATTTTACCATCAAATGTTACGTTGGATACGTGATGAACTTCAATCTGATATAATGCATTCGCTGCAATATGTTCTGCCGCCTGCTCAAGATCTCTGATTCCTGTTGTTTCTGAATACAGTTCAATTACAGTATCCAAGGCTTCATCTGTCATGATACATTCATCTTCTTTAAGTCCCATACGTTTTAAAATCTTTGGGAGTGCAAATCTCGAGAAAATAGCCTTCTTCTCTTCTGGTGTATAATCAGGAATATCAATGACTGCAAAACGTGACATCAAAGGTGCACTGATCTGATCTTTTTCATTTGCGGTAGCAATTGGATAAACACCAACAGTTGGGATCATACATTCCATATAATTGTCTGTAAATCCAAGATTGTCAAGTAAAGTTAATAATACATCGGCTGGGTTTCCATTTCCTTTTCCTGAATTTGCTTTATCAAGCTCATTGATAATGAATACAAGATTTGATTCTCCAGCCATGGAAAATGCATCCATAATGATTCCAGGTTTCGCATTTGCATATATCCGGGAGCTTCCAGTGAGCTGTTCTGGATCATTGATAGAACTCATATCAAGGGTTGTCCATGGAAGCTTTAAAATTCTGGCTACAGCGTATGCAATCTGTGATTTTCCTGTTCCAGCAGGACCAACTAATAATAATCCATATGCTGGTAATGTATGTGTACGATTGATCTGAATGATCGTTTCAATGATTCTTTGTTTCACACGCTCCATACCATAAAGTTCTTCATCCAGAATCTTTCTGGCTTCATTTGGATCAATTGCTTTAAAATAATCACTCTTCCACTGAATATTCATCATGATTGATAATGCACGCTGAGCATGTCTTCTTTCTTCTTGTGATACTTCATGGGAACGTGCAACAGCAAGGTTTCTTCTGGCCCATAATCGGATGTTATCTGGCAAAGTACGGCCTGCACATGTCATAAAATCGGTAATACTTTGAATACTTGTAAGTTTCATATCATCACCCATTTCATCTTGATTTTCATCAGATGGTTTATCCTCAGGTGCATCACTTTGGAATAAACGTTCGATCATAAACTGAAGGAACCCATCTTCCGCTGATAACTTTGTACCACCTCCAAAAGCTATTTCACGAATCTTATATACACAATAGCCTTCGGATGTGTTTTCTCCTGATAGACGAACATGAATATGATTTTCCCCAAGCCATTTGATCAAACTTACGAATCGTGCATCAATTCGTAAGATATCAGAAATGATCGTCCCATCTTCTTCTTCAAATTCAAAGGCAGTTTGTTTGTCCTGATTTGAAAAAAAACCACAGGAATGATGCGCCCAGTCTTTTCGTTTGTTTGAAAGAATTAAGATTGGACATTTAATTGTTGCATGATCTTCGTTAGAAGAAAAAGTTGTATAAGTACAAACGGCTTCTTCTTGTTTCCCGGTTGTATCGTTACTAAAATCAAATACTGGCATAATAAGTTACTCCTATTGTTTATTATCTCTTTGGTATTATATAAATATATCTTAATGCAATTTTACCAAAAATTGATTGTTTTAACCATAATAAATATGAAATTTTATGGTTAAAGCATATTAAAGTATGCTGTTCATAAGTTTTACTTCAATCTCGTACTTTATTTATACGGTTATTTCTTTTTTAATATTTTTAAAATAATAAAGTGCAGAGATACATATGATGACGGACAGTAATGATCCACATGGTGCGGCAAAACCCATTGGATAAAGTGTGTTAGCAAAATATTTTGAAGCCAAAAATGCACCTGGAATTCGGATCAGCACAATGGACAATACATTATGTAAAAATGAAATTCCTGATTTACCATAAGCACAGAAATAACCACTGAAACTAAAATGAATTCCTGCAATCATACAATCCCATATGTAACTTCTGATATATTGACTTCCCATCTTGATAACAAACACATCATTTGTAAAAATTCCGACAACTGGATTAGAGATAAACTGCATACAAACAGCGACAACTAGTCCAAAACTTACAGCAATCATTGTTGCATACTGTAATGTTTTATAAGCACGATCATCCTTTCCAGCTCCGATATTTTGTGCAGAAATTGCAGATACACAAGACAGCATAGAGGATGGAACGAGAAATACAAAACTAATGATCTTCTCAACAATTCCAACAGCGGCAGCATCATTTAAACCTCTTTGGTTTACAATGATCGTTATGATAATAAAGGATATTTGGATAAATCCATCCTGAAGTGAAATAGGAATTCCAATCTGTAAAATATTCTTTAAAGTTCGAGCCTGTGGTTTCAAATCCTCTTTGTGAACAGAAATACCTGTGTTCTTTTTTAATATTGCTAATAAAGCGATAACAACGCTGATCGTTTGTGCAAGAGTTGTTCCAAGTGCTGCTCCAGAAGCACCAAGGTGGAATATGCCAATAAAGATATAGTCTAATATAATATTAAAAAAACATGCAACCGCAATAAAATACATCGGACTTTTGGAATCTCCAAGGCCTCTGAAAATAGAACTTATGATATTATATGCTGTAATTAAAGGGATTCCTGCAAAACAGATCATAAGATAAGCTCTCGTTCCTGCAACAGCTTGTGTTGGTGTAGACATAATATCTACGATTGGATTTACAAAAAACAATAAAATACATGTTAAAACGATGGAAATACCTAAAAATAAAGTAATTGTATTTCCGATGATCTTTGATGTTTCTTTTTTTAACTTTGCTCCGACTGATTTACCAATCATAACGGTTGTACCCATTGCAATTCCAACAATCATAACGGTGATCATATGCATTACCTGACTACCAATAGAGACAGCTGTTGTCCCAGAAACAGAATCAAACTGTCCAATAATAAATAAATCTGCCATTCCATATAGTGTCTGTAAAAAATACGATAAAAAATATGGAAGTGAAAATCTTAAAATATTTCTTCCAATACTTCCATGTGTTAAGTCTCGTTCCATAAAAAATCTCCTGTTTATTTTTATTTACTCATTTTATAGTATCATAAACTAACAAAAATAAAAAGCATTCAGTTCCTGCTTATAATACAGGGCGTGAATGCTTTTTGGATAAAATCCAATATTATTCAGTTTCTTCTTCTGGAAGCAGATTCTTCATACTTCGAAGTCCGATACATAATGTTGATGTGTTATGTAACAATGCAGATGTTGTTGGCTGTAAGATTCCTAAAACACCAGCACCAATAAGTCCTGCGTTAAATCCAACAATAAAGCGGTAATTATTGTGAATACGATGCATCAAACTATTACTGATATGTTTTAATGCTACTAAACCATGTAAATGATCAGCTTCAATCGTTACATCGGCAATCTCTCGTGCAATTTCAGCTCCATCACTGATCGCAACTCCAACATTTGCTGCAGATAGTGCCGGAGAATCATTGATTCCATCACCGATCATGATAACTTTTCTTCCTGCAGCTTTTTCAGCTTCAACAAATGCAGCTTTTTCTTCCGGAAGTACTTCGGCATGATATTCATCTACACCAACTTTTTCTGCGATAACTCTTGCTGTTCGTTCACTATCTCCTGTCATCATGACAACCTTGGAAATACCAGCTTCTTTTAAAGCCTTAATGACATCTTTTGCTTCTTCACGCAGTGGGTCTTCAATGCAGATCACACCTGCAAGCTTATGTTCAATCGCCATATACAGATGAGAACATTCTTCTGAAAGACTGTTAAATAATTCTTGTTTTTCCTCTGGAATCGTACATTGTTCATCCTCAAATACAAAATGATAACTTCCGATTACGACTTTCTTATCTTCGATCATAGAAGAAATTCCATGAGCTACAATATATTCAACTTTTGAATGCAACTCTTCATGCACAAGATTACGATCTTTGGCTGCCTGAACAACAGCTTTGGCCATAGAATGAGGAAAATGTTCTTCTAAGCATGCAGCAATTCTTAATAATTCCTGACATTTCATACCATTAAATGAAACAATATCTAAAACTGTTGGCTTTGCTTTTGTTAAAGTACCTGTTTTATCAAATACGATTGTCTGAGCTTCTGCCATTGCCTCTAAGTATTTTCCACCTTTGACAACAATATTATGATCATTTGCCTCTTTGATTGCTGATAAAACGGAAATTGGCATTGCCAGTTTTAAGGCACATGAAAAGTCAACCATCAATACAGATAATGCTTTTGTTGCATTTCTTGTAAGCAAATATGTGAGGGCAGTTCCAACTAATGTATAAGGAACCAGACGATCTGCAAGATGTTCTGCCTTACTTTCTAAAGATGATTTTAATTTCTCAGATTCTTCGATCATTGTAACGATTTTATCAAATTTACCTGATCCGTTAGCTTCTTTAACACAGACTTTTAAGTCTCCTTCTTCAAGAACTGTTCCTGCATAAACATATCCATCTATTGTTTTACGGACAGGAATAGATTCTCCAGTTAAAGATGCCTGATTGACCATAGCTTCTCCTTCAATGATAACACCATCAAAAGGAATCATATTTCCCATCTGAACATGAACAATATCATTTGCCTGAATTTCATTAGAAGATACTAAAACTTCATGATCGCCATCGACTTTCCATACTTTCCCAACATTTAATGACATACTCTTGGCAAGATCATCGACAGATTTCTTATGTGTCCACTCTTCAAGAATTTCACCGATTCCAAGTAAGAACATGATAGAGGATGCGGTATTGATATCCCTTCTTAGCATAGATACACCAATCGCAGTACCATCAAGCACTGGAACTTCAATTTTTCCTTGTGCAAGTGTATGTATTCCTTCATATATGTATTTTACAGATTTGACAGCTGTGATACCGGCTCTTAATGGATATGGGAAAAACAATTTACTTCCATAATGGAAGAGTACCTTACTTGTAATCTTATCCCAATAAGACTGGTTTAGCTGTCTGCTCTGACTTTCTTGATAATTATCTGGAACAGTAATGATTCCATGGTAAAATTTTTTTAAAGTGTTAAGAATCTTTTCACGATCTGTATTATAACAGATCACGATATCGTTCGTGCGGTCATAGATTTTGACAGATGTGACAAAATCTTTTGTTGTCAGATAATATTGAAGTTCATCTGCCTGATCAGTACTCATCGTTCGCTGACAGTTATGGATACGAATTCTGCCACGGATCTCATGTTTGATCGTAAATTTCATATAAACTCCTTCTTCTTTGAAAACACCTGCAGAAAATAAACTGCAGGTGTTTGTATTAAATATTTTTTCTTATTCTTCTACTTCTTTAAAAGCATCTTCGGAAACTTCTTCTGTTGCTTCTTCATCATCATCAGCTTCAGCGTAAGCTTCCATTTCTTCTTCTGCAGCAGCTCTGTCTTCATTAATCTGCTTTGCTTCTTCATAAATATCTTCTGCATTTTCCTGAACTGTTGTTACTGTATCCATAACACATTCTTTTGCACGAAGAACGGCAGCTGTTGCATTTGTATATAATTTTTTAGCATCTTTACTTGATAATGCTTTAATACCTGCTGTACCAAATAAAACTCCTGCTGCAAAAAATCCTGTCTTTTTGCTCTTTACTACTGATAAAACTTTTGTTAAATCCATGTCTGTATCCTCCTGTAATATTTATATGATTTATCATTAACTTCTTGTATCCGAAAGGAATAATTTTAAATGTTATTCCTTTGGTAACTTTGTACATTATAAACCATCAAATATCAATTACTCAAGGCTAATTGCAGTGAAAAGAATGAGAAAAATTATCAATAAGTAATTTGTTTGTTTTATTCACCTTCTGTTGTATTGGAACTATTAAAGATATTTCCAGAATCTCCTTTGGAACGATTATAATCGTATTTTGATGGATATCCGCAAGTTTCTGCAGCATCTGCACCACCATAATTCTGTGCGAAATCTTGGCGTTTTCCTTTATTAAACATAAAGTATTTTAATGCTTCCTGATTAGCTTTAAAGTTTACAAAAAATACAAAACCACAAGGAGGGTAATGTCCAATAACGGCTGTCTTATAAGTATTCTCAATTGGCACACGAAGCTGATCAATCTCTGTAGTTCCCATAGTGGCTACGGAAAAAATAAGTTTCTTAATATAAGTAGAATCCATATCTGTAGATACATCGCCTAATGCATCAATAGCAATAGTTACAAGATCCGCAGGATTATGCTTTAACATTTTCTGGAAAGTTGCCTGCATAACAGCACGTTGTCTTCCAGTTCTCCCGAATTCTTCATCTCCATATTTTTTAGAATATACATGACGGACTCTTGCATAGCCCAATGCCTGACATCCATTTAATGTCTGCTTACCAGGTTTTACATTACGATATTTCTTCTTGGAAATATAGTTGGTTGTATTAAGATATTCTGCTTCTCTTTTTTCAAGAGTCATTTCAATACCGCCAATGCGATTGATAACTTTCTCAAAAGCAGAAAGATCCACAACACAGAATTTATCAATTTTAATATTAAAGTTTTGGGCAAGTGTCTGATATAGAAGTTCTTCTCCACCAAATGCATAAGCTGCGTTTAATTTGTTTCTTCCGTGTCCCGGAATCTCAACATACATATCACGGAGAAATGATGTTAATTTTAATTCTTTTGTCTTAAAATTGATCGTTGCAACCATCATGCTGTCAGATCTTCCATGATCACCATCTTCAGATCCCTGAGCTCCATTATCAGAACCGACCAACAAAATATTAACAACGTCTTTATCAAATGTCAGATCTTCTTTATTTTTAATCTTAACCTTATCCATGGATTGCTTTTTTGGAGTAACTGCAGCTTCTAATCTGGCATCGTAAAATCCAAGCATACCGCCTACTACAATCGCAAAAATCAAAAAAACGCTTGTAAGCGCTGTAAATTTTTTAGAAAACATTATAAAATACCCTCCTTATTTTCTCTCTCCGTATTTTATCATATATTTTTACAATATCAAATAATTAAAATTTATTTTTTTACTCCTTAAGAAAATCTTTTGATTATCCATATCAATTTGTTATGAATATGATGTAAAAAATGTATTTTACGCACAATTATGTTCATGTTATGATAAAAATATCCTAAATAAAGGTAACTAGTTTACACTTTTATATTGTTCTAAAAAATCTCCAAAGATGAAATTTATTCTATCTTTGGAGATTTTTTATTTTATAGGATGGTTGTTTCACTTAAAAATTTCAAAAATTCTTTAGCGGCAATGCTTTGAGGATATTCTGTATCATAAATCAAAGTAATATTTCGTTCTGGAAATGTTTCTTGCACATGAATCTCAAAGATTTCTTCCGAATCAAGATCATCAATAGCAAATTCCGGTGGGATAAATCCGATTCCAAGATTATGCCGAACTGCTGGCAAGATCATATCTGTTGTTGCAAGTTCAATATCTGGTTCAAATTTTAATCCATTTTTCTCGAAATACTGATTTAGGAATTTCCTTGTGATTGCTTCGGATGTAAGGCTGATCCATGGATATTTTGAGAGTTGATTAATAGATAATTGTTTTCCTTTTAATTCGCTGTAACGTTTTCCACTAATTAAAATATCATGATATTCTCTTAATATTTGCTTTTTTAGAGGTTTTTCTATATGAAATGGTGCAGATACAACTGCAAAATCAACATTTCCCTCTTTGACAATATGAATAGATTTCTTTGTGCTATTATTTAAAATCTTAAAATGGACATTAGGATATCTTGCATTAAAAGATTCCATTGCCTGAAATAAATAGCAATGTAAGGCTGTTTCTGTAGCACTGATATAAATTGTTCCATTATCAAGGCTTAACATATCGCTTAAATTACTTTCTGCCTTAAAAAACTGAGAACAACCTGCAGCAATATATTCATAAAATACTTCACCTTCTGGAGTAAGTTTCATTCCTGTTTTACTTCTCTCAAATAGACGGCAACCAAGATTCTTCTCAAGATTGTGAATCGTTCTTGTTACCGATGGTTGGCTTGTGTGCATTGCAGAAGCTGCTTTTGTAAGATTTTCGTATTTCGCTACATAATAAAAGATTCGATAATGTTCAAAATTTGAGTTCATATTTTTGTTTAATTCCTTCTATATATCGTATATAAAATATTTTATCTTTTAGAAAGCTGCCAAAAAGCTACTGCACTGGCAGCTGCAACATTCAGAGAGTCTACACCATGTGCCATCGGGATTTTGGCTGTATAATCACATAATGATATCGTGGCATCATTTAAACCATCACCTTCTGTTCCAAGTACAACAGCCAATTTATCTTCGGATATCAATTTTTGATTGTCAATACTTACAGAACGATCTGTTAAAGCCATCGCAACTGTTTTATATCCAAGTTCCTTTAATTGTCTGATACCATTTTCCGGCCATGAAACTGTGTGATCAACAAAAGTCCATGGAATTTGAAATACAGTACCCATACTTACCCGGACAGATCTGCGGTACAACGGATCAGAACATCCTTTCGTAAGCAGTATGGCATCCATATTTAATGCTGCTGCACTGCGAAAAATTGCCCCGACATTCGTTGGATTCATAACATTCTCCAAAATAACGATACGATTTGTATTTTTACATACATCAGTAAGAGAAGGCAGTTTCTTTCGATGCATAGCACAAAGCATTCCTCTTGCCATGACAAATCCTGTCAGTTTTTTCAATACATCATAGCTGGCGGTATAAGCAGGAATATCTGGGTACTGCTCTAAAATATGTTTCGCCTGAGTCTTAACATGACGTTCTTCTACAAGAAATGAGATTGGTTCATATCCTTCATCAAAGGCTGTCTGTATTACTCGTGGACTTTCAGCAATAAAAATACCTTCTTTGGGTTCATAAAAATGCAACAGTTGTCCTTCAGACCGACGAGCATAAATATCTAATTGTGGGTCATCAAAATCGGTAATCGGTATGATCGACATCTTATTTTACCTCCAGTTTTTCATTATAGATAGTCGCATGACAGCCAGGAATCTTTTTACTATGATACATGGCAGAATCAGCATTGCGATACAACTGATCAAAAGTTAATGCTTCGTCTTCTCTTGAAAAAGCACCACCAAGTCTTAAAACAATAATATCCATATCAACCTGCTGTAATTCATTAATCTGTTCATCTGGTTTATCATATTCTAATGCAGATCGCAGTGCTTTGTTAATAATTAATTCATATTTAATAATTTGTTCCATAGGCTGCGTACCAGTTCCTTTTTATAATTCATTTTTTATTATATCTTATTTTTTTACTTAAATCTACCAAATACTTACGATTTATGATATAATAACCCCTCAATCACAAGTAAGATTAAAGGAGAAATCATTATGAATAACCAGAATGTACTGGCTGTTGTTGCCGGAGAAGAAATCACACAGAAAGACGTTGATGCATTAATCGCTGCTCTGCCAAAAGAACAGCAAGCTTATGCTTCAAATGAACATTTCAGAAATCAGTGTTTAGAACAGATCATCACGGTTCATTTATTCGCTAAATTAGGTGAAGAAATGCAACTGGAAGAAACAGATGCTTTCCAAGATAATCTGGCACATGCAAAGAGAGAGATTCTTGCACAGATGGCTGTTGGAGAAGCAATGAAGGATATTGCTGTTACTGAGGAAGAGACAAAAGAATATTATAAAGCAAATGAAAATCAGTTTATGGCTGGAGAAACAGTTCATGCAAAACATATTCTTGTAGATGAAGAAGACAAATGTCAGGAAATTCTTGAGAAGATCGTTGCTGAGGAAATTACATTTGAAGATGCTGCAAAAGAATTCTCAACATGTCCATCCAAACAGCAGGGAGGAGATCTTGGTGCTTTCACAAGAGGACAGATGGTCAAAGAATTTGAAGATGCCGCTTTCGCTGCAGAGATTGGACATATTGTAGGACCTGTCAAGACTCAGTTTGGATACCACCTCATTAAGGTTGAAGATAAAAAAGATGCACAGGCTTCTGTTTACGAAGATGTTGCAGATACAATCAAGAATATTATTCTTCAGCAAAAACGCAACGACGTATATGGAAATAAAGTTGCCGAATTAAAAGAAAAATATGTAACAAAATAAATTTCTATATAATTAAAAAAGATGCATTCCGTAAACATTTTTAGGAATGCATCTTTTTTATGATTCTTTATTGATAGCCGAGGTCTTCATCGTATTTTTTTATTTCTTCAGCCAAAGCTTCTCTATGCCCGGATAAGGCTGCAAATGGAGCAAATTGTGCTGCACGATCTTTGATCGGCATAGGTGGATGTTTTTTGGAAACTGGGCGTTTCATATCAAGCATATCTTCATATTTATTCATGCTTTATGTCCTCCAATTTGATCGTTGCGTTCTTTCGCTGTTGCACCTTTTTCTAAGCTGATTCCTCTCATGATCGCATTTTTACCAAATCGCTTCTTGATCTCAAGTTCAGCTTTTTGAAGATTTTTTTCTCGGATATCATCTCTTTTTATATCAACTTTCTCTTGACCTTCATTTTCTGCTTGAATAAGATCAAACATGGATATCTGTTGATACTGCTTTTTTTCTTCTGCTTTTGTATTTGAAATGATATGATTTGCTGTCACATAAAGTTTACGGATACTTAAAACCGGATCAACGATCTCATCATATAAACTTAGTCCAGCTTTCATGATTTTTTTGCCAGATGCACTCCATTCTTCAAGATTTCTCGTTCCATGTGCATGCTTTGGAATTTTTCTTCCATACATATCTGTAGAAATTTCACCTTTATAATTGCTCTTAAGATTTTCTGTATCATATTCAACTGTTAACACAATCTGATCGGTCATAACCATTTTTTCAAAAAGATCAAGGACTAGTTCGTTGATCATCTCTTTTAAAACCAGTTTGGCTTTCTCACAGGAATACGCACAAGAAAGAACCTGACCGCTTCCAATACTTTTAGTTTCTGGTTCATAAGATTTGATATCCTTCATCGTACATGGTTCATATCCCCAGGCATGGTCGATTAATAGTTCTGCATTGATTCCAAATGTCCGATATAAAAGATCTTCATTATAAAATGAAGTATCTTCTCCAATAGAACATCTGGCAATATCCCCCATTGTAAAAATTCCTATCTGATTTAACTTCTTTTGATAACCTTTCCCAACTCTCCAAAAATCCGTAAGCGGTTGATGATCCCATAACTGTTCACGATAAGAGTGTTCATCAAGGCTTGCAATACGCACACCATTCTGATCTGGCATTGTATGCTTGGCAACAATATCCATTGCGATCTTACAAAGATAAAGATTTGTCCCGATTCCTGCAGTTGCAGTGATTCCTGTTTCTTTAAGAATAGCCTTGATCATTTTCATAGCAAGTTCTTTTGCACTCAATTGATATAATTTGAGGTAATCTGTTGCATCAATGAAAACTTCATCGATAGAATATGGGTGAATATCATCTGGTGCTATATATTTTAAATAACACCTGAAAATCTTTCTACTCATAGAAATATAATGAGCCATTCTTGGCGGTGCAACAATATAAGTTATTTCCTTTTTGGGATCTGTATCTAATTCAAGTTTATTATAAGATTCTCCATCAAAATCTCCGTAAATCCGGCTTTTTCGATCAGCATTTGCCATCTTTACCTTTTGTATAACTTCAAACAGCCTCGCCCGCCCTGAAATTCCATAAGACTTCAAAGAAGGTGAGACTGCCAGGCAGATAGTCTTACTCGTTCTTGACTCATCTGCTACAACCAGATTTGTTGTCAATGGATTCAGTCCTCGTTCTACACATTCAACCGAAGCGTAAAATGATTTTAGATCAATGGCAATATATGTTCTGGATTTGTTCATATGTTTATTCTACACCATAGTGTGTTAATAAAGCCTTTTCAGCTTCTGCACTCCATAATCCGTTATGCTTGTCACAAATATCAGCAAGATCGTTAAAGAATGGATCATCTTTTGCAAGACTTCTTAAATCAGAAATTGCTGTCATTGGCATATTGATATGAAGGTATGTCAATTTCTTTCCACCTGGAATGTCTGGAAGATTTTTTGTTGTATCAACGATAGAATCAATTCCTCCAACATGAGTGATCATTACTGCAGGTTTGATTTCTTTTCTTGCTGCACGATCAATAGCTTCCTTCATATCATCAATATTTCCACCAGTACTTCCAAGAATCTTTGTTGCGTTATAATGACAGTCATATAAATTCACATCAGCTGAGAATTTGGAATCTGTAGGACCTGCAAATAAATTCATACATCCATCATAAGCTAAGATTTTATTTCCAAGTTCAGCAACTCCTCTGACTGGTACATAAACAAAGACATCATCAAAACCTTTACCATCAACAGATAAAGCTTTTAATTCTTCTACCTGATTATTCATCTTAGCTGTATTAACATAGATTAATTCCACGCCTTTTTCTTTAGCTTCTTCTACGGAAATAACCTGATTTGCTCTTTCTAATTTGGCATCATCGATATCTGTAACGATCACTTTCGCTGGTTTATTCTCAATAGCTAATGCATAACTTACGGCACCTAATCCCATTGGACCACATCCACCAAGAATTGCGATGCTTCCTCCTTTTTTAGTTCCCATTACATGTTCATAACGGTCTTTCACATGATAATTTGTCTTATATCCACAAATAACGCAGCACATTGGTTCTGCAACAGAAGATTCAAAATAAGAATCGCCATCATGTGTCCATAAACATCCGACTTCAATAATATCATTTGGGAAAATACAATAAGTTGCAGCACCACCACACTGTGTATAAGAATATCCCGGAGATTCAGCCTGTCCCGGAATTGCTGGCTGCTGTGCAAACTTCTGACCTGGTTTGAATTTATCCTGCCATTTCTTACCGACTTTTACGATATCTCCGGCAAATTCATGGCCAATGATAACTGGATGTTCTGCGACATCTGCTGGAACTCGCTTATGGTTTGCTCCTTGTTTTACCATCTTCCAGGTTGACATGCAAATGGAATCACTCATTACTTTGACAAGGATCTCATCATCCTTGATCTCTGGAAGTTCAAATTCTTCCAGGCGAATATCATCTTTTGCATATAATCTTACACCTTTGACTTTCATATGCTACCTCCTAAAATATAAAATCCATATAAATTTATTCTAGCACAAAGAATAAAAGTCTGCAAAAATTTTCATTTATAATAAGGATCGTCAATCAATCCAACAATTCCATTTTTATTTTTCTCCAGACAATATATCTGCAACAAAGCCACAACCATACCAGCAGCTCCTGTAAAATATCCAGCAGGACTTGTGATCACTTTCGGTTTCGTCCGATCAAAGGCAATCTCCCAATGATCTTTCACTTTGGTTCCTGCAAGTTTTAAAATATGATTCGTTGCTTTTACAATAATTTCATTTAGTTTGGAGGATAATTCTTTATAGGTATTGCAACAATCTAGCAGATATAAGATATTTCCGCCATCAAAAAAGACAGGACTGTTGTTACTCCAGTAAATTCTTCATTGTCTTCTGTAGAAGTATCTAAATAATGATCAAGGATCTCCATTGCTCCTGCTTTTGCATTCTCGTCCTGGTAAAGACGATACACTTCATTTAAGATTAATCCAATTCCACCGACTCCACTATAAAATTTTTGCCGCAAGAACCGCTGCTGCTGATACGTTCTCTTCCAAATGAATTCTCAAGTTCTGGATTACTTGTCATTCCCGTTTTGATCGCACCAGGACATACAATATTACTTCGGATAATTAATATTTTTTATGACTGGCTATTGATTATACCTATAATATTTTCTTTGTATAATAGAAAAATTATATAAAATATCTTGTAAACTACTTATCAATAAAAAAACAGAACAAATCCATTTAACTATAAAAGGAATTGTCCTATTCATGCTTTAATATTATTTTTTAAATTCGTCTTCCTGATATTTATCAACAATATGATTAAACATCATGCGGACCGCAGGTGCCATAAAATTTGGATTCATCGTTGCTAGTCCAATGATTCGGCTTGCATGTGGTTTGATCGAGTAACTGTCTACCTTATATGGAATATCTGTCATCACAAGTTTTGGCATCAGACAGATTCCAAAACCTTTCTCAACAAGTGCGATCGTTGATAAATCGTCCACCACATGATAATTTGACTGTACCTGCAGAGAATTCTCTTTTAAAAAATTCTGGATATCTGCATCGGTACTGTCTCGTTGTGTTACGAACTGATGGTGCTTCATTTCTTCGATATCGATATAACTTGTACTTTTATCTTCTTTTACGCCACTTGGTAATACGCATAATAATTCATCACGATATAATGGCTCGATTGGAATATCCTTTGCACTTGATACGGATAAAAATCCAAGGTCAACGACTCCATTTTTGAGCCAGTAAGCTACATCATCATATGTTCCCTGAAAAACTTCAATTTCAATTTCTGTATATTCTTTCTTAAAAGAATGTAGGATCTCTGGAAGCCAGCTGGTACATACACTGGAGAATACTCCAATTTTTACTTTTCCTTGTTTTAATCCGTTTAATTCTGCGATTTCCTGCTTTAAGCTTTCATCACAGTTTAATACAGCATTTACATATGGTAATAGTTGTTCTCCATAATTTGTCAGATTGACACCTGCTTTGCTTCTTGTCAACACTGAAAATCCTAATTCATTTTCCATCGAAGAGATGGCATGGCTGATTGCAGATGGCGTTAAACCTAGAATGTCTGCTGCTTTATGGAAACTTCCCACATCTGCGATTGTTTTGAATACCTGGTAGGTTAAAAGGGTCATAAATAAAACTTCCTTACTCTTATTATTTTATCTATCACATTTATATAACAGATTTCCCCAACGTCTGTCAACCTCTTTTTGGAATTTTTCTTTTAATCCAAAGGAAATATTGTCATAAATATTCAAATGCGGAAAAAGTGCATATTTTTGAAATACCGTATTGATCTTTCGTTCATTTGGTGGAAGATCAGTAATATCAGTTCCTTGAAAAAAGATCTGTCCTTCACTTGGTTTTTCAAATCCTGCTAACATTCGCAAAATGGTTGTTTTTTCTCCATATATGAATTTCTCCTGACATTTTCATATTAAAAAATAAATCCAGCGATCAGATAAAAAATTGCAGATATTACTCCTGAAATCAATACATATGGAAGAGAACTTTCATATTGATCATAAATAGTGACTCTGTTTGCACGTGCTGACACAATTCCAAGATCAGAAACTACACACGCATTTGCACCAAATAATCCGGCAGATATGATCGCTCCGATACAGAGTGGTACGTTCGCACCTAGCCTTGTTAAAACAACGATCATAACAGGAAGTTCTATCTGATACAGAGTATAATTTAAACTATATAAAAATTCAGTGAAGCTGAAGAATACAAATAAAACAAATGGAATCAGGCGAATGATCGGAATCATATTGCATACATTTTGAACGAATCCTTCTATTCCCATAGTATACATAACTTCCTGCATGGCATAGCCGATCATTAAAATGATGACCATATCAACCATATCGATAAACCCATCAACTACACATTGCACATATTCACTAATAGTCATAATTCCTTGTAAAATATAAAGGACTGCAGTAACAATCAATGTAATTCCAAAAGCCAGGAAGCAGTTTAAGCCGGTAGCGATCAATGCAACCGCGATCGTGATCATTGGAATGATCAAATTTAGAACACTGATATGTTGTTTTCTTGGATCTGTTTCATCAAAATCAGTTTCCTCTTCCTCAGATCCGTCAGTTAGTTCTCCTAGCTGTTTCCCCTGATCTGACATTTCATATGCTTTTTTCATATGACCAATCTTTGGCAGCAGTCCAAATGCAAATAAGAGTGCTACAATGCAAGCAATAATAGCATAAAACATAAATGGAACAGATTTCATAAAAAGACTGGTTGCAGCAGCTTTGTTGGCTACATTCTTGGCATCAGCAATCTGAAAAATGATAAAATATCCCCAGGCTCCAACTGGAAGCATTGCAGATACACAAATACTTAGAGTTCTTATTACATATGCAAGTGCAAGTCTTGGCTTTTTGATCTTATCAATCAATGGAGAGAATGCCGCCCCTGCTGTAAATGCAGATACATAATCATCAATTGACATGATTCCTGCATAAATACCTGACGTTGCAAGAATCATTTTTTCATTTTCCCCAAATTTACTCGTTACAAATTCAGTAAAAGCTTTGGTTGCTCCACTTCTCTTCATTGCGATGATCAATCCACCACAAAGGAAGAAAGACATATACATTTCAATATTTTCTTCATCTGCCAGAACAACTTTACAATCGCGAAAAAATGCTATGATACTTCCAAATTTATACCATAAAATGTACATTGAAAATGTTCCCATCAAAAGACTTTGCATCACATCTTTTGTTACGAGTGCATAAATGAAAAGTCCTGCCATTGGTACAAGGATCCATATAGATTCTTTTGAAACACTGTGTGGTATAAAAAATAAAATAATATTAAATAAGATCCAGAAAATCCATAGCTTTACCATTTTTGGATCAATTCTTTTTGGATTCATATAATGAAAGATTCTCCATAGGATTGATTTTTCTTTCATAAACATCCTCCTTTCTTCCTTTTAAGACATATGATGATCCCATACTTTTAGCTGTTGTCCAATGCCTTTTTCTTTTACATTTAGATATCTTGACAGTATCAATATGTTTCAGATTTGTCATGATCGCACGAAAGCATGCTTTGGCAATCGGACCAGCACCAAGCATTGTAAGAACTTTTGAATCTTTTTTTGCTAAAAGCTTTGCAGCCATAAATGCTAAAGGTGCTCCAGTTTCAACATCGTTTACGGGGAAACCTTCGATTTTTGTTTTTTTAGGAAATTCCAACATAATTCCATGATATCAACACACTTGGTGGCATCAAGGACCCCTGCTTCTATTTCTTTGATAATGATAACCTCCTTCCATTATAGCTATTTCTCATAGTTATACAAATTTTCAAACAGATTTTTAAAATTGGATGCATCCATCTCATCTATTTTACTGATCACTGGTACTCCATCATAAGAAGCTTCTTCAAAACATCTTGTCATCGGAATATCGATTCCTACAGTTCTTGTAATGTAACGACTTTCATATCCAGCAGCTACAATGACTGTTTCAGCTTCAAATACTTCTCCACTTGTTAATATAACCTGTCTGATCTTGCATTGGATACCAGAGTTTCTAATTTTTTTAGATGTGCCTCTGTTTTTCCAAGGATCGGATGATCTAAGATTCTTTTACTCATATTTCTTCCTCGCTTTCTATCTGACTGTAATTTATAAAAATCATGAAAATAAAAAAAGAAGCCCTTGCATACTTTCCTATGCATAGGACCTCTTTGTCTTTACAACTAATTTAAACTCTTGTATTATACTAGTGTCAAGATGTAATTTATATTTATTTTTACGAAAAATTCACAAAAATCTGATCATTTTAAAGAAAAACAACGCATATCAATCCACATACGACTGATCTTTTTGTTTGTGTGATCTCCGAAATATGCCATAACGGCACTTCTTTTCATTACATCTTTTGTCGGATACTGGGCATATAACTGTCCTTCTGACATTTCTTTGCTTGTTTTCATCACATAGTTATAATTGTCTCCATTTTGCTTGAAGAAATAATTAAGATCATAGTCAACACTCTTCTTATCATCGCTTCCATACATATATTTGATATAATCATAGATTGTCTGATCTTTTTCACCAGCGATCACAGATGTATATCCGACATAGTACATATTTCTTACAACATTATCTGGTCTTGAGATATAGTTTACAAATGCCTGTGCTGCCTGCTGCTTTTCCTTATCTTTTCCAATACCATCCTTTAACATACACCATCCATCAAACCACAGATTGGTACTAGCTTTTGGAACTGCATAACGAAGTTTGATTCCTTCTTCTTCCACCTGCTGCATAGAATAAACACCATCTCCAGACCACTGAAGATTGGCGACAACTTTTCCGCTGACAAGATCTGATTTCCCACTGTCTGTCTCGAAAGAATAAACGTTATCTTTCATTTTTGATAAAATCTCTCCAGCACTTTGAATGCTTTGATCTGAAGTATCATTTAACAATGCAGATAACTTTTTCTGATAATCTGCCTGTTTTTGGAATTCATCTGTTAAGATCTGTTTTTGTGTCTGCATTCCTCGAACAGCAAAATAACAATCTCTGACGCTGTCTTTTGCTGTTACCTTTTTATGATATTTTTGATTTAGTAATAAGCCCCAGTCTTCGGCATCTTTTCTAGAAACATATTTGGGATTATATACATAGCCCAGTGTTCCCCACATATAACCAGCTGTGTAATCTCCCACAGATTGTCCGTGATATTTTAACTGATCTAATGATTTTTTTATATATGGTGATACTCCTTTTGCATAATAATTTTCACTGTTTGAAATATCCCAGAAGTCATCAGAATATTTTAATATTTTTTTCTCTGCCAAAAGCTTCATGATCATATATTCGGATGGACAGATCAGGTCATATGTATCACCGATCGTTAACTGATTATACATATCTTCATTAGTTCCAAAACTTGAATATTCGACTTTTACTTTTTTATGATATGTTTTCTCATACCAGTTTTCAAAATCTTTGATCATAGTATTTCTGCCGATGATCTTTTTCCCATTTTCCAGTTTGATTTCTTCATCGTCATCCCAGTCCCCTTCATCAAGATATTCTTCCCAATTTGCGATTCTTAAAACAATCTCTTCATTGTTTGAGCTGTTGTTTTTTGAACCACAAGAACATAATGCAAGCGGAAGGGTAAT
This sequence comes from Clostridiales bacterium, assembly GCA_019423795.1. Lineage (GTDB taxonomy): Bacteria > Bacillota > Clostridia > Lachnospirales > Lachnospiraceae > Anaerostipes. The sequence goes on from JAHZAT010000032.1 coordinate 36,787, forward strand.
CACAAGTAAGATGGAAAAAAGAATAGAAAATGCTTTATATTTCATGATCATGCTCCTTTCTCCCCGTATGGTTCATACCGATCACAATAAAAATCACAACCAAAAAGATGATCGTTGATAATGCCCATAGTGCGGTTTTCACATCGGTCTGTGCTCCTTTTGTAGCATTGACAACATAGGTACTGATCGTGTCAAACATCGATGGTTTTGTATAAGTTGTGATAAAATAATCATCCAACGTTAATGTAATTGACATCATGAATCCAGATACGATTCCAGAAGTTAATTGTGGAAGTACAACCTTTCTTAATGCTCCAAACGGGGAACATCCAAGATCTAATGCCGCTTCATATAACTGTGGATCCATCTGTTTTAGACGAGGGATCACAGACAGATATACAAAGGGGCTACAAAGAGATACCAGCCCGAGCACAAGCGGAATATAACTGGCTTTATCCATCTTAAAAAAGACGATCAATAAAACGCAAATAGAAAAACCAGTAACGACATCTGCATTAACAACAGGAATCTGATTCATCAAATGGATCGGTTTCTTAAGCTTATTTGAAGAATAAAATGCCCCGATTGCTCCAAGAGTTCCAAGGATCGTTGAAATAACCGCAACGACCAAGGCTAAAAGGATCGTTCCAAAGATCATTGTCCTTAAATCCTCAGAATGAAACAGATAAATATAATTTTTCAAAGTAAAACTTCCAGATTTTCCAATGATTGCGGAATCCATAAAACTATAAACTGCCAAGATCAAGATTGGCAGATACATGAGTAATAAGATGATTCCAAGGAAAATACCCTGTATCGTTTTTTTAGTCATAAGCATTTTCCTCCTTATCTGAAAATTCGCCAGTTAACATACTTAAAAATAAGATTAAGATCAAAAGGATCATAGAAATCACAGATCCGTTATTCCAATCATACATATTAAAGTAACTTCCAACAAGACTTCCCATGATGTAGGTACTGTTATACATCATATCAAGTACAACATAATTTGTCATTGCAGGAAGAAATACCATCGTAATTCCACTGATGATCCCTGGAATGGATAACGGAAGGATCACTCTTGTAAATACGCGATGATGTTTTGCCCCAAGATCTAATGCTGCCTCAATGTAACTATGATCGATCTTGGCGGTCGTATTATAAATTGGCAAGATCATAAAAGGCAGAAAATCATAAGTCATTCCGATCACTGTATTTAAAAATGGATGGAAAGCAAGATTTCCTTCGATCATTGTTAAGATCTCTTTTAATGCAGTAATACGAAGGGTAAAATTGATCCACATTGGCATTACAAATAACATCAATAATACATTTCCGCGTTTAAAATCTCCTTTTGCAAGAATATATGCCACAGGATATGCGATCAATAAACATACAACGGTTGTTACGATCGCAATCATTGCGCTGTAGATCAGGGTTCCAATTGCCTTACTGTCTGTAAAAAACAGAACAAAATTGTCCATAGAAAATTGTCCAGTTCCATTGGTAAATGCATAATATAATAAAATAAGCACAGGGAAAACAACAACAATTGTCAAAAACAATAAGTATGGAATTCCAAGAATACTTTTTAGTCTGTCATTTTTCATTTACTTTCCTCCGAAACTCTTTGAAATTCCATCGCATCATCCGGAATTACGACACTTACGAAATCTCCGATATTCCATAAATCTTCATCATCAACAGAATACTCTACTTTATTTTCACTCACAATGCGATAATTATAATGATCACCCTTGTAGATAATAGAGATGATATTTCCCTGAAAATATCCTTCTTCTGGATCATCACTAAGATTGGCAAGTTTGGATGGGAAGAACATTTTCACCTTTTCTCCCTCTAAATGAACTTTATGCCCATCTTGATCTACGATATGACCATGTTCCAATCTGCACCCATCAAAAAGTTTTTCAACCGGAACTGGGATACTTCCATCCATAAATTTCAAATAACCATATTTTTCCATTACACCGACATAATGATTTACTTTCGTATCTTTTGGCATTGTATGAATCGTTCCAGGTGTGAAATCGATTCCTACTTTTGTTCCTGGTTTGATCTCGTGTAAAATATGTGCTTCAATCTCATTTTTATCAGATTGTACAGCTACTTCATAAAATTTGCCACAAAACAGGCAGGAAATAACCTCACCACTAAATTTTCCATCTTCTGGAGATGATAAAATAACATCTTCCGGGCGGATTATGACATCAACTCTGGTACCGGCTTCATATTCATCTTCACATAGAAAATCATGATGTGCAAAATGAACAGTATCGTCTGATTTCTTTACTCCATCAAAAATGTTACTCTCTCCGATAAAGTCCGCAACAAAAGCATTCTGTGGCTTATTATAGATTTCCTCTGGTGTTCCAACTTGCTGGATCTGTCCTTTTGACATGACAACGATCTTATCTGACATCATCAATGCCTCTTCTTGATCATGTGTGACAAAGATAAACGTAATACCTAATTCTTTATGCATATTTTTTAACTCGATCTGCATTTCCTGACGCATCTTGTAATCTAGGGCACTTAATGGTTCATCTAATAATAAGATCTTTGGCTCATTGACAATTGCTCTTGCAATGGCAATTCTTTGCTGCTGCCCACCAGACAAGCTGTCGATCTTTCGCTTTTCAAAACCTTCCAGATCAACGACTTCTAGTACTCGTTTTACTTTCTTTTTAATCTCATCTTTTGGAATTTTCTTTTCTTTTAACCCGAATGCAATATTGTCATAAATATTTAAATGTGGGAAAAGAGCGTATTTTTGGAAGACAGTATTAAATTTTCTCTCATTTGGTGGTAGAATGCTGATATCTTTTCCATGAAACAGGATTTCACCATCCGTTGGTGTCTCAAATCCCGCCAACATTCTTAAAATTGTTGTTTTTCCACATCCAGAAGGACCTAGAAATGTTACAAACTCTCCCTCATTGATCGTAAGATTAAAATCATAAATGACCGGCACATTGTTTGTATAACATTTTTTTATATGTTTTAATTCTATGATCGGCTGTTTTTTATTCATTAATTTTTTGTCCCTTTCTATTTTTGTCATGAATATCTCAAAAGAAAAACAGCATCCTAAAAGTCTGGGTGCTGCAAAAGTTTTATTTTCTTTTTTGTAGTAAATTCTATCTTTTATAAAAATGGTTCTTTTGTTCTTCTGTGTACATTGATCTCATCTATGATCGCATTACTTCTATGACTTAAAATAAAATAAATAATATCCGCAATGTCCTCTGGTGCGATCATATCGTTTGCATCTGGTGGAAGATCAGGTCTTGCCTGTCGCACCATATCTGTTAAAACTCCGCCCGGATTGATCAGATGCACACGAATTCCATCATTGCTTACTTCTTTTGCCAATGCTTTTGTCATACCAGCCAAAGCATGTTTGCTTGATGCGTAAACACTTTGATCCATATAACCTTTATATGCAACTACAGATCCAATATTAATAATTGTTGCACTTTCAGATTTACGAAGGATTGGTAAAGAACTTTGACACATAAAAAATGGTCCTTTAGCATTAATACTCATGATCTGATCATATTCTTCTTCTGTTACTTCTTCAAATCTCTTATTCATCGTTACACCTGCATTGTTGATCAGATAATCAAACTGCAAATTATGGTCAAACAATGTTTTTATTTCTTCTTTGTGACTAATATCAACTGAAAAACATTTAATATCAACTTTATCACATAGCTTCTTTGTTTCTTCTAATTTATTAAGATTTCGTCCAATCAAAATCAAATTAATGCCATGGTTCGCTAATTTCTGTGCAGTTGCACGACCGATTCCAGAACCTGCACCAGTGATCAATGCTGTTTTTTTGCTCATATTGATTCCTCCTGTGTGATCTATGCTTTTTGCTTTCTATAATTTTAACATATCAACAAGATGTACTCAATCAAAAAGATTTATAAGCCACGATTATATACATAATTCATCACTTTTGGGATTCGTCATTTATTGTTCCTTTCTATTTTTTAATAACCATTTGACCGCTTTGGAAAGTCTTTTTTCGGAATCAGCAAAATGCCCACCGCTATTAAATTCTAAAATTGTTTTCTTTACCTTTGGATCATTTTGCAAAATTTGTTCTTGTTTTCTCGTTCGATCTCCAACTCTTGCCATAACCTGATTCTTTGTTTTTTCTTCTTTTCCTCCAAGACTTATGTAGATATAACTTTCATGCTTTATCCGATGATGTGACACATATTGATCCCATTGTTCGAACCATAAAGAACCTGAGCAGCTTGCAATTGCTGAGAAGATATCTGTTTCATATGCTGTCCATAAAGCAAACAATCCTGCAAGGGAATATCCGATCAGATAAATTTCTCTGTCTGCTCCATAAGCTGTTTTTAATTCTGGAATCAGGTCGTTCGTCAACCACTGTAAAGTCTTTAGACCATTTCCCTTAAAATCTTCATCCCCAAAGGCAGCAGGTGCTTTCCATGGGGAAAAATCCCCATTCCAGTCTTCTACCTGAAATGCACATAAAAGAAAATCCTGATCATTGACTGTCTCCATCAGACATTCCCACATATGTGCTATCTCATTTCCACGATGTGGATACATTCCCCATAAGATGATCGGACCATCGGAGCCATTTTGATCTATATAACATGTTTTGTGTTTTATCTGTAATTTCTGCATAAATACATTGATCTCCATAAATTTTCAACTTTTTGTTGGATGAATTTTACAAAATATTTTTTTGATATTATCACATACTAAGAAACGAGGAGGTTTCGATGCATGAAGGATAAGAAAAAGAAACAAGAACTTACAAACGAAGAAATTGACGAAAATATCTTCGAAATGTGTAATATCTGCTCTACTACAGACTGTACCGGATTGATCCAGGTTGTTCCAAGAACAGAAGCCGACCTTGAATCTTATGAAAAATTGTATCCGTTCCGTCCACCGTTTTTACCTCGCGATGATGATTAAGTCGTCATCCATTTTCTTCTGCGACAAGATCTTATGGCCAGTTATGACTGTAAGGTCTTGTTTTATTTTCCTCAATTCTTTTCGAATAATTCTTCTTTTATTTTACCAAATATATCGAAAGAATAAAACTACCTTTTTGATGCAAACTATTTTTAAATCATAATAGAAAGGCTGATACCCAAATGAATAAAAAAATCTTAAAACTAGGAATTCTGACTGTAGCAGGTGCTGCCATTGTTGCAATGAAAAAGTCAAAGAAAGAAAAGCTTGTATATTCTTACCCTCAAACAAAAGTGAAAAAATCGGATTACAAAAACACAGAATTAAATAAACAGAAGAAAAATAGCAAAGGAATTTATTACTCCAGTGGAAATTATGAAGCGTTTGCCAGGCCAAAGAAACCAAAAGATATAGAGAAAAAATCTGCCTATCTTGTAGGAAGTGGTCTTGCCTCTCTTGCTGCTGCCTGTTTTCTGATTCGTGATGCGCAAATGTCAGGAGATCATATTCATATCTTAGAGGCATCCAATATTGCAGGCGGTGCCTGTGATGGAGTCGCTGATCCTGATCGTGGGTATATTATGCGCGGTGGTCGTGAGATGGAAGATCATTTCGAATGTCTGTGGGATTTATTTCATAGTATTCCATCTCTGGAACATCCAGAGAACTCTGTGTTAGATGAATTTTACTGGCTGAACAAAGAAGATCCAAACTATTCCTTGTGCCGTGCAACAAATCATCGAGGAAAACCCTCTGAGAACTTTGGTAAATTCAATATCGATGCCAAAGGTCGAAAGCAAATCATGAAGTTATTCTTTACTGCGAATGAAAAGTTATATGATAAAACAATCGAGGATGTCTTTGACGAACACGTTTTTGATTCGGATTTCTGGTTATACTGGCGGACAATGTTTGCTTTTGAAAACTGGCACAGTGCTTTGGAACTGAAATTATACCTACAGCGGTTTATCCATCATATTGGTGGATTGCCTGATTTTTCAGCTTTGAAATTTACACGGTATAATCAGTATGAATCTTTGATCTTGCCAATGATCGAATATCTGAAACAAAATGGTGTTATCTTTCATTTCCATACACAAGTTACGAACGTGATCTTTTCATTTGAAAATGATCAAAAGGTTGCAAAAAGTATCGAATATATCAAAAATTCTAAAACAAAGATACTTCCGCTGACAAAAGATGATCTTGTCTTTGTGACAAATGGAAGTTGTACCGAAAGTACACTGTATGGAGATCATCACACACCTGCAAATGGCGATGCAATGATTCGTATCACTGGGTGCTGGAATCTTTGGAAGAATATTGCAAAACAGGATCCTTCCTTTGGTCATCCAGAGAAATTCTGTGGAAATGTTAGTAAAACACGTTGGGAATCTGCGACGATCACAACCAGTGATACAAAGATCATTGATGCGATCACAAGAATCTGTAAACGAGATCCTCTTTCCGGAAAGGTTGTAACTGGAGGTATTGTTTCCTGCGAGGATTCCAACTGGCTGTTAAGCTGGACCGTCAATCGTCAGGGACAGTTTCGAAAACAAAAAGAAGGTGAAATCTGTATCTGGCTATACAGTCTTTTTTGTGACACACCAGGAAATTATATTCATAAGCCAATGAAAGATTGTACTGGAGAAGAAATTACAGCAGAATGGTTATATCATATTGGAATACCACTGGATGAAATCGACGAATTAGCAAAAGATCATGCGAATACTGTACCGACAATGCTGCCTTATATTACCGCATTTTTTATGCCAAGAACCGCCAGAGACCGCCCGGATGTGATTCCTGATGGGTGTGTTAACTTTGCATTCTTAGGTCAGTTTGCTGAAACGCCAAGAGATACAATTTTTACTACTGAATATTCGGTGAGAACAGCTATGGAAGCTGTGTATGGACTACTTGACGTTGACCGAGGAGTGCCAGAGGTTTGGGGAAGTGTGTACGATGTAAGGAATTTGTTGGATGCGAGTGTTCGATTGATGGATGGAGAATCTCTGCTTGATATGGATCTGCCAATGCCAATTGAAAAATTAAAGGGCTGGCTGTTGAAGTTTGTCAAAGATACGGATATTGAAAAATTGTTGGAAGAATATGAATTGATTAAAAAATAAAAGAATAGCCTTGTTATCATGATAAATAAATGGTAACAAGGCTGTTTATTTTAAGTTATATATTATACACTAAAAGAATTTCAAAATATCATCTACATCTTTCCTCTTAGGTTTTGGCGGATTTTCCTTAATATATCCAACAGAGATCACAGATACAACCATCTCTGTCTCAGGAATTTCTAACATTTCTTTGATCTTTTCGCCATCTCGGATTCCCATAACTAAGGTTCCAAGTCCTAGTTCTTTGGCCTTTAAGATAAAGTTTTCATTATGTAATCCAAGATCATAATAACCCCATCCATTTCCACATTCATTATCTGGATTTCCGGAACGATCAAAACCAGATCTGTTCGCTACGAATGTTGTTACAACATAAGCACCTGTTCCTTTTGTATTATTTGCATTAAACTCTGGAAGGCATTCTTTTGCGAATTTTTCTTTCGCTTCTGCTCCTAATACACAATAATAACGAGCTGTCTGTGAATTCTTCCATGATGGTGCCAAAATTCCTGCTTCTACAAGTTGTTTGATCTGTTCTTTTGTTACTTCTTTTGAATCATCGTAAGAACGGATACTTCTTCTACTTTCTAATAATGTCTCAAATTCCATAATGTTTCCTCCGTTTTTATCATGTTAGTCATTACTAACTAATATTACAATACTTAATCTCAACTGTCAATATTTCTAATTTTTGTACTTGTCTAAATATTTCACTGGCACGTGATCCGTCAGCCATACACCATTCTTTGATAAGAAAAACTTATATCCATCCTGATACATTTCTTCTGCGTTCACAGTATATAAAACTGGCTTTCCGTGTCGTTTTCCAACTTTGATCGCGGTTTCTTCATTCGTTGATAAGTGAACATATAGTCTGTTTTTGTGAAGAAGTCCTTGTTCATCAATGGCTGAAACATATTTCTCTCCTGTACCATGCCATAATTGTTTGGGCGGTTTTGCTTCTTTTAATTCTACATCTACAGGAATCGAATGTCCTTGGTTGGCACGGATTTTTGTTTTATCTTCGTTGAATGAATATCTTTGTTTATTATCAGTTCTTACGATTTCCTCAAGGATTTCCATATTGAACATATGCGTTTTGGAAACACCTTTGATTAACTCATCAACCTCTGCCCATCCGTGTTGATCCAGATGAATTCCTGCTTTCTCAGGCTTATGACGGAGGAGAAGACTTACATATTTGCTTGTTCTTGTTAGATTCATTTGTTTCACTTCCCTATTATTTATGTTATTGTAACTCTTCAATTTTGCTCTTATCAGAAATCGCAGTCCAAGTAGCCTCAGGATTCCATGAAGATCTCTTCCTCGTTCTTCTACATCTCGTAAGATTCTTCGAAGAATTCGCTCATCAGCTAACAATAAGATTTCCTCAACTAAAATGACCGGTTTAGGTTCGATTTTAATGATTTCATCAGATCGGTTATGTTGATTATAATCATAGACAGGACATTCAATGGTTTTTCCTGCTTTTAACTGTTTGAGATGCTTTACTAAAAGGTCTGTTTCCAGAGAATCAGGATGATCATAATTGACCGTCACACGCTTCTCATATGGAATTCCATCTTGTCGGTGATAATAATTATCATGGTAAATTACCGTGATATCATCTCCAAAATATTTTTTAACTCTGTTTGTAAAAGTAGATTTCCCGGATCCTGATCCTCCGGCAATCCCAATAATTATACTTTCCATCGCATTTATCTCGTAATACCGAATTCTTCCGGCATAAATCTTGGACAGATATTTTCTGATGTACAAATAACTGTGGATGCAAGTCTTGTACCGATCGCGCATGCTTCTCTTAAAGTCTTTCCATAAGTAAGTCCGATACATACTCCTGAGAAGAATGCATCTCCGGCTCCTGTTGTATCAACAACATCCACCTTTAATGCTGGATAAACACCGCTTTCGCCGTTCTGATCTGCATAAACAGCACCTTCGCCACCCATTGTAACGACCATCTTTGGAATCTTTGCAGATTGGATACGTTCTGAAAGAACTTTAGATAATTCTTCTGCACTCATTTCCTCGTAATCCTCGGAAAACAGGATTCCTGCCTCTTGCTGATTGCATACAAAACATTCGGTTCTTCGGATAAAGTCTCTTCTCTCGATCGCAATGGTCATATTCGATACGATCGCGTAAACTTTCTTCTTATATTTTTCTGCATAATGAAATGTCTTTTTTACGATCTCACGGTCAATATCGATTTCGATTACGATACTATCAGCATCTTTAAAGATTTCATCGCCATGTTCATCAAGGATCTGCTCAATCGGTTTGTGATCTGGTCGTTTGGAAATGGATGCTACCACATCTCCTTCATGATCAAAAACTGCAAGCCATGTTCCCATTCCATTTTTTACTTTTTTCATATATTTTGTATTGACTTTATGACGATCTAATTTGCGGATGACATCTTCACCCATTGCATCATCGTCAACAGAACTTACAAATGTTGGCTCTAATTCTACATTCGCAATGTCTTCTGCAACGTTACGGCCAACTCCACCATGAATCTGTGCGATCGTTCCCGCGTTTCTCCCATATGGGATATAAGGGGATGTAGAAAACCCCTTAATATCTATAAATACATCTCCGATTACTACAATTCCCATCGTGTATTTTATCTCCTTTGTTATCTTTGTCCTTTATCATATGGTATTCCCTCTGCCTTCGGTGCTCTTGATTTCTTAGAGGAAACTGCGAGTACAAGCAAGGAAATATGTTGATTTTCCAGCCCCATTTTTTCCTAGAAGTGCGTGAATCTCACCTTTCTTTAACTGAAGTGTGATATTATCATTCGCAACAATTCCAGGGAAACGTTTGGTAATATTCAGCATTTCAATTGCATATTAAGACATATTATTATTTCCTTCCATTTTTATTATTTGATCATACCCTGACGTTCGTTTAATTTGACAGATACTTTTGGCATCTGGTCTGTGCTGTTGTTAACTTTTCTCTTTCCATCGAAGATCTCAGCAACAAGCTTCTTATAATCGTTAACCCCAAAGTTCTTATTCCACTGTGTTGTATCTTCTGGAAGTCCAACATAGTTCTTAGACATATCATCTTTAGACACCAGTCCTAAGTTCTCAACTTGTCCTACATGATCTTTCCATGTTCCATCAAAGATAATGGAATCTAATCGGGCATTCACTGTTGCTGTCAGGCTCTTCATTGCAGATGTAACTGTCATACTTCATTCTGTTCATCCTTCTCTCCTTTGTAATTTATTATTTCTATTCTAACATATTGAAGTAACTGTAAAATGTAAGTTTGTGTCAATCGAAAAAGAAAAATAGTATAAGAAGTCTTTTCTTGCACCATTTTTCTTTTTGTTAACATTCTAAATGTATTTTATAACATCTCAATAAAAGCTGCCATTCTTGTATTGATCTGTTCAATATCCGCCTGTGAATAATCCGTTTCAACCACTGTATATGGTATTCCTTTTTTATCTTTCACTAATTTCTTAACGATTGCCGTTTCTACATTATATGTATGACACGCCTGAAGAACAAGATCTACAACCCCATCTACATGGAAATCGTCAATCAATTCATCTAACAGATCCATGCGATTTTTATTCGGAGACATGCAGGAACATCCAATATTTAAATATTTTCTTGCAAGTGCATCATATACATCTGGATTTTCTTCATCTACCATTGCAAGTGGTTTCATTCCCGTACAGTTTTCAAAACATACAACAACCCCGCCATTATCTTCAATCGCACGAATAACTTTCAAGGCTGCTCCTCCAGATGGAGACCCTGTCACAAGGATTCTTGGTTTCTTCCCAATATTCTTTCCTTCTTTGTATTCTTTTTCGATCTTATCTGTTACTGCATTGATCCTGTCCTCAAGACCTTCCGTATTAATATCAAAACTACTTCCGTAAACCGTATTAATGACATCTAATCCATTGACTGGTGCCGGATCATTTGCCATGACATACTGAAGACGTCTTAATGCTTTATTGATTCCATTTCTTAATTTAATCTGATGAAGAACCGCTTCATCTGTAATCGTTGTCTCAAATTTATCTTCTAACACTTTTTTGAAACGAAGTAATTCTTTTTTATATAACTGAATTCCATCTTCTGTCTGACAATTTGGTAATTCTACGACATGAACTGGTTTAAAATCAGCAAGCATTTCATACATCTTTTTCTTTCCGTCACATGTTGTTTCTCCGACAACTAAATCAGAAAAATAGAAAAATGGACATTTATCAGTTTTGGCAAATCCATAACTTGATTTAATCAATGGACATAGATTTCTTGGAAGATCTTTTTCTGCATCCGCAATTGTTTCATCAGATACGGAACATAGTCCGACAACTGCTGCACCCATAGCATTTGGAATCTCTCTTGGCAGATAAGTACAAAATACTCCAACCACTGGAATATCTTTTTCTTTAATTTCTTTGATCGCCAGAAATGAATTTTTCCGCTGTTCTGCAAACTCCTCAAAAATTTCTGGTAACTCTTTCTTTAATTCAACCATTGTTTCAATTTCTCCTTTAAATAAAAATTATCGTTTCTTTTTTTGGATACCTAATACGGCAGCTCCGATTGCTCCTGTGTATTGACATAATGGATCGGTTGCTACTTCTTTAATCCTTAAATGTCTAGCTAATGACTGTTTCATCACATCAAACTGTGCTAGTCCACCTGAGAAAAATACCTTTGGATTCACTGGTGCCAGTTTTTGTGCAAATGCCGCAGTTCTTTGACAAATAGACTCTACACAGCCAAGGACAATATCTTCTGGCGGGATATCCTGAGCCAGTAACCCAACAATCTCACTTTCCGCAAATACAGCACACATACTATTAATCTTTGCAGGCTTGGCATCTTTTACAAAAATATCGATTTTGTCAATCTCACTTTCTACCCGTTTCATTGTCATCTCTAAAAAACGTCCGGTTCCTGCTGCACATTTGTCATTCATTAAGAAATCTGTGACACAGCCAAGGTCATCAATCGTGATTACTTTACTGTCCTGTCCGCCAATATCAATGATCGTATTACAATCTGGATTCATAAAAAATGCCCCTGCAGCATGACAGGTAATCTCTGTAATCTTAAAATCTGCTTGCTCTAACAGATTTCTTCCGTAGCCTGTTGTTACGACTACATCAATCCTTTCCTTTTCATTTATCATATCTAGATAAAGTTCTTCTAAAGATTTCCTTGGACTGATCGATGTTGGAATCATCTTCGTCTTTATGATATGATCATCTTTGAATAAGACAGCTTTTGTCATAGATGAACCTGAATCCAAGCCTAAACTTATCACTTTTTTACGCACTCCTTTTTGATAAAAATTCTTTGTAAATTTTATCATGGAAACATCCTTACTGCAAGAATTCCTTTCGAACTGTATGTGTTCTTTCTATTGTAATAAGAATTAATACATAAGCCAAATCGGTTGATTTTCTTCTCTTTTTATAAGATAATACCTTTGGCAGATATCCCATTGAGTGAATCTGACCTTGTAATTAAGGAGATTATAAAGTTTGAAACAAAATAGTAGAGGACAGCCGAAAAACAAAGAACACGACAAATAA
>JAHZAT010000033.1 GCA_019423795.1 Clostridiales bacterium
CATAATCAAGCTTATCAAGCATAAACATCATAGAAAGGGCATCTACCATATATCCCTTAAAATTTCCTGATATATAATTTCCTGCTCCTTGTCTACTTGAGACCACTCCCATGACAGTTAAGATCTTCAACGCTTCACGAACGGAATTCCTGCTGACTCCAATCTTCTCTGAGATCTCTCTCTCTGGTGGAAGTCCTTGTCCAAGAACAAGTTCCTGATTCATGATCTGCTCTTTGATACTATCTATGACAATCTCATAGGCTTTCTTTGTTTTTTCCATATTAACATTCCATTCTGTCTATTACTTTTTTTCTTAATCACATAATAGGTAACATTATACCAGATTCACTTTTTTTTGAAAACCCCTTGCAATATCCTTTGAATAGTTGTAGTATGTAAGAAAGTTAGATGTGGTTTTTAATACTATGTATTGAATTTTATAACACTAGAATGATTGGAGGTTTTACCATGAAACATAAATTAAAAGATCCAGGAAGTGCAATTACCCATTTGATCGGAATGATCCTGGCCGCGATCGTTTCCATTCCATTGATCATCAAGAGCTTTTTAAGCGGTGATTATGTACGCATTATCTCTTTGATCATATTTACTATAAGTATGATTGGTCTTTATGGTGCAAGTACTGCTTATCACTCTTTTAATATTTCACCAACGATCAATAAGAAGTTAAAGAAACTTGACCATGCAATGATCTTTGTTCTGATCGCTGGTTCTTACACACCGATCTGTACGATCGTTCTTGGTGGCACGCTTGGATATGGACTTTTATCCGTAATCTGGATCATAGCGATCCTTGGTATCGTATTTAAGATGTTCTGGGTAACTTGTCCGAAGTGGGTATCTTCTGTCATGTATATCGCAATGGGATGGCTTTGTATCGTTGCGATCGCACCGATCATCCATAGTTTATCCAAGACATCTTTTGGATGGCTGCTTGCTGGCGGTATCATTTATACAGTTGGTGGTGTGATCTATGCACTAAAGATTCCTTGGTTCGAAAATCACTGGAAGAATTTTGGTCTGCATGAGATCTTTCATCTGTTTGTTATGGGTGGAAGTTTATGCCATATGATCTTAATGTTCCAGATTTAATTTTTGCTCCTGTTGGTAGTTTTCTATTAACAGGAGTTTTTCCTTTCTGGTAAGACGTTTGATCTTTGCTTCTTTACTCATTGCTTCCTGCTTTGTATCAAATTCTTCAAGATACACAAGTTCTACTGGCCCTCGTCCTCTTGTATATTTTGCACCTTTTCCTTCATTATGCATCTTCAGGCGATGTTTGATATCGTTAGTCCATCCTGTGTATAAACTGTTATCACTGCATCTTAATATGTACGTTACATTCTTCATCTGTCTTATCCTCTGTCTATCTGTATATTGATCCAGCCCTGATCTTCATTTTCTTTGAAGAAAGGCTGTCAGATGTTCTCTGACCGCCTTTCCTCTACATCAACCAGATATGTTATGGCTGTTATTTTCTCACTTTATTTTATTCCAGATATTTTAAAGGGTCTACACTTTTTTTATCTTTTTCCATCTGAAAATAGAGATTCGTTCCTTCTAATGTGTAATAACTTGTCGGCTCTGCGACTTTTGCAATAACTTCTCCTGCATTGACCATTGTTCCTTCTTTTACTCTGATATCTTTAAGCTGTCCGTATAATACGGTATATTCATTTCCAAGATCCATCAATACCGTTTGTCCATATTCTGCTGATTTTTTAATTTCTCTTACCTTTGCCTTACGGACTGCCTTCACCTCGTCTCCTTCTTTTGCTTCGATCAGGATTCCTTTGTTGATACGGTACTGGTCAAGAGATTCAAAATAGATGGTTGAATTTACACTGTATGGAAGAATGATATTGCCTTTGATCGGCCATGTCAGTTTGGATGTACCATTATACGTAACACTTTCACTCATGGTACGTTTCATTTGTGCCGTTGTCTCTGTTTCTTTCTTGTCTTGCGTTGTTGTTTTTGTTTTTTCCTGTGTTGCGCTGTTATTAGCTCCAATCGATTCTTCTTCCAGGCTGACTTCCTGTTTTGCCTGATCTCTCCTCTGGCGGAATGTAGCACTGTAGTACGCCATGATTCCAAGAAAGAATACGAATCCTATGATCATTGCCCCATAGTATTTGCGCAGCGGAAATGGGTTTTGTTTGTTATTTTTTCTCATTTTCATCACCTCAAACATAGTTTTGCCCATTTCCATCTGTTTATTCATATAGTTTTTGAATCATTGTTTTTGGATAGTAATATTTTAATATTTTTTGATAGGTTTTTCCTTGCTTTGCCATCTGATCTGCACCATACTGGCTTAGTCCTAATCCATTTCCCTTTCCGAGACAGATGATCCTTAAATTTCCTTTATATTGTTCAAAATAAAAATTATTGGATGCCAGTTGCAGCCATCTTGCAAAATCTTCTCCGGAAATGATATATGATCCGGCCTTGATCTGTTTGACATATCCATTCTTTGTTACCGTTAAAAGTCTCAGATTTTTTTGTAATTGTTGTATGGTGATTTTCTTTTTCATGTGTTCTTCTAGTATAATCTGCATCCTTTGATATGAAATTGTCTTAATTGACATATAATCTTTGGATTCGATATCACTTAAACTTTCTTTCTGTCTTAGATAAGGAATCTTTTTCCCGAACCATTCACTTGCATCTAATGTCATCCCCACACTCACTGCATGAAAATATGGTTCGATCAATGTTCCTTTGTATGTGATCACCTTTCCGATCGTTTCTTTGACTGCTTTTTTTCGTTTCTGATCCATGATCTCATAGGCACGATCACCCAGTTTACTTTTATATTGTTCGTCTTTGTACAGCTGATATGGTATGCTTTCCATCTTTATCTTCTTTGATCTGCCCATTTTCCGGATCAGATCTGTCCTTAAGATCACAGCCTGGCATTTGATCGTTTCTTCTTCTTGATCCATGGAAATCTGTCCTGGGAGGATTTTTAAAAGGTAACTTTCCAAATCAATATCTTGGTCCTTGTCTTGTATTTTATATCCACTGTCATAGTTTTCAAACGAAATATTTTTCTTGTTTTCTTTATTGATATATATCGTAATAATATATGGAATCGTTGTTAACAAAAAAAATAAAAATAATATATATGTCATTTTGTACCTCATTCCAATCCTCCTTTTGTCCGTCTTACTATTTTATGTTACAATAGAAAAAAATATGAAAGGACTCTTATATTTTATGAAAAGATATGATTTTACAATTACATCTGACCGTGGACTTCACGCACAGCCTGTAGCTGCTCTTGCAAGTATCGCATGTAAAAGTGCTTCTTGTGTTACACTAGAATATGATGGAGGAGAAATCGATGTATCCAATGCGATCCGTCTAATGTCTGCTTGTATCTCCTACAATGATAAAGTAAGTCTGATCGTTTCTGGATCTGACGAGGATGAAACAATGGAGAAATTAAAGGAAATCGTCACTTCACAACTTTTATAAGAATACTGTTCGTTTTTATCAGATTATGTTATACTGAAGTTGTTATAGGGCAGCTTATCCTGACCCTTCTATTTTTATGTTGAAAAGGAGTATTCAATGGATATAAATCATCTTACCTTGCTCACAGATCTTTATGAATTAACCATGATGCAAGGATATTTTAAAACAGGGAATGATGAAACTGTAGTTTTTGATGTTTTTTACCGTGATAATCCTTCTGGAAGTGGCTATGCGATCACTTGCGGACTCGATCAGGTCATTGATTATATCAAAAACTTATCTTTTTCATATGATGATATTGATTATCTTCGTAATCAAGGGATTTTTGATGAAGATTTTCTGGAATATCTTGCTGGATATCATTTTACAGG
Organism: Clostridiales bacterium; assembly: GCA_019423795.1. Lineage (GTDB taxonomy): Bacteria > Bacillota > Clostridia > Lachnospirales > Lachnospiraceae > Anaerostipes. Next base: position 3,876 of record JAHZAT010000033.1, read on the forward strand.
AGATATTTATGCGATCGCGGAAGGAACTGTTGTATTCCCAAGAGAACCGCTTCTGAAAGTTAAAGCACCTATCATGGAGGCACAGCTTGTAGAAACTGCGCTCCTTAATATCATCAATCATCAAAGTCTGATCGCTACGAAGGCTTCTCGTGTAGTTTATGCTGCTGGTGGAAGTGGTGTTATGGAATTCGGACTTCGACGTGCTCAGGGACCTGACGCTGGTACTTATGGTGCCCGTGCTGCCGTGATCGGTGGTTGTGATGGTACTTCGAATGTACTTGCTGGTAAATGTTTTGATATTCCGATCCTTGGAACTCATGCACACAGCTGGATCATGAGTTTTGATGACGAATATCATGCTTTCCGTGCTTATGCAGATCTTTATCCAGATTCCTGCACTTTACTTGTTGACACTTATGACACTCTTCGTTCTGGTGTTCCAAATGCGATCCGTGTATTTGAAGAATTAAGAGCAGAAGGTCATATGCCAAAGCACTATGGAATCCGTTTAGACAGTGGGGATCTTGCTTATCTTACAAAGAAAGCCCGTATCATGCTTGATGAAGCAGGTTTTCCTGATGCAGTGATCGCTGCTTCTGGAGACCTTGATGAGAATTTGATCACAAGCTTAAAATCTCAGGGTGCACCGATCACTTCATGGGGTGTTGGTACAAAACTGATCACTTCTGCAGATTGTCCTGCATTTGGAGGTGTCTATAAACTTGCTGCCTCTAAACCAAAAGGTGCTGATGAATTTACTGCTAAGATCAAGATTTCTGAGAATCCTGCAAAGATCACAAATCCTGGAAATAAAACGATTTATCGTATCTACGGAAAGGAAGATGGAAAGATCCGTGGTGATCTGATCTGTCTTGTCGGGGAACATTATGATGAATCTGACGATCTGACAATCTTTGATCCTCAGGCTACTTGGAAGAAGTCTACACTTGCTGGTGGTACTTATACAATGCGTGAACTTTTAGTTCCAATCTTTATCAAAGGTCAATGTGTTTACAAGAGTCCTTCTGTTATGGACATCCGTTCCTATTGTAAGGATGAACTAAACACATTATGGGATGAGAGCAGACGTCTTGTGAATCCACAGGAAGTCTATGTCGATCTTTCCATGCCTCTTTACAAATTAAAGAATGAATTGCTTGATGCAAATCACAAAAAATAAAATCATTTATAGAAGGGAGAACGATCATGATTCGTTTTTTTGCAGATATTATTTATCTGTTCTTTTTCCTGACATTAACCGCACCGCTCTATCCATTGTTTGATCATTGGAACAAAACTGGAAAAGCTCATAAACGTTCATCCATAGCACAACGCATGATCTTACGATCTTTTAAGATCTGTCTTGCTATGGCTGGTACAAAATTAATTGTTGATGGTCAGGAAAACATACCAGAAGATGGTGCTGTTTTATATGTTGGAAATCATAGCAGTTATTATGATATTTTATGCAGCTACGTTGCTACTGAACGTGGAATGGGATTTTTTGCCAAGAAAGAAATGGAAAAGATTCCTTGTCTATCCCACTGGATGCGTTTTATCAACTGCCTGTTTTTAGATCGTAAGAATATCAAAGCTGGACTTGCTACCATGAATGAAGGTACAAAACTTTTGAAAGATGGTTTTTCCATTGCGATCTTCCCAGAAGGTACCAGAAGTCAGGATGAAGATCCTCATGAGTTCAAAGAAGGAAGTTTGCGTCCTGCTCTGAAAGCTGGTGTTCCTGTAATTCCGATGGCAATTTCAGGTACTGCTGATATCTTAGAGAATAACAGACGTTTTCAGGTAAAACCAACGACTGTTCATATTACTTTTGGACAGCCAATCTATCCTGATCAGCTTGAAAGAGCTGAGAAAAAGCATCTCGGTGCTACAATTCGTGAAGAAATTATCGAAATGCGAAAAAAACATAAGACAAGTTAAGGAAAAAATGCTATAATAGTTAAGATATTCAAATGTATATATTAGGAGGAGAAGATAATATGAGTGTATGGACAGTTATCCTTATTATTGCGGTAATTGCTGCGATCATTCTTGGTGTTCTGTATTTTGTTGGTAGAAAGATGCAGGCAAAACAGGAAGATCAGCGTGCGCAGTTAGATCAGATGGCACAGACAGTGAATATGCTTGTCATAGATAAGAAGCGAATGAAGATCATGGAAGCTGGATTTCCTAAGATGGTAACTGATAACATTCCGAAACGTGCTAAGATGTCTAAGGTACCAGTTGTTAAAGCAAAGATTGGACCAAAGATCACTCCATTATTGTGTGATGAGGCAATCTTCGATGACGTTCCTGTAAAGGCTGAGATCAAAGCTGTTGTCAGTGGTATTTATATCACATCCATCAAGAATCTTCGTAATGTTGCACCACCTGAACCTGAAAAACGTGGTCTGCGTGCAAAACTTACTAAGAAGAGTGCTGAATTTATGCGTAAGAATTAATTTCTTATTATTGTATAAGAATCTAAAATGCAAAATACCGGAAACTTATCATTTGAAAGTTTCCGGTATTTTTTGTTGTAAAATATTCTTTTATTTTCTTTCCTGAATCTTAACGATGACATATCCTTTTTCCGTTGAAATATAACCGATCTTGAGATACTGACCGTCTTTCTTGATATATCCACCCTGTGTCGATGGTCTGTGGTAACCAAACTTCTTAATAAATTTATCACCATAGGAAAAATGAACACCCTTAATATCAAAGCTTTCTTCTTCCATATCTTCCTGATCTTCTCCACCGCTGGATGCTGGTACAAAATTCTCTACATATCCTTCAACACTCTTGTAATTTCCTTGCTTATATGCTTGGATCACCTGCACATATCCAAAACAGAATCTAAGTGCTGCGATCGCACAGATTACAAGACACACTGCAGCTAACAACTTAAAAAATGGTTTCCGTGAACATAAGAGCAGTAATACTCCTATAATTCCTAAAATAGCAAATGGAATGACCCATCTTGCTTGTATCGTAAAATTGCTGGCTTCATATAATAGTTTCATATATTCAAGCCTCCCTTCCATACTCTTTCCACTCCATGTGAAAGTATTACTTAATTCAGATTTGTTATCGTTGCATCGCAATATTCTAAGACTTTCGAAAATTCCATATCTCCACCAAATAAGTCTAAGGCACTTCCGATCGTCACATCAATCTTATCATTTCCATAGTTTTTCAGCAATTCCAGATCGTCAAAATTCTTAACTCCACCTGCATATGTGACTTTATTGCCATTATATCGAGCTAATAATTGCACGAGTTCCTGATCGATCCCCTGTGCTTTTCCTTCTACATCAACTCCATGAATCAGATATTCATCACACCATGATTCCAGTTTGTGCAGAAGTTCTATGGTTAATTCTTCTTCCGTAAACTTCTGCCAGCGGTCTGTTGTGATATAGTATTTGTCATCTCTCTTTCGACAACTAAGGTCAAGTACCAGATGTTCTCTTCCTACCTGTTCTTTTAGAGCATCCAGTCTGTCATAATGAACCTTTCCACCTGCAAATACAAAAGATGTTACGATCACATGTGATGCGCCAGATTCAATGAATTCTTTCGCATTCTCATCTGTGATCCCTCCACCGATCTGAAGACCCCCTTCAAATGCTTTCAACGCCTTTAATGCCTGTACCTTATCTTCTTCGTAGTACTTCGAATCTCTGGCATTCAGCATGATGATATGTCCACCATTCAAATGATTCTCTTTATATAATTTTCCATAAAATGTACCATCTTTTTCGGATACAAAATTCTCTGTTGCAAAATCTCCCTGATCAAGAAGACTTCCTCCTACAATCTGTTTGATCTTGCCATTGTGAATGTCAATGCATGGTCTAAATCTCATCTTTTCTTACCATCTCCTGTTTATTCTGTCATCTCTAATAAGTCAAATGCTTCTCCACTTGGATCTGCTTTAAATACCATTTTCTCACCTGTTGTTGGATGTTCAAATGCGATCCGTGCTGCAAATAGACCGATCTCTTTGTATTTCTTCTTTGTCTTTTGATAGATCGGATTATACTTTGTATCTCCCCAGATTCCAAATCCTCTGCTTGATGTCTGAACACGGATCTGATGGTGACGGCCTGTCTCTAAATGGATCAGACAATACGTGTATTTCATCTTGGAATCTTCCATCATATCAATAACTTCATAGTCAAGGATCGCTTCTTTGGCTCCTGGCGTTCCTTCTTTGACAATTTTGGATACATTATTCTTCGGATCTTTTAATAAATAATCCCTGAATGTCCCTTCGTCGTCAGGCAGCCATCCGGTCAATACTGCCTGATAGTCTTTCTCAAAAGTATGATCTTTGATCTGTTCTGTCAGAGATGCAGCTGCCTTCTTGGTTCTTGCAAATACCATTACCCCGCCAACTGGACGGTCTAAGCGGTGAACTAAATAAAGCTGTGGCTCCCCATCTGTATTTTCCTCAAAAAACAGTTGATTTTTAAGCTGATGCAAAAGATCCATGTCCCCCGTCTTGTCACTGGAAACGGGGATTCCTTTTGGCTTCTCACAGACAACGATCTGGTCATCTTTATATATGATATTTATCTTTTTATTCTTTCTCATAAAAATCTCCTACATCTTGAAACGATATCCAACACCCCATATTGTCTCGATATATTGAGGTTTTGCTGTGTTAACTTCGATCTTCTCCCTGATCTTCTTGATATGAACCGTAACGGTTGCGATATCTCCTAAAGATTCCATATCCCAGATCTTATTAAATAATTCTTCCTTGGTAAAGACTCTGTTTGGATGTCCTGCAAGGAATGTTAAAAGATCAAATTCTTTCGTTGTAAAGACTTTTTCCTCTCCATTTAAGTATACACGTCTTGCAGTCTTATCAATCTTCAATCCACGGATCTCAATGATATCATTGACTTCCATCTGATTATTTACAAGACGCTGATAACGATTCAGATGTGCCTTCACTCTTGCTACAAGTTCACTTGGACTAAATGGCTTTGTGATATAATCATCTGCACCAAGTCCTAACCCTCGAATCTTATCGATATCTTCTTTTCTTGCAGATACCATAAGGATCGGAATTTCTTTTGCTTCTCGAATCTGCTTACAGATCTCAAATCCATCAACTCCAGGTAACATGATATCTAAAATGATCATATCAAAATCATTTTTTAAAGCCTTCTCAAGTCCCTGCTGTCCATCTGTTTCGATTTCTACTTCAAAAGAACTTAATTCCAGATAATCTTTCTCTAATTCTGCAATTGAAAGTTCGTCTTCTACGATTAATACTTTGCTCATGTTATTTCTCCTTTGACTGATCGATTACTTTATTTAGTGTAAAGAATATTGTCGTTCCAGCACGCAGCTTACTCTCTGCCCAGATCTCACCGCCATGTTCTTCGATGATCTTCTTACAAATAGATAATCCAAGACCACTTCCACCTGCTGAATTTCTCGACATATCTGCACGATAGGTTCTTCTAAAAATATGTGGAAGATCTTCTTTGGAAATTCCGATTCCATTGTCCTTGATCGCTACCTGTACCTTTCGGTCATATTCTGTTAACGTAATTCCTACTTTTCCTTTTGCTTTGTTATTGTATTTGCATGCATTATTGATAATATTGTTTATCACTCTCTTAAGCTGTTCCGGATCTGCTGTTACCATGACATTGGCTGCACAGTAATTGCGATAAGAGAACATCATGCCTCTTTGCTCAAGGTCTGCTCCGATCTCATCGACACAGTCTTTAAAATACGAATTGATGTTGATCTTCTCAAAATTATACGGAATGATATTCGAATCGATCTTAGAGTATAATGATAATTCATTGATCAATACATTCATATCATTTGCCTTGTTATAGACCGTCTTAATGTAACGATCCATCTTCTCAGGTGTATCGGCTACACCATCCATAATTCCTTCTACATATCCTTTGATTGCTGTGATCGGCGTCTTTAGGTCATGGGAAATGTTACTGATCAAATCTCTGTTTTGCTTCTCATAAACAATTCTTGCATCGATAGAGTCTTTCAATTCTGCCCTCATCTCATTAAATGCATTGCACAATTCCCTGATCTCTTCTCCACCACTGTTGATCACTACATCGTTGTCAAGATTTCCTTCCTTGATACGTTCTGCACCTGCTTTTAATTCACGGATCGGTCCGACGAATTCACGATACATAAACCATGATAAAAAGGTACTTGTTAAGATCAGTACCCCTATCACAGCGCAAGATACCTGAATAATAATATTGCGATAATGTGGAAGTACTGTTCCAAGATCTGTCATGATAAAAACAGATCCTTGTCCGCCATCATTGTATTTAAAGTCCTGCTGTTTTACAAGATAGTTTCCTGGTCTGCTGACAAAAAAGCCACGGTCTGCATCACTGTCTTTATTCCCATAGGATGGAAGTTTATGAATTAATTTATCAGATACTTTTTTCTTCCCTATATATTGGATCTGACCATTTTTACGGACGATCAGATAGGAATCCTTCGCTTTTAAACGTTCATTGAGATCATTTAAATACTGTTCATTGTCAAAGATTTGTGGATCTTTCCTTACGTGATCTTCTAATTCAAAGAAAATTTCCTGTGTCTCGGTATTCATCGTCTTTAATGGATTCACAAATCGTTCAAAAGACCCTGCTGAGAGGTCTGCCTTGTTGATTCTTGAATACCCTATACTCAAACCAGCGATCGATACTATCATCACAAAGATTGGTAGCACGATCGCTGGTAAATAGATCAACCGAACTTTATTTACTGCTTTCATCCCATTAACTCTCCTTTGGTATTAATATCTATTATTATACCATAGTCATACGAAGAAACCAGAATTTGATCGATTATTTTATTTAATTTTTAGAAACGATAAAATCAAGAAGTGCATCTGCAACTTCTTCTTTTGTCATCTTTGGAAGCTGCTTTTCTTCATCCTTTGTGATCAGTGTGATCACGTTTGTATCTGTGTTGAATCCAGCTCCCTGTTCCTTTAAGTTATTGGCTGCGATCATGTCGATCTTTTTCTTCTCTAGTTTAGCTCTAGAGTTTTCTAACATGTTCTGTGTTTCCATGGAAAAACCACATAAGAACTGACCTTCTTTTTTATTCTCTCCAAGTGTCTTTAAAATATCTTTTGTCCTTACCAGTTCAATCGCCATATCTCCGTCTTTTTTCTTGACTTTCTGATCGCTGACATTCGCTGGTGTATAATCTGCAACAGCTGCAGATTTGATGATGATATCTTGTTCATCACTTCTGCTTATCACTGCATCGTACATATCCTGTGCACTCACGATCGGAACAACATCTACAAACATCGGGGGGTCGATCGCTGTCTTTCCTGTGACTAACGTAACATCTGCTCCACGAAGCATCGCCATCTTAGCGATCGCATATCCCATCTTCCCTGAGGAATGATTGGAAATATAACGTACTGGATCGATTGCTTCGATCGTTGGCCCTGCTGTCACAAGGACTTTCTTGCCTTTTAAGTCTTTTTCTTTGGCGATCACTCTCTCAAGATGTGCAACCAGCACTTCTTCTGAAGGCATCTTTCCTGCACCACTTGTTCCACATGCCAGATGTCCATTCGCAGGCTCTACGATCTCATATCCAAATCTTCTTAGTTTATCAAGATTATCCTGCAAGATTGGATTATTATACATCTTTGTATTCATCGCTGGTGAAATGATCACTGGTTTGTTACATGCCATTACGGTTGTTGATAACATATCATCTGCGATTCCATTTGCGATCTTACCAATGATATTCGCTGAAGCTGGTGCGATCAGCATCGCATCTGCTTTGTCTGTCAGTGATACATGTGCTACATGAAACTGAAAATTACGGTCAAATGTTTCTACAAGACATTTTGTATTGGTCAAACTTTCAAATGCGATTGGGTTGATGAAATTTGTTGCATTCTTCGTCATGACTACGTGAACTTCGCATCCACGTTTCACTAACATACTCGCTACATTTGCCATCTTATAAGCTGCAATACTTCCTGTCACACCCAATACTATCGTTTTTCCTTTTAACATGATCTTTCTCCTACATATCTTCTAAACGTCCATGTCTTTCATAGTTTGTGCAACGGGAAATCTGATTCTCATCATCTACAAATACAACTTTTGGTTCAAATGTTTTTGCTTCTTCTGGTGTCATATCTGCATATGCGATAATGATGATCTTATCTCCTGTTGCCACGCAACGTGCTGCAGGTCCGTTTAAGCAGATCATCCCACTTCCTGGCTCTCCTGGAATTGTATATGTCTCGAAACGGCTTCCGTTGTTCACATCTACGATATGTACGTGTTCATATTCTAAGATTCCTGCTGCTTCTAATAATACAGGATCGACTGTGATACTTCCTACATAATCTAATTCTGCCTGTTTTACTGTTGCTCTATGAATTTTTCCTTTTAACATGCTGATGTTCATTTTTCTTTCTCCTTAAGTCTATTCGTTAATCAGTGTATTGTCAATGAGTCTTGTCTTTCCAATGTAAACTGCCATAGCTAACATACATGTTCCTTCCAGTTTCTCAACTGGTGCCATAGATAAAGCATCAACTGCTTCTACATAATCAATCTTGGCAAGTGGTTCTGTCTCAATGTTTTTCTTCATTGCTTCTACGACTTTGTTTGCATCTTTTTCTGTCTTGGCAAGTTCTTTTCCTAATGCTACCGTCTTAGAAAGGATCAGTGCTGCTTTTCTTTCTTCAGAAGAAAGATATGTATTTCTTGAACTCTTTGCAAGTCCGTCTTCTTCACGAACGATCGGACATCCAACGATCTCGATATCCATATTTAAGTCACGTACCATACGTTTGATCACTGCTAACTGCTGTCCGTCTTTCTGTCCAAAATATGCGTGGTCTGGTGTTACGATATTAAATAATTTATTTACGACCGTACATACACCTCTGAAATGAATTGGACGAGTTTTTCCACAAAGTCCTTCTGTAAGTCCTGTCATGTCCACAAAAGAACAGAAATCTTTTTCATACATTTCTTCTGCTTCTGGATGGAAGATCAGGTCTACTCCTGCACTTTCACATAATGCTGCATCATGGTCTAAATCTCTTGGATATGTTGCAAGGTCCTCTGTTGGTCCAAACTGCATTGGATTTACGAAAATACTTACAACGACTTTATCGTTACCTTTTCTTGCTGCATCCATCAGACTTTTGTGTCCTTCATGAAGATATCCCATCGTTGGCACGAAACCTACGCTTAGTCCTTGTTTCTTCCACTCTTTTACCTGTTCTCTGACTTCTTTGACTGTTCCTACGATTTTCATTACTAAAACTCCTTCTTCCCATTATACGTGGGAATCTATTTATATAAATTATGTCCTTTTTATTGTCTATTTTTGATCTTAATATAATTTTTCAATGACATCATCACTGATCGCATATGTATTTTCTGGTCCAGGGAAAGTTCCTTCTTTGACTGCATTGATATAATCTTTGACTGCTCCCTGCATCACTTCTCCAACTTGTGCAAACTGTTTTACAAATTTTGGTACGAAGTTTCCATACATTGCTAACATGTCCTGATAAACTAATACCTGTCCATCACATTCAGCACTTGCTCCGATTCCGATCGTTGGAATATGTACTTTCTTTGTGATGATCGCTGCTAATTTCTCAGGAATTCCTTCTAAAACGAGCATAAATGCTCCCGCTTTCTCAACTGCCTGTGCTGCTTCGATCAGTTCTTTTGCTGCCTCCTCGCTTTTTCCCTGCACTCTGAATCCACCAAACATATTAGATGACTGTGGTGTCAGTCCAATGTGGGCACATACTGGAATCTGTGCATTCACGATTGCTTCGATCTGTGGACATACATTTTTTCCACCTTCTAATTTTACTGCTGTACAACCTGTTTCTTTCATGATTCGTCCAGCATTTGCTACCGCATCATATACAGATGTGTGATAAGATAAAAATGGCATATCGACAACGATCATAGCGTTTTTTGCCCCTCTTACAACGGCTGCTCCATGATGGATCATATCATCAACAGTTACAGGAATCGTTGAATCGTATCCAAGCATAACCATTCCAAGAGAATCTCCAACCAACATCGTGTCAATTCCAGCTTCGTCAAATAATTTTGCAGTGGAATAATCATATGCTGTCAGCATTGTGATCTTTTCTCCATTATCCTTCATCTTCTGTACTGTGCTTACTGTTGTTTTCATTTTTCTTCCTCCAATACATGTTTCATGTCTGCATAAGAAATATCAGGATGTCGCATCTGCGCAAGTTTTATGATCTCTTTTGTCAGGGCACTATAAGTTTCCTTTGTCTCCTGATCCAAGGCATTCAGATGTTTCTGCACTGTTTTGATATCATGGCGTTCCACTGGGCCTGTCAGTGCATCACATGTTCCAACATCAAATATATTGTTCATGTTCGTAACTGTCAGCGGTTTCAATGCCTTCAGTGCTGCATCTTCATCAAATCCGCACTCCATAAGCAGTCTTTTGGCCTGATTGATCAGTCCGACCGCAAGATTCGATGCAAACACAGCTGCTGCATGATATTTTGGTTTATCTTCGCTTTTTAATCTCACGATGTGATTTGGACACGCAGATAACAGATCCATGATCTCTTCTATGTGTTCTTCATTTCCTTCCACACTGAATAGAGCCTGTGATAAATCTTCGTATGCAGTTTTTTTACTCTTAAATGGAAACATTGGATGAATAGAGTAACCGTACGCTCCGGTTTCTTCAATTCCAGAAAGAACAGCTGATCCTAATGATCCGCTGCAATGACAAATAAACTTTCCTTGTATCGGATAAGTTTTGACTAGTTCCCAGACTGCGGCTATTGCATCGTCTGGTACTGTTAAAAATAGAACATCACTCTTTGTTAATATTTTATCAATTGAGGTTGTAAATATCTTCTGAGTCTGTTTTTCCGTTCCACTTACCTTTGCTTGTGTACGGGTGTAACACCCTGTGACGGGTATATTGTTGTGTACAAAGTAATCATAAAGAGAGCAGCCCACTTTCCCCGCTCCGATAAATCCTACTTTCATACATGTATCACCTGCTTTCCTGCGGGTGATGTTCTAAGTTAAATTGATTTGCCGGTATGATTTCTTTCAAGAATACCATCCAGATGTTAACTATAACACCCGTGTGGGGAAATAGCAAGTATAATTTTGATTTGTTGATAGTGTTGCATGTATGAGTCAGAAAGAACAAGAGAAGAAATATTTATAAGAATAAAGGGTGACACTCCGCATTTTTGAAAGCGTTTTTTACAAATCGCTGATCCGCGCCTGTTCCTTTGATAACTCCCTGGCTGCGAGCCAAAATGCCCGCAGCTACGGTCAGACAATCAACCACAGGGCGCTGCGAATTTGTAAAAAACGCATTCAAAAAGTGCTCATGTTGTCACCCTTTATTCTTATAAATATTTCTTCTCTTGTTCTTTCTGACTCATACAACGAAACGCTATTCAAATCACTACACAGTGTGTATGTTAAACGGTATTG
>JAHZAT010000034.1 GCA_019423795.1 Clostridiales bacterium
TCGTTTATTTATTTTTTATCATATACTCGAAATCTACAGTTGGCCAACCACCACAAAAATTAAAATTTAAAATGTCACATCCTTACCATAATAAATACATTCCAATATCTTCTCCATATCCTCAACAGATGTTTCTCTCGGATTAGATCCCGTACAAGCATCTCCAACTGCTCTCTCTGCGATCATATGTTTCTTCTCAATGAATTCTTCTTCATTTACTCCGAAATCTTTCAGATTAGACACAATATTAAGACTTGCTCTCAAATCTTCCACTGCCTTAATCAATGATAAAGTCAGTGCCTTATCAGTCACTCCAGGAAGTCCTAATTTTCTTGCGATCATTGCGAATCTGTCTTCACAGACTTTGGCATTGTACTGGATGACATATGGAAGATAAATTGCATTTGCACATCCATGAGGAATATGTCCTGTGTCAAAGACTGCTCCTGTCTTATGGGCTAAGGAATGTACGATTCCAAGCAATGCATTAGAAAATGCCATTCCTGCTAAGCACTGTGCGATATGCATGTTTCCTCTTGCCTGCATGTCTCCTTCATAGGATGCTTTCAGGTTATCAAAGATCATCTCGATCGCATGAATCGCTAATGGATCTGAGAATGGGGAATGTAATCCTGCAACATAGGCTTCGATTGCGTGGGTTAATGCATCCATTCCCGTATGTGCTGTTAATGTCTGTGGCATTGTTTCTGCCAGTGATGGATCTACGATTGCTACATCTGGTGTGATCTCAAAATCAGCCAGTGGGTATTTGATTCCTGTACTGTAATCTGTAATTACTGAGAATGCCGTTACCTCTGTTGCTGTTCCTGAGGTTGATGGAATTGCGATAAATGTTGCTTTATTACGAAGTGGTGGAATTGTAAATGGATCTTTGATGTCATCAAAGGTTGTCTGTGGATGCTCATAAAATACCCACATTGCCTTTGCTGCATCAATTGGTGATCCTCCACCCATTGCGATGATCAGGTCTGGTTCAAATTCCTGCATCACTTTGGCACCTTTCATAACTGTTTCTACAGATGGATCTGGTTCAATTCCTTCGATCAGTTTCGTCTCAATTCCAGCTTCTTTTAAATATTCAACAACTTTGTCAACAAATCCAAAACGTTTCATGGATCCGCCGCCTAGGCATAAAACTGCTTTGTTTCCTTTGATTGTTTTTAGTGTCTCTAATGCGTTTTCTCCGAAGTATAAATCTCTTGGTAATGTAAATCTTGCCATAACTATACATCTCCTTTTACCTGGATGACCGAAATTGAACCCTTCCTAACATATTCGATTTCAATCGATTGTTTCGCTACAAATACATTGTACACTATTGTTAAAAATTTATCAATGGTTTCTTGCAGATTTTTATCATTTATTCCCCAATATAAAAATCTGCATCAAAAAAGAACCTTGTACAATCACAAGATTCTTTTTCTCTTTTGTATATTCTTATTTATGTCCACGGACTTTTAAATATTCCTCTAATCCATGTCTTCTCAACTTACATGCTGGGCATTCTCCACATCCATCTCCCATCACTCCGTTATAACATGTCAGGGTTTCATTTCTCACAATATCAAAAACACCTAATTTATCAGCCATCTCCCATGTCTGTTTCTTATCGATCCACATCAATGGTGTGATCACTTCAAATTCGTAATCCATGGCAAGTGTTAAGGTTGTCTCCAATGATGAGATAAAGACATGGCGACAATCTGGGTATCCACTGAAATCACTCTGGGATACACCGATTACTAATACATGAATTCCTCTTTGTTTTGCAAAAACAGCTGCAAATGTTAAGAATAACATGTTTCTTCCATCAACAAATGAATTTGGTGTTCCTTCTTTTGGTGCTTCATGATCTACTTCCATATCAACTCTGGTAAGAGAGTTTGGCGCTAACTGGTTTAATAGTTCCATATCTAAGATATGATGTTCTACCCCGTGTTCTTTACAGATCTTCTTGGCACATTCAAGTTCCTTGGAATGTCTCTGCCCGTAGTTAAATGAAAGTGCGATCACTTCATCGTATTTCTTCTTTGCCCAGAAAAGGCATGTTGTGCTGTCTTGTCCACCGCTGAATACAACAACGGCTTTGTTTGGTTTTGCCATTTTGCTTATCTCCTTTTCTTATTTTCCTGCCTGCATCATAAAATGCCATTTTAATGTAGAATCTGTGTCAAATGCTCCACGAAGTGTTGTTGTCACTGTCTTAGCATTTTGTTTTTTGATTCCTCTTGCACTCATGCAGCTATGGCACCCTTCGATATAAACGGCTACATCTTCACTTCCTGAAACTTCCATGATGATCTCTGCGATATCACTTCCGATTCTTTCCTGAAGCTGTAAGCGTTTTCCAACCATGTCACAGATTCTTGCAATCTTGCTAAGTCCTAATACTTTATCTTTTGGCAGATATGCCACAGAAACTTTCATATCATACATTAATGCCATATGGTGTTCGCAATAGCTAAAGATATCTATATCTTTTACGATCACCATATCTTTGTGGTCTTTGACACTTAGATCATCTTCAAATGTTTTTGAAAACATCTGTGCGATCTCATGATTACTATAATTCATTCCCTCAAAGACTTCTTCATACATTCTTGCGACACGATCTGGTGTTTCTTTTAATCCTTCACGATCTGGATCATCTCCAAGTGCAACAAGGATTCCTCTTACGTGTTCCTTGATCGCTTCTTTATCGATTGCCATAGTATTTCCTCCCATAATAAATTAGTACTAAACGCCTGTCTTGTCAGGATCCCATACGACTTTGTGGATCTGAATCTGGAATCTGACTTTGTTAAGCTTGTTTTCTTTCATAAATTCAACGATTTCTTCTGGTTCGATCTTGCCAAATACAGGACTGAAATATACGATAGCCTTCTGGCACAGGCTGAATCTTTCGATGATTTCTTTTGCTCTGTTTAAATCTTCCCTGCTTCCAATAACAAATTTGACAACATCCCATGGTTTTAAATATTCCATATTTTCAAGGCACATACTCTCTTCCATGTTGCTGGATGGAAGTTTATAATCCATTGTCATTGTCAATCTGTTATCTCTTTCTTTATAATATTTGATCGGTACACTTCCGTTTGTCTCAATCTCAATCTCAACTTTTGGCATCATTAAGATACTTCCGATCAGTTCTGATACATTTTCATCAAGAAGTGGTTCTCCACCAGTTAATGTAACGAGTTCTACTCCTGCCTCTTTAATTCTTTCTACGATCTGTGGCGCTGTTAAAAGTTCACACTTTGCATTTCTTTTGTTTGCCCATGTTGTGTCACAGTAAGAGCAGTTTAAGTTACATCCTTTCAGGCGGACAAACATCGCAAGACGCCCCGCCTTCTTTCCTTCTCCGTTGATGCTTACGAAGGTCTCTACTACTTTAAATGTTTCCATCTCATCTACTCCCCATAAGCTGCCATATTATTTGGTGTCTCATAGACTTTCACTAATTTGACATCATATCCATTTTCTTTGACTCTGTCATAGAAATATTTTGCAAAATTTTCTGCCGTTGGGCGAAAATGTACGAAGATCATTCTAAATTCTTCTTCTCTTAACGCTTCCACAGTTTTTTCTTTTAATGTCCCTTCTTCTATAATAAAGCTGTGGTCAAACTCATCTGCTATTTTTTTGATATCATCTTTTAACTGTCCAAAATCAACGAGCATTCCTCTCATCTGACCAGTTTGTTCTAATGTTTCATTCTGTACGGTAACTTCTAATTTCCAACGATGACCATGAATATTACTGCATTTTCCTTCATAACCCGATAAAAAATGAGCTGAGTCAAAGCATGCGTGTGTCGTTAACTGATACATATTTCTATTTTCCCTTCTAGATATATTTTACAATCAAAAAAGGATATAGGCGAACGTACCTATATCCTGAAAATCTAATTCTCAGTCCTAGTTTTGTTTATAGACAGGATGGTACGAATGAACTGTCTTTGATTACTAAAATCTTATCTAGTATATCATTATTTTATTAAAATAGCAAACAGAGATTGCAAAATTTCACAATCTCTGTCTGCCAGTTATAATATTGCTTATGAAAATATGAGGAATTAATTTATTGTAAATTTTGATTTACAACCTTATTTATTTAATGGTTTCTTTGTAAATGACATTACGACCATTCCGATCACTGCTCCAACAGCAACTGCGATTAAATACTGTACTGGATTTGTGATAACTCCGATAACAAAGATTCCACCATGTGGTGCTGGAAGTCCGCATTTAAATGTCATGGATAATGCA
Source organism: Clostridiales bacterium (assembly GCA_019423795.1). Taxonomy (GTDB): domain Bacteria; phylum Bacillota; class Clostridia; order Lachnospirales; family Lachnospiraceae; genus Anaerostipes. The sequence goes on from JAHZAT010000034.1 coordinate 4,290, forward strand.
CCTGCTACTGCAGATCCTACGATACATGGAGGCAGGATATGGATTGGATCTCCTGCTGCAAATGGGATAGCACCTTCTGTGATGAATGATAATCCCATGATATAGTTTACAACACCAGATTTTCTTTCATTCTCTGTAAAACGATTCTTGAAGAATGTTGTACAAAGTGCGATTGCAAGTGGAGGTACCATTCCTCCTGCCATAACAGCTGCCATGATCGCATACTGTTCTGGTCCTGCATTGGCTACAGTTAACTGTGCTGTACCAAATACGTAAGCTGCTTTATTAAATGGACCACCCATATCGATAGACATCATTCCACCAAGAACTGCTCCTAAAAGGATAGAACTTGTTCCACTCATGGATGATAAGAAATTGTTAAGTCCTGTATTGATTGCTCCTACGACTGGGTTTACTGCGATCATCACAACACCCATGACTAAAATACCGCAAACTGGGAATAGTAAGATTGGTTTTAATCCTTCTAATGCACTTGGTAATTTATCAAATAATTTTCTTAATAATACGACAATATATCCACCAACGAAACCTGCAAATAATGCTCCGATAAATCCAGATGAGATTGCTTTGCTTGAATCATATGCCATAATATTTGCAAATGTATAACCACCGTTTGCTAAAGCTCCACCAACGAAACCTACGGCTAAACCTGGTCTGTCTGCAATACTCATTGCGATAAATCCAGCTAAGATTGGAAGCATAAATCCAAATGCCTGTTCACCAATTGTCTTTAATAATGCTGCAAGTGGTGTATTCTTACCGAAGTTTGCTGGGTTAATCGCCTGATTATCTACTAAGAACGCTAAGGCGATCAAAATACCGCCACCGATTACGAATGGAAGCATATGGGATACACCATTCATCAGATGTTTGTAAATCTGACGTCCAACGCTTTCACCCTCTGCACTGTCTTCTTCCGCTGCTGCTCCTGAATGATGATATGTTGGAGCTTTCTTATCTAAAATTGTCTGGATCAGTTCTTCTGGTTTGTTAATTCCATCTGCTACTTTTGTCTGAAGAACCTGTTTACCGTCAAAACGTGCCATCTCGACGTTCTTATCTGCTGCTACGATGATTCCGTCGCAGTTTTCAATCTCTTCTTTTGTTAAGACATTCTTCGCTCCACCAGAACCATTTGTCTCGGCTTTTAATGTGATTCCCATCTCTTTTGCTTTATTCTCAAGTGATTCTGCTGCCATAAATGTATGCGCGATTCCTGTTGGACAAGCTGTGACTGCAAGAACTCTGATCGTTCCGTCGTCTGCTTTCTCTTCCTGTACTGCAGCTTTCTCTTCTTCCGCTGCTTCTTCTGGGAATTTCTCTGTCTCTTTCTTGTCGATCAGTGCAAGATATTCTTCCTTGCTTGTCGCTTTTAACAGACTGTCTTTGAATACTGGGTCCATTAAAATCACAGATAATCTTGACAGTGCCTCTAAATGTACATCACTTCCTTCAGCTGGTGCCGCGATCATAAAGAATACATCGGATGGTTCTCCGTCCATTGCTTCATAATCCACTCCGTCTGGTACTGTCATAGAGGCTAATCCAGCCTTCGTAACTGCTTTGTTCTTAGAATGAGGAATTGCAATTCCTCCTCCAATACCAGTTGTTCCGTTGGCTTCTCTTGCTAAAATACCTTTCTTGAATTCTTCACGGTCTGTGATATTTCCACCTTTGACCATCAGATCAACCAGATGATCAATTGCTTCTTCTTTGCTGTTGACCTTCACACCAAGGTCAATCGTTGCATCCTGCAACAGTTCTGTAATTCTCATACATGTCTCCTCCTTTTCTTGATAAAAAACGTCAAAATCAATCATTTACTTCTGTTTTTTCTTCATTATAACACGATTTCAGTCAAAGTCAATCATTTAAAATCATTTTCTTTCATTTTTCTTTGAACTTTTCTGAGACAATTCTAAAATTCGTTTGTATCTTAAATTTTATTGAAAAGAAACAAAAGAAATATTAAAAATATAACCCTTTTTAATATTTCCCTTTATCAATTCATTTATTTTGCTTTCACTGCCCAGCGCATCTTTGTTGATTTTGCTCTTCCATTTTGAGCACATTCTTCTTTGGATGGTCTTATAACGTCTTTTGCTACATCACTGTAGATTCCTGCTTTCTTTCCATCTTTAAACGCATGTTTTACAAGACGGTCTTCTCCTGAATGGAAGGTAAGGATTGCAACCTTTCCACCTGGTGCTAATGCATCTGGAAGCTTCTCTAATAATTCTTCTAATACTTCAAACTCGCTGTTTACATCAATACGCAATGCCTGGAATGTTCTCTGACATGACTTCTTAACTGCTTCTTTTCGCTCTTTCTCTGGCAAAAAGTTCAATGCTTTTTCGATGACATTTTTAAGATCTGTTGTTGTCTTGATCTTCTTTCCTCGTTTCATTGTTGCGACTGTTTCTTTTGCAATCTGTTTTGCATATGGTTCATCTGCATTTTCAATGAGCATTCCTTCAAATTCCGCTTTTGTGATATCTTCTAAGCGTTCTGCTGCTGAAATTCCTTTTTCTGGGTTCAGTCTTAAATCTAACGGACCTTCAAATTTGTAGGAAAATCCTCTTTCGGGATTGTCAATCTGCATGGAGGATACACCAAGATCCGCTAAAATGAAATCAAATGGTCCTACTTCTTTGGCCACTTGATCGATATTGGCAAAGTTGATATGTTTAATTGTTAAGATATCTTCTCCAAATCCAGCATCATGTAGGCGTTTTTCTGTTTTTACAGATTCGATCGGGTCTATATCTAATGCGTAGATATGACCTTTTCCCTGTAGTTTTTCTAACATCTTTCTTGTATGACCGCCGTATCCTAAGGTTGCATCCAAGCCTTTTTGTCCTGGCTGAATATCGAAAAATTCAAGAATTTCCTTTACGCAAATAGAAATATGCATTCCAGCTGGGGTACTTCCTTTGCTGATGACTTTTTGAATCGTATCTCCGTATTTTTCTGGGTTTAATTCCTTATATTTTTCTTCAAATCTTCTTGGATGAGTTCCTTTGTATCTTACCCTTCGTTTATGTTTTTTTTCTGGCTGTTGCTGTTCCATTGTTTTCTACCTTTCTTTATTGTAATTTGTTAATCTAAGATCAGGACATTTTTCCCTTCAAATGCAAAGCCATATGCTTTAATATTATTTTCACTGATTCCTGCTTCGATTAGCTCTTCTTTGTAATTCTTTTCTTTAATCTGTTCCAATGCATTTTGTGCTGTTTCTTCTAAAGATTTTTCTTTCTTAGGACTGATTACTTTAAATTCCATAATGATTGCTTTATCTTTGACATTTCTTGGCCTTAACATCACATCATATCTTCCAAAACCACTTTCACGATTGGATTTTATTTCATAGCGATCCATTAATTCTACCAGAAGTCCAAGCACAAATCCATGGTAAAATCGCTCTGGTTCCAACATTTTTGACGATTTTTTCCCTACATCAAAATAGCTGAAAATGCGCATTGATATCCGATTCATGTAAGCATTCATTGCTTCTATATCATCATTTAACATTGCTTTAATAAATGCATTATAATCTCCACCAGTCTTTGAAAACCAGTTTTTTACCATATGTGCAAACATTACTTTTACTTCAAAGTTTGTTAATTTTAAACGGTACAACTGCTTCCAATTTAGATAATCAGAATCATCTCTTATTTTTTCTTCTACTTTCAGATAACCACTCGCAAGTAACAGACTCCAGATTGCTGTTTCCTCTAGATCCAGCTGATCATATACAATCTGCTCATCTAATTCTGTCACAATTTCTTTCCCGCCTAATAACAATTCAAAAGATTCTTTTACCTGTGTATTTCCTTCACGAATCAGCTTCCCAATCAATGAATTACTGCTTGTATTTGCCCAATATGGCCCAACTTCTTTTTTATCCAGATAGTTAATAATAGACCATGGATTATAAATATCTTTCGCTTCTCCAAAACAAAATCCATCATACCAGCGTTTTACTTCTTCTTTTTTATCTTCTAATTCATATTCGCTAAGAGCCTTTGTAACTTCTTCCTGTGTAAATCCAAACTTATCTTCGTATTTCTTTGAAGTTGTTGTCACAACTTCCAGATTATTAAGATCTGAAAAGATGGATTCTTTACTGACCCTTGTGATTCCTGTCATGACTGCTCTTTCCAGATATGGATTTGTTTTAAATGTGGAATTCAACAGAGATCTTAAGACTCCCATCAAATCCGGCCAGAATCCGCCTACATAAGCTTCTTGAATTGGTGTGTCATATTCATCTAATAAAATAATCGTTTTCTTTCCATAATAGCGGCTTAGATAATCTGACATCTTTCGAATAGAATCAGAAATCATACTGTCATTCATCCTTGTTGAAATCTGTTTGTATTCTTCTTTCTCATTATCTGTCAGCAAATCCGTATGAAGAAGAAAAATATTTTGATTATAAAGCTCTTGTATGATACGGCAAATACTTTCTCTTGCCTGTTCGTAAGTATTTTCTTTTACATTTGCAAAACTTAAAAAGATCACTGGGTATGTTCCTTGAATTTCCCGGTATTCTTTATATTTCCAGATATTTAGTCCTTCGAATAATTCATCTCTTTTAGCATATTCGATGGAAAAAAACTTCTCTAACATGCTCATATTTAATGTTTTTCCAAAACGTCTGGGGCGGGTGATCAGCGTAACTGCGTCATCAAATTCCCACCATTCTTTGATAAATTCGGTTTTATCAATATAAAAATTGTTTTTTATTCGGATGGTTTCAAAATCTTGATGTCCGATTCCGACAACTCTTGCCATGCTGATCTCTCCTTTTGTCATTCTTACACTTCATTATTATGAATCATACAAAAACCTATACTGTAACTTCCGCATTCTGCTTAATCTGATCAATCACTGTCATGATCCTCATTGCGATATCCATATCATTTTCAAAAATCTGTCCGATACTTCCAACGCTTCGAAATGGCTCGTCCATCATGACTTTTCGATCTTCTATCATTCCATTTACAGAAATATAATCAACAATCAATCGCACAAAACGAATCTGATTGGCATTTAGTTTCTCCTCATTTAGGAATTCATTAAACGCTTCATTTGCTGCTTGTCGATCCATTCCTGTAATCTTTCTTACAAGAATTCCAACTGGTGTGTCCCCATATTCTTTTGTATAATCTTCTTTTGATCCTAGCTCCTGCCAGAGAATTCTCTCAAGTTCCTGCATATCGCCTTTTTGTAAAGGCTGGTTATTGCGTAATTTGTGCACCGCCATGTTATCCTGATGCTCTTTCAAATAGAATTCCACTTTTTTGCGATAATTTTCTAATCGATTTCCCATCTCAATTGGTGTGTTTTCCTGATATTCTATGATCTGATCTGCAAAATCTGTGTAAACGATTCTCTGTGTCTTTTTCGGCAAAAACTGGATTAAATCTCTAAGAGCTTCCCTGACTGCATCCATTTCCAGAATAAATGCTTTTTCCCAGAATTCATTTGTCTGTACTTTATCTAAAATATATTTTTGCTCTTTAATCTGTGGTACAGAATCCTGCATTAAAGATAACTTCTCCGCAATACCAACGACTGCTCCAATATTTTTTGATGGATTCTTCTGTTCCAACATTGCAAGTTCGATACTATACATCAGATAATCAAATCTTCGTGCCAGTTCATTTTCCTTCTCTGCCTCTATGATCGGTGCGATATGTTTCTTCAGGTCAGCCATTGCTTCTGTCTCAAGAATATCCCATGATTTCTGATCTCGGTATCGAAGAACATATTTCAAATGATGTTTTACAACAAAACTTTGGTCATTAAGATCACTTACTGCTTGTATTAATTCTTGCACTAATGTATTTCGATATTCTCTAAAATCTTCCTCTTTTTGATATTCTGTATCTTGTAATTCTCTTGCAATCCTTGCTTTACATAAAAAGATTTTTTCTGATAACGTTTCTATAAAACCACTGTCTTTTCCATGCGGATTCACTCTGAAATATTCGAAATTATTGCAATAATCAAAAATCAAAAACTTTTCTTTGTCCATTCCAGGACCTAGCAAATCTTTGCAAAGTCTTGTTCCTCTTCCGATCATCTGACAAAATTTTGCATAACTTCTGACCTTCTTAAAAAATACAAGATTTAAAATCTCTGGAACGTCAATTCCTGTGTCCAACATGTCTACAGATACTGCAATCTGCGGCATCTTATCCTTTTCTTCAAATTGTTCAATTAAATGTTCGGACTCTTTGATGCTGTAATCAATCTGTTTGATGAAATGACTTCCCTTTTCTGGGAAAAGTTTCTGAAAACGTTCTACAATTGCCTTTGCATGTTTGCTGTTTCTCGCAAAAATAATTGTCTTTCCCAGTTTATCTCCACCTTCTACTTTTAATCCTTCCCTCATGAGATTAGTTAATACAAGATCTATCGTGTCTTTATTAAACAGCCAGCGATTCACTGCCGTATTTGGAATATCTTTCTCCACATTCTCATCATCATCAAATTCATCGTCAAATGCTTCTTTTTCCTCTTCCGATAACTGATCATAGTGGATTCCCTCTTCCATGATCTTTGTCTTATACTCTCTCGTCCGGTAATCGACCAGATATCCTTCTTTTACCGCCTCATCAAGTTCATACGCATACGTTGGAACACCTCGCTCGAGATCAAAGATCGTATAAGTGTTTTTATCAATCTCATCTTTTGGTGTTGCCGTCATTCCTAATAAAACTGCATCAAAATAGTGAAAAATTTCCTGATATTTTTTATAAATGCTTCGATGACTTTCATCTACAATGATCAGATCAAAATGTGCTGGTGTAAATAATTTTTTCCCATCTTTTTTCTTTGTTTCATCAATCGCATTTAACATCGTTGGATATGTTGAAAATATCATTCTGCTGCTTTCTGGATCTTCTTTATTTTCAAGCAGGTTGCATACTGTCAGGTCTGGAAGGAGATTACTGTAACTCTTCTTTGCCTGAGAAACTAACGCTTTACGGTCCGCTAAGAATAAAATATTCTTAACATAATTATGTCTGCGAAGTACATCTACCAGACTAATACTAACCCTTGTCTTTCCTGATCCTGTTGCCTGCACTAATAGTAGCTTCCTGTGATGATTCATGATTGATTCACATAAAACCGTCACGGCTTCTTTCTGATATGGGCGATTTGTAATCTTATCTTGAATCTCTAAATGAATCAGTGGCTTCCTACTCGTTCTTTGATCTACCATTCGCTGCAGATCTTCTTTTGAGAAAATTCCTGAAACAACCCTCTGTGGATCATCCTGTGCATCATCAATGATCTGCATTTCAAAACCATTTGTGATAAAAATGATTGGTCTTTGCTGGTATTGATTTTCCAGACAATCCGCATATAATTTTGCCTGATGGCTTCCTTTCATCGGATCTGCACTGCTTCGTTTTGCTTCAATGACTGCCAGTGGTTTCCCATTGTTGCCATATAGAACATAATCTGCATATCCTTTTCCACTGCTGTTTGGCATTCCCATAACTGGTACTTCGATAAGGCAATCCTTGCCAATCGTCCATCCAGCTTCCGCCAGATCAAGGTCGATGTATTTTCTTCTTGTCTCTGCTTCTGTATCTTTATCCACTTCATAACTTCGTCCAGTCTCATTTTCCTCACGAAGTTTGGTCATTTGTGCTCTTAGTTTCTCATTTTCCTTTATTGCTTCTTCTAATTTCTGATCTTTTCCGCTTAGTTCTTTTTGAAGATTTTCTAACTCTTCCTGTGTCTTTTTCTCTTTTCCTGCATCTGGCAGCAGACTCATATCGTAATGGCGGTTTACATAGTTCTCCCCATAACAGTAGTCTATCCATTTGCAAAACTGAAAAACACAGCGTAAAGACAGTACAGCCGCATCATATTTTACATTGGTATTTGTGTGTACCGCAACATTTCCAAGCTTGATCGTATATTTTAGCATATCAAATAATTTGGGTTGAATCAGCTTACGGAAAGAATATTCATGAATCAGGCTGGATATATTATCTCGATATGGCATGGTCAGCGCATCATCGTGAACGTATATCCATCGCACTGCGAGTTCTAAGGCTCGTCTTGACAAAATTGCTGCCGTTGACGGAGATATAGCAATGCTTCGTTCCGCTTCTGCTGCCTGCTTTGCGAAGTCTTTGAAACGATCTGTTTGGGCTAGAAAGTCAAAATTCGTCTGCATATGGTTTCCCTCCCCTTGTTTTTCCTGATTCTTTGGTATTTGGTCTTGGTTTTATTATACTCTGTGTGTTGTGGGTGGTGCAATATAGAAATTTGTGGATGACAAACTTCGATTTGTTGA
>JAHZAT010000035.1 GCA_019423795.1 Clostridiales bacterium
CGACCTGTTTTTGTACTTTCTTATACATTGGCATCGTGATCCATAAGATCAGTCCGACAACTACTGCCAATGCTGTGATCGTAAATACAAAGGAAACTGCTGCCTTATGATCCACTGTAAATGCCATGAACATCGCACCAAATACGACAAATGGTGACCTTAAAAACAACCGCAGGAACATGTTAACTCCATTTTGCACCTGATTGATATCATTACTCATGCGGTTGATCAACGTTGATGTCCCAACCTGATCGATCTCCTGATAAGAAAATTGATTCATATGTGCAAACAAATCACTTCTCATCGACTTTCCTGTATACACAGCCGATCTTGCCGCAAAATACTGTGCTGTGATAGAAAATGAAAATCCAATGATTCCAAGTAAGATCAATAATCCTCCCATCTTCCACAAATATCCAATATCGTGATGTCCGATTCCTACATCGATCATGCTGGCAACGACCAATGGTACAAATAGTTCAAAACTAGCTTCCAGCATCTTAAATAATGGTGCAAGGATCGTAACACAAAGATGCTCCTTTAAATATCCTAGTAACCGTTTCATCGATTCGTACTCCTTCTTTTATCTTACTATTTTCTTTAGTATACACCATTTTATTTTTTATTTGAACATAGTCCCAGATATTTTACGAAAACAAAAAAGTACCGCTTAGAGCCAGGTAACATGCTCTAAACGGTACGGGGATGATTTATGGTTCAAAAAGAGTTATTTGTCTTCCTTTTGAACAGAACAATATCCTTGTGGGTGGCTGCTGTGCCATTTCCATGCGGATGCAATGATTTCTTCAAGATCTGCATGTTCTGGCTTCCATCCAAGGATATTCTTCGCTTTTTCACTGGAAGCGATCAAGACAGCCGGATCTCCAGCTCTTCTTCCTTCTTCCACAGCCTTGATCGGCTTTCCTGTCACTTTTCTGGCTGTTTCGATAACTTCTTTTACAGTAAATCCAACACCATTTCCAAGATTGAAGATGTTGCTTTCATTACCTTCCATTAAGTATTTTACTGCCAGAATATGTGCCTGTGCAAGATCTGTTACATGAATATAGTCTCTTACACAAGTTCCATCTTTTGTATCATAATCCGTTCCAAAGATACTGATTGCTTCTCTTTTGCCATTTGGCACCTGTAAGATCAGTGGAATCAGATGTGTTTCTGGATTATGATCTTCTCCGATCTGTCCACTTACATGTGCTCCGCAGGCATTAAAGTATCTTAAAGATACATAACGAAGTCCATGTGCACGACCAACCCACTTAAACATCTTTTCCATGGAAAGTTTTGTCTCTCCATAAGTGTTTGTTGGCTCTGTGCGGTCTGTCTCTACGATCGGTACTTTCTCTGGTTCTCCATAAGTTGCTGCTGTTGAGGAGAATACGATCTTATCGATGCCATGTTCTACTAAGGACTGTACCATTGTCTTTGTTCCACAAAGGTTATTATCATAATATTTTAATGGATTTACCATACTTTCTCCAACTAAGGAGTTTGCCGCAAAATGAATGACTGCATCGATATCTTTTTCCTGATCTAGTACACTATCTACAAAATCTTTATCTCTTAAATCACCTTTATAAAACTTTGCTTTTGGATGAACAGCCTCGATATGTCCTGTTTCCAGATTATCGATGATCACGACTTCTTCTCCAGCATCGATCAGTTCGTATACTGTATGAGAACCTATGTATCCAGCTCCGCCTAATACTAATATTTTCATTGCTTTACTTTCCTTTCTATGATTTTATCATTATAAAACTGCAATAAATCGGTCAAATGCTTTTCTTCCTTCTTCATTATATTTATAAACTCCGGCATCTTCAAGAACTTTAACAAATACCTGTCCGATCTCTTCTTTTAAGATATCCATGACATTTTCTTCATTGATATCTGTATATTTTCCTTTGATTTCTTCAACCCATGCTGCATGCTTCTTTAAATCTTCCTTAGAAACAATATCTTCTCCTTTGATCAGGCACTGGCTTAAATGTTCCATCTCTGCCTTTAATCTAGATGGCAGAACAGCAAGTCCCATAACCTCGATCAGTCCAATATTCTCTTTCTTGATATGATGATACTCATTGTGTGGATGGTAAAGTCCTAATGGGCATTCTTCGGTTGTGATATTGTTACGAAGTGTCAGATCCAGTTCGTATACCTCACCTTTTTTACGTGCGATCGGTGTAATCGTATTGTGTGGTTCTCCATCTGTCTCGGCAAAAATATATGCTTCTTCATCCGTGTATCCTCGCCATTTTTTCAAAATATGATCAGCAAGATCAATGAGGCGTTTCTCATCTTTACTCTGAATACGGATCACAGATAATGGCCAGTGAACGATTCCTGCTTTGACATCTTCATATCCTGGGATGGTAAATTCTTTTTCAATCTCTGCTCGTTCCATAGCAAATTCATAATGACCGCCTTGGAAATGATCGTGTGTTAAGATAGAACCTCCAACAATCGGAAGATCGGCATTCGATCCAAGGAAATAATGAGGAAACTGTTTTACAAAATCAAATAGTTTTGTAAATGCTGCCCGATCGATCTTCATTGGTACATGCTGTCCATTAAATACGATACAATGCTCATTGTAGTATACATATGGAGAATACTGGAATCCCCATTTTCTGTCATTAATCGTAAGCGGTATGATCCTGTGATTCTGTCTTGCAGGGTGATTCATTCTTCCTGCATATCCTTCATTTTCCATGCAAAGCTGACACTTTGGATAAGAACTTTGCTTTGCATTTTTCGCTGCTGCGATCGCTTTCGGATCTTTCTCTGGTTTGGAGAGATTGATCGTGATATCAATATCTCCATATGGACTATTTACTTTCCATTTCATATCTTTTTTGACGCGGTCTCTTCGGATATAGTTCGTATCCTGACTGAATTCATAGAAAAATTCAGTTGCTTTCTTTGGACTCTCTTCGTAATAGGTACGGAATTCTTTGATGACCTGGCTTGGTTTTGGTGTCAGGATTCCCATTAATTTTGTGTCAAATAAATCTCTTGTGACAATATCATCACTCTTAATAATATAACGATCATATGCTGCATCTGTCAGACGATCTAAAATCTCCGGCAAAATAATTTCTTCACCTGTGATATCTGGATCATTGTACTCATCTAAACGAAACACTTCCAGATATTGATTGATCGTATAGATTTCATCTTCTGGCATGATCAGTTTTTTATCAAGTCCATATGTTACAAGTTTTTTGATATCTTTTTGTAAATCCATCTTATTCCACCTCAAATCGATATGTTGTTACTGCTTCGTATTCTTCGCCTTTTCTTAAAATTACCTTTGGTTCTTTTTCTATATGTATGGAGTTTGGTAAGAACTGGGCTTCTAAGGCAACACCATCTCTGTTTTCGTATGGTTTCCCACCTTTTCCATTACATCCGCCAGACAGGAAGTTTCCTGTGTATACCTGAATGCATGGAAGTGTTGTTGTCATCGTCATTTTTCTTCCAGTTTCTTTGTCATATAGAACTAACTGGTCATCTTCATCTTTTACCATGAAAGAATGATCATAACCTCCGGCAAGTTTTAACTGTTCATGATCATCGTTGATCCGCTCTCCGATCTCATGAAATTCTTTAAAGTCAAATGGTGTGTTTTCTATCTTTAAAAATGTTCCATTGGCAAGACAGTTTTCATCAACACATGCAATCTCATCCGCTTTTACCTTTAACTGATGATGATAAATTTTATCTTTTCCAGCAGATAAATTAAAGTAAGAATGATTTGTGATATTGACCAGTGTATCCTCATCGGATACTGCTTCATATTCCATTTTTAATGTATTATCGCATAAACGATACACAACTTTCAGATAAAGACTTCCCGGATATCCTTCTTCCATATCTGGTGAGAGATAGATAAAACGGATTCCATCTTCCAACAATTCATATTTAAATATCTTTTGATTAAATCCTTTGATTCCTCCATGGAGAGAATTCTTTCCATTGTTTGCTGCCAATTCGTATGTCTTTCCATTTAATTCAAACTTTGCATCTCCGATACGATTTGCAACACGTCCGGCAATCGCTCCCATATAACTTCCATCTCCATGCCAGCAATCTTCCACATTCTCAAATCCAAGAACAACATCCCCAAAGTTTCCTTCTCGGTCTTTTGTAAATACAGATAACACATGACATCCAAGATTACTTGTGATCACCTTGATCTCATCATTTTTTAATTCGAATAAGCAGACTCCGTTATCTCTTTGTTCTATCATTCTTACTTTCATCATCTTATAATACCTTCATTCCTCCGTATGGGCGTACTTTTAAGACATGACATGCTCCTTCACCAAATACATGTTCCATGTTCTTTTTGTACATACTAACAATATCATTTGGTACAAATGCCTGAATCGTTCCTGCAAATCCTCCTCCATGAACTCGGCTGACTCCTTTATCTCCTAAAGAAATATCACTGATCGCCAATCCGATTGATACACTCTGATTTGTCAGGTCGTGGCTTGAATATACATTTTGTAAATATTTAAAGGATGAATCCCCAGATTCTTTGATCAATTTCTTAAATGTATCAAAATCTCCTTCTTCTAAAGCTTTTACCTGCTGATCTACACGTTTATTTTCCTCAAATAAATGCATTGCACGAAGAACTGCTCTATCTCCTAAGATTTCTCTGATCTTTGGTAGATTTAAGTAAAAATCATCTTTATCAACTTCTCTTAATGCTTCCTGATTAAAGTAATTGGCAACTTTCTTCATTTCGTATGGAATTGCTGCATAATCATCTGTTAAATCTGCATGAGATCCTTTTGTATCCACAATGCATAAGCTGTGTCCATATTCTTCAAAATCCACTTCAACCTTTTTGATCTTTGGACTTTGAGGATCTTCAAAATCAATATTGATCAGACCTCCAATGGAAGATGCCATCTGATCCATCAATCCACATGGTTTTCCAAAGTATACATTCTCTGCATACTGTCCGGCCTGCGCCAAAAATACAGGATCGATCTTCATATCGTTATATAACCCAGATAAAATATTTCCGATCAATACTTCAAATGCAGCAGAAGATGACATTCCAGCCCCATTTAATACATCACTTGTTACATAAGCTTCAAATCCACCGATTTTATATCCTTCTTCTTTTAATTTAGAAGCAACTCCCTGAATCAGTGCCTGTGATG